>NZ_OZ060452.1:664297-996445 GCF_964059235.1 Candidatus Tisiphia endosymbiont of Nedyus quadrimaculatus
GCAATGGTCTAAAAGACATTCTTACCTCCATAGATTTTTAATACTTATAATGTGTATTCTATATATGCTTGATTTTGTAACAGTTCAAGGGGTAAAAAGAAAAATTTTTAAGAAAAATATTCTGTGAACAAAATATTGTGTGTATATTTATAAAAGTCTAATAAAGTTTCATAATGGAACAACAGAAACAGAGCGTTAGTTAAATAATTATTTATGTTTAGACCAATACTATAGTAAAACCCTATATAGTTAATAGACAAAGCTAACCCGAGAATGCAGGGTAATTTAAAAGTCACAATCATTAGTTGTTATAGATACAAATTCAACCACTACCGATGTCATCCCAGCGTAGGCTGGGATATATATTACTTAATAGTCTTTCAGGCTATTTTTTTTAGATTCCTGCCTACGCGGGAATGACATCGAGTACATATTAAGCACTTTTTCTCTTATCTATTAGGCTTACAACCCGACTTTTAAATTACCCTGCCGAGAATGTTTGAGTTATATGTTGACATAATGCGTATCATTTTGTTTGGTGCTTATCATAGTACCATAACCTGAATTCGATGTAACTTGTTACATCGAACTTTCGTGTTATATATAGAAACAATCAGGTTTGAAGCGGTTCTACACCTGATTGTTAAAATATAACACTCCATTCAATATGTGATTTTAATAATTAAAATCACATATTGAATGATGAAAAAAGTTAAAATGCACTCGCAGAATCGTTTCAAGAGTGCATTTTTCCTTATAACAAAGCCGGTTCGATATAAGAATTATTAATTCTTATATCGAACTGAGGTTACCTTACATTTTTTATATAACCACTATTAAAATGGCTGCTGATCGTCTATTAGAGAGGAGTCGCTGAAAGCGGCGACGCGGCAATCTAGGATACGCGAAGCGTACTAGAAAAAACAGCTTCGCTGTTTACCTGGATCGCCACGGCATCTAAAGAGCCTTGCTATGACGATTATAGAAAAATGTAGGGTACTATGGGTGCTTATATTGAACTGAGCTTAATTATGATGATATAAATCACCTAAAAGGGTCTCATCAGATACATCATGCACTGCTTCACTATAATATTTACTATATGGAGGTGGTGCTGGAAGTAGTGGTGCAACTTTACGAGCTTTCGGAGGACAGTTCATTGTATGGGATATAGTTGTAATATCTGAAGGTAGTTGCGGGCATAAATGATCAAGTGGTAGTACACTAGGTGGTGCTGAATCTGCTGCTGGATGGTTGTTAGTAGTAACATACGTATTATTACAATTACTTGATCCTTCAGGAGGAGTTGATAGGGGTAGTTCTGGAGCACTTGGTTCACGCTCATATTCAGCCTGACGTGCCTCTAGTATTGTCTCATATTCTCCCCGTTTAACTTCTAAATATTCATCCAAATTTTTAAGAAAAGTATTTTCCAATATTCTACTAACTTTTAAATATTTATCCAAATTTTCAAAAAAAGTATTTTCCAATATTCTACTTATCCATGGTGTAGACTCCTTAATTATATAGCTCAACCCAGCAATCTTCAGTGCTTCCTTAAAATCATGTTGGTCAATACATTTAAGTAACTTTCTAGCTTGAATTATTTCGTCTATTTGGTCACTGCGTTCTTCAAAATTTCTGCAATCATCTATATCATACCTTAGTAAGGTAGAATTTTTTATATATAGACCCTTTAAACTAACTTTTAATTCCCGACTAGCTAATTTTAGTTCCTGACTAGTTATTAATTTACTTTCCGTATTTTTTACAAAATTACAACATTTTTCCAAATCAGCAGCCTTCAATATCTCATGAACACTACTATCAGTAGCAAATAACTTTTTAGCTCGTTCTATTTTATCAATTTCATTCTTAAGTAATTGTATTGTGGTAGAAAACCTTTCTAATAGCATACGATCTTTTGACATAATAAACACATATTAAGATTATATTAATTATGACATAATATAATCTTAATATATATTAATATGCAAGATTTAGTAACAATATAGTTAAAATTAGTTATCTAAATTGTCTTATTTATATCATGATAACATACAATAACCTCAAATATTGATGTAAGACATCGGTTTAATAGCCTAGGGTGTTCATCCCTGCCTCTTCGGATGTCACCCCTGCTTCGGTGCGGGGTCTAAAAAATTTTAAAAAATCCTCTTGGTTTATTTTTCTAGATCCCAGCTTTCGCTGGGATGACATCATGGCAGTAACATCACCCCTAATGGCTATGATTACTTGAGCCTACTATTAATTTATTACATCAAACTGAGATTACAATATAAATCACATACTCTTTTGTTTCATTTTATTTTTCTTGATGGCATAGCTAATCAGCTCATCAATAACATTGTTTCTTATGGCTACTGCAATATCTACTTCATTTTTTTTCTGAATTTCTTGCCTTTTCGTCTTATCAATTCTTTTTGATTTTACATAAGCAAAATACGCCTTATCTTTTGACTGAAAAACTGGAGTATTGGAATCAATGTTAGCATTAAAAATTGCTGATAGTAATTCTGCTGGTAATTGCTGATTATTATGAATTTCATACCTAGAAAAAGTTGCAGCTTGGTTGGTAGTAATGTCTAGAGGTTTTTTACTTTTACCAGGTTTATATTCTTTAGCAAGACTCTCTATGTTTCCTAAATTTATCTTTCTAATATATTGCTTATACCATAGTTCGTATACTTGATCTCTGACTGCCGAGAATTCTTGTAGTTTACTTGGCTGAATAGATTTAATCTCAACCAGTATAAAAGCTCCTTTATCAGTTAGCTCCATTGGATATGATAATTCTCCTTCTGCAAGATCAAAAATACTGTCAGCATTTTGACCAAGATCAATATACAATTCGCCTTTCAAGTGTTGGCGTTGTGGCACGATGGGACTTCGCGTAGGAACAACGGTTTGACTATGTTTCGTTTGCTCGGCACTCGCAGGCTTAGCCAACTCTTGAAATTCATCTTGTATATTATTAGTTAAATCCTTATAACTTACAGAATCTAAATTCTGTATTGGTAATTCATATTTTCCAGCAATTTCTGTTAAACTTGAACCAGCTGCCACATCATCTTCTAGATTTTTTGCTAATAGTAGCTTCAGCTCTTCTATTTTTTGTTGTTGCAATAATTCATTAACCTGTTTTTGTACCTCGCTAAATTTTTTATTAGCAAATTCTTCTTGGTTATCCTGATAAAACTTCAATAATTCTTCATCGCTATTATGAATTTGCTTACCTAACACTTCACTTGATATTTTTACATAAGACAAGCTACGTTTTTCTGGTATTTCAAATAACTCTTGGTTTTCTTTGTATAGTTCTTCTAACTCGACCGGAGTTGCATAAGTCATAAACGCACCTTTAGGCTGAGCTTTTAGGTCAATTTGTACAAGGTCGACATCTCTTGTTTCAGCCATATAGTCTACGATATTTTTGACCATTATTTTTGGTGTTTGAAATGATTCTATAAAAATACTAATGAGACTATTCTTTAAGGTATGTTCTTTAACGTCAGATACATAGTCCTCCTCATTAATATAAGAATTTTTTAAAAAACCTTTAAAGAGTGCTACGTCAAATAGACCTTGCTCATTCTTAAAATTAGCAGATTCTTTAATAAACTGAATCACAGTATCATCAGTTAGATCTAGATTATAATAATGTACTAAATAGTTCATAATGCGATTATTGATAAGTTTTTTAATAATAAAATTATCAATATTCAACTGCTTTATATCTTCTTCACTAAGATGTGTTCCAGTTTGTTTTTGAATAACACGAATTTGTTCGGCTTTTGCTTTTAGAAAATCTTCTTCGCTAATAGTTTTTGTATCAGAAAATGTAATCAAATCAAAATTATTGGTAGTCTGTAATACATCTTTAATTCCCCATCCAACAAATGCAAAGGCAATCATTCCAAGTAAAACACGCATTACAAAACTATCAGCAGCGTTTCTAATATTATTTAACATAAATATAAATTTTTCTCTTCAAGTTTTTGTAGTATACTAAAATAGTTCTGTACACTAATATCTGCAAGCGATTTTTATGAAAAAACTTATTATTGCTAACTGGAAAATGCATATAAGTTTAGATGATGCATTTAAATTTTGTGCTAGGCTGACAAAGCAGCAACATAACAATAAATTTATTATAGCTCCTCCTGCTCCCTATCTTGCTTATTTATCTGATAAATTCAAATCTATAGAGTTTTGTGGACAAAATGTCAGTCAATTTGAAGGACAAGGAAGTTATACGGGAGAATATTCAAGCCTATTACTGAAACTAAGTGGTATTAATTACGCTATTGTTGGTCATAGTGAACGTAGAAGTTTCTTTCAAGAATCCAATGAATTAATCAGGCAAAAAGCAGAGAATTGCTTAAACGCCAAGATCAGCCCTATTATTTGTATCGGAGAAGACCTAGCTACACGAAAAAATAATAATTATAAAAAATTTTTATTAAAACAATTAGTGGAATCCCTGCCAAATGATAAAATAGGAGAGGGGATAGATGTGATAATAGCCTATGAGCCGATTTGGACTATAGGAACAGGGATTATTCCTAACCAAGAAGAATTAACAGAGATATTTGATGTTCTCAATTATTTTCTTCAGCAAAGCCAAGTTGCAAATAATATTAGCTTAGTGTATGGTGGATCTGTAAATTTAGGTAATATAGAAAAAATATTAAGTATACAGAATATTGATGGGGTTATGATTGGCAAATCTTCACTTGATTATCAAATTTTAGTTCAAATATTAAATTATAGGTTTTTTAGAAAATGATGAATATATTACTTTTTGTTCATATTGTAATAGCAATACTGCTAATTATCGTAATTCTGATGCAAAAGACTGGCAATGATGGGTTAAGTGGTATGAGCGGTGGTAGTGGTAATATGGGTGTTGTAACAGGCAGAACTGTAGCTAATTTCTTGACTAAAACCACGGTAGTGCTTGCCACCTTGTTTATAATTAATGCTATTATTCTTGCCAATCTGTCTTCTCAGAAAAACCTTGGGATAATTAAGAAAATTGAACAAGTTGACGATAAGCAAGAAGAGTCTAGCTTGCCCATTGCTAAATAAAATTTAAGGACGATGTATGCATTCTAGGTGATGCACTCAAGATTCTTCAACGTCATTGCGAGGAGCTACTTTAGTAGCGACGAAGCAATCCAAAAAGTGACCAGAAATGGATTGCTTCGTCGACCTACGGTCTTCCTCGCAATGACGGTTAGGTATCCACATGAGGATTCGAGGACGAAAACAACGAGCGATAAACCCATTAAAGAGAGATGTTTACAGAACCTATGCAAAAAATAATTGATTTACATAATATCAAAATTGGTAATACCTTACCATTTGTGTTTATTGCTGGACCTTGCCAAATAGAAAGTCTAGATCATGCATTATTTATGGCTGACAAGCTTGTGACCCTTACTGCTAAACTTAACATACCCTTTATCTATAAATCGTCATTCGATAAAGCCAATAGAACTTCAATAAATGGTATCCGGGGTAGCGGTCTTGAGAAAGGGCTGGAAATTTTGTCTAAAGTAAAAACAGCCTTTAACTGCCCTATTCTTACTGACGTTCATATAGAGGATCAGTGTGCTAAAGTTGCTGAAATTGTTGATATAATCCAAATCCCTGCCTTCTTATGTAGACAAACAGATTTGTTGCATGCTGCAGTTAGGACTAATAAGATTGTTAATGTTAAAAAAGGCCAGTTTCTTGCCCCTTGGGATATGAAGAATGTGTATGCTAAACTTGAAGCGTTTGGTGCAAAGAATATCATGCTTACCGAACGGGGTGCATGTTTTGGTTACAACACATTAGTATCGGATATGCGTAGTTTGCCAATTATGGCAGAAACTAAGACTCCTATAATTTTTGACGCAACCCATTCAGTTCAGCAACCAGGTGGCATAGGTAACAGTAGTGGTGGCGAAAGAAAATATGCTGAAATACTAGCAAGGGCAGCTGTTAGTGTAGGAGTAGCAGGTGTTTTTATGGAAGTTCACCAAGACCCAGATAATGCCCCAAGTGACGGACCTTGTATGATCAAGCTGGATGATTTAGAATCTATATTGGTTAGGTTAAAGAGCTATGATGAGCTAACTAAAGCAATATTTAAGATATAACATAACCTCAAATATTGATGTAAGACATCGGTTTAATAGCCTAGGGTGTTCCTGCACCTTCGGATGTCACCCCTGTCTGTCATTATGTCATCCCAGTTCCTTCGGATGTCACCCCTGCGTAAGCAGGGGTCTAAAAATGTTCAACAGTACCTCGATCTACTTTTTTTAGATCCCTGTCTACGCAGGGATGACATCGGGGCTATTAAATCGATGTCTTACATCAAACTGAAGTTAATTTAGAAACGTTAGGAGCTAAATCACCGGACAAAGCTAAGAAGATTATAGAAGAGACTGTAATACATTTTGTTTAGCTATGCATTTAAAAATACCAACAGTAACAAAACAAATTATTAGATTATGTTGTCAACATTTATCTATACCTCTACATAAGGCTTTTGTGGATAATTTCCAATCTCTTTCTCCAATTTTTCAAAATGAAATAGTCCGAATGCAAAACCTATGCAAACTGGAAGCAATATCATCATTATCCCCCAATGATGCCAATATTCAGTTAAGTAAACAATTGCAAAAGAGGTAACTACATGCATTAAGGCACGAGATATGGCAAATGTAAGGCTAGCACAGCTAAAACGTTTAAAGACAGGAAAATGTTTATAAAAGATTGGATGTCCTATATTAGGACCGGTAGGTACAAATAACATAACGAATAATTGCATTAAAAATACATCAAATGAGCTATTAACATTATTTAATAAATAAGGGCAAGCTAAAGCAAATAGACAAAATATCAATAATAAGGTTTTTACAATTTTTAACGGATATATTCTATAACTTAAATATGTTAATACCAAAGTGCTTAAGAAGGAAAATATGGAGATAATGAAATTTTGATGGATGACTTGTTCAGCACTATAGCCAAAAGAAGTTTTTAACATATTTCCGCAATAAATATAAACAAAATAAAAACGTACGGGACACATACATTCTATTAAGAACAAGGCTATTATTGTTATTTTATTAGCTTTTTCCTTCCATATTGGATTATTTTCTAGTTTTTTGAGATCTATGCTGGCAACATTTGAAGTCTGCTGAAAAGTTTTTTTTAGTTGACGTTTGGCATCAGCAAATTCCGGCGTTTCTCTAAGACTCCTTCGAGCTGTTGTGCCGATCAATGCTACGCCTGCTCCCATCCAAAATGCTAGACGCCAATTAAATCCATAGGAGGTCACTAACGATGCTATGCCTAAAGCAACAACTCCTCCTAAAGTACAAAAAATCGCAACTGATGAAACAGCTGGATATTGGATTGGTGGATTTATAAATTCAGTTAAATAAAGTGTTGCTCCTATTGCCTCTCCCATAGAGGACATTCCTTGTAGTATACGGCATATAGTGATCAACCAAGAGGCTGTAATGCCTATTTGGGCATAAGTAGGTAGATTAGCCATCATAATACATGATAAAGCCATCATAAAAGTCGTTATGATAACAGTAGTCTTACGCCCTATATTATCACCTAACCATCCAAATATTACTGCACCAACCGGTCGAAAAACAAAGGTAGAGCAAAAAGCCGTAGCTGAATAAAGAGCGGTAGTATGTGGATCACTTTGAGGAAAAAACAACTCATTAAGAAATACCGCCATATGTACATAAAGCATCAAATCAAAATATTCTAAAAAAGTCCCGATCGAAAGCAACCCAACAGCTGATTTTTGTTCCTTCGTTAGGCTTCTTTGTTCTTGCTGATAGTTTAACATTATTTGCCTCGCATTTGCGTTCATTGAAATATATTTATGAGGGAATAAATTATGCTTATTACCCCAATTCGAGATAAGAATTAGTTAATTCTTATCCTCTTACGATGTCACCCCTGCGAAAGCAGGGGTCTAAAAAAGTCTAACAAATCCTCTCGGTTTATTTTTCTATATCCCGCACCGAAGCAGGGGTAACATAAAACCCTACAATGTTACTCCTGCCTCCGAATTCGCGTTTATTGGAGTTTTCTTCCCCAAGATTGAAACACCCCACCTGCACTTTGTATAACCGTCTTATCTTGAATAATCTGATCCATGTCTTTTAGCATCTTTTCTATTTCTAAATTATCGATCAACTTATACTTAATAAAATGTTCTTTTTCTTCTAAAAGAGATAATTTTAATAATAATTTTTCTTCCGCCCCATTAAAAACTGGTTGATGAAAATCAAATTTTACATCTGTTAATTGAAGACTACATAAAGTATTAAATAGCTTTATACCATAAGAATAATCTACACTAAGTCTTTTTGCAACTTTATGTAATAATTCTTTATATTGTTCTATTGAACGAGCATATGGATAATTAAATATAGCTTTATAATCATGCTCTTCACATGCAATAGTTCCACCTGGCTTTAATAAACTTAACATATTATTTAAGGCTTTTTGAGGATGTGTTAGATGTATGAGTACAAACCTACAATATACTAGATCATATTGCTCATTACCCTGATAATTTTGTATATCTGCAACTTGGTATTCAACAATATCGATGTTTTTACTACTTAACTTACTTTTAGTAAGCTCTATCTGTTTTGGGCTTATATCTAGGCATAATAGTTTGCCATCTTGTCCAATTTTCTGATATATTATATCAATAGTCTCACCAGATCCACAACCAATAATCGCTACTTTCATACTAGGGCGAAGTTCTAACCTGTCTAATAGAATATTAGTATATTTACCATATATTTTATTCAAAGTACTGAGTCTATAATCCGTTTCATCGCCAGTTGCTAAAATATAGCTATTCTTTTTTACCATTTGATTTATTTATATTTTATATATCTATTTGGTAATATATTGCTGATTTGGTTCATTGATAGCAAGAAAAAATAACATAGAAAATTGAAATAATAAATTTTTGGTTGTAACAATATCACTAGTTCTTAATAAAAGCTGAAAGTTTTATTTCACAAATTAATTACTATTTTTTTTGCTAATATGCTTAGTGATTATTAGTAAGTATGCTACAATGCGGTGAATTCAAGTAATTTATTACATTTTATGTTTCAAACATTAACTCAAAATCTAACGAAAATTTTTGATCGTATCAAAAGAAGTGGTACTTTATCGGAAGCCCAAATAAACGATACTATGCGTGATATTAGGATTGCCCTTCTTGAAGCAGATGTTGCACTGCCAGTAGTTAAGGATTTTATTGCTGTAGTAGCATTAAAAGCTATGGGGCAGGAAGTCATAAAATCAGTAGCTCCAGGGCAGATGATAGTAAAGATTGTCCATAATGAGTTAATCAATATATTATCCTCGTCTCTAGATGAAAGTAGTTTACAGCTTAAATCTGAACCGCCGGTAAATATTTTAATGGTTGGTCTGCAAGGCAGTGGAAAAACTACAGCAAGTGCTAAATTAGCACTTAGGCTAAAAAATCAAAATAAAAAGGTACTTTTAGTCTCTCTTGATATTTATAGACCAGCTGCTCAGGAACAATTAACTATCCTTGGTAAATCTATAGGGGTAGATTGTTTAACTATTGTCCCCAACCATACTCCTATAGATATTGCGAAAAGAGCTTTACACGAGTCGAAATTATCTGCCTATGACGTCGTTATTTATGATACAGCAGGTAGGTTACAAATCGATGATGAGATGATGAAAGAAGCATCAAATATAAAAAATTTAATAGACCCAAAAGAGATAATTTTGGTGGTTGATGCAATGACAGGGCAAGATTCGGTACTTATAGCTAGCAATTTTGATCAAAAATTAGGGATTACCGGCGTAATTTTATCCCGTATTGATGGCGATGCCAAAGGTGGGGCGGCTCTAAGCATTAAACATGTTACCAAGAAACCTATTAAGTTCTTAAGCACTGGCGAGAAATTGACAAATCTAGAATTATTTGACCCAGAACGCATAGCTTCAAGAATATTAGATATGGGAGATATCATCTCCTTCGTTGAAAAAGCAGCAAGCATAATAGACCATCAAGAGGCAGAAAGAGCGGCTGCTAGACTTAAAAAAGGTAAATTTGATTTGGAAGATTATCTAACGCAAATGAGGAGTATAAAGAAACTAGGTGGATTCAGTAGTATGATGAGTATGTTGCCTGGTATTAATAAAATTATCGATAAGGTCGATCAATCGAAATTAAGTGGCAAATTAATAGACCACCAAGAAGCAATAATTTTATCTATGACCAAGAAAGAACGAAAAAACCCAGATTTGCTAAATGCCTCACGTCGAAAACGTATCGCTGAAGGATCTGGAACATCAGTACAAAAAGTGAATAGTCTATTGAAACAATTTAAACAAATAAGTGGTTTCATGAAAAAGGCAAGCAATATGAATCCCAAAAGCCTAATGCGTAGTGGTATAAGCAACTTATTTAAATTATGATAACCTGAATTACCATCAACTCTTCATTTACGAGTAGTATATATGTATCCCTGAATTCGATGTAACTTGTTACATCGAATTCAGGTTGAATTTGACAGATGATCCCTGCGAAGGTAGCGGGATCATATTAACCGGAGATTAAATGGTTAGCAAGGTATATAACGATCTTATTTTACAGATTAAAGCCAATAAATATGATTTTTTAAGGTTTGATCTGATTAAGCAAGATGCAATAAAGGATCTCGCAGCTCAGCTTGCCTTAAAATATGATATTGTGGTAGTTATAGGTTTTGGTGCGTCTTCTCTAAATGTTAGAGCATTATTAAGTATAAAGGCAGTAGCTACTAAAAGGCTAATATATCTTGATAGTTTAGATCAGTTGGAAATTGATGAGAAACTGGCATTAGTTGATTTAAGTAAAGCAGTCTTTTTCTCATTGAGTAAGTCTGGGAACACAAATGAAACCTATTTATTAACTAAGTATGTTTTAGAAGTTTTACATGTTCCCCCTCAAAATGTTTATGTAATAGTACCGTTTAATAATAATTTGTTACGTAATTTAGCAGAGTCTTTTGGTACAAATTGTCTAGAACATGATAATATTCGTAGTGGAAGATTTGGCGTAATTTCTAATGCATCTTTGCTCCCAACCGCAATTGCAGGAGTTGATGTACATAAAGTCGTACTAGCTGCTTCAAAAAAAATATCAGATATTCTTCTTGATGGATTTAATATTTGTGAGATAGCGGAGCATTACCTTAATCAATATTCTTTAAATAGACATATATTAGTTATGTTTAATTATTGTTATCAATTAGATGGTCTATGTAGATGGCAACAACAGATTATAGCTGAATCACTTGGTAAGAATGGTTTTGGTATAACTCCTATAATAGCAAAAGGAACATTTGATCAACACAGTCAATTGCAGCTTTATTTAGAAGGTCCGGATGATAAATTTTATCAAGTTATTACTAACAAAGCAAACTCAGATATTAGATCTCTTTCGAAATTCGCTTATGCTGAGGAATTTAAAGGAGTCACGGAACGCAGAACCGCAGCGTACTTAAATGTACGTGAGGATTCGAGTACCGGAGCGACGAATAAATTACCAGCAGAAGTAGAGTTTCGAAAGAGATCTATTGAAATAGCTCTAGCTGCTCATGCTAATAATATATATAATGCATTAGGTCAAGTCAATCGACCAGTGATGCTAGAGAATTTTGTACATATCGATGAACAGGTAATTGTAGATCAAATTATTCACGTAATGTTAAGTACTATACTAATTGCAAATCACCTAAAAATCGATCCATTCAACCAGCCATCTGTGGATGAATATAAAAAGGTATAACAGACCTATTTCGCATCAGGAAGAGCTGCAAGTGCTGAATTAAACAACTTAGAAAGATTTTTCTTATCCACTTTGTCATTATCAGAAAAACTAGCAATAGTGGTGCCAATCATATCATTAGACAGTCCTACCGAGTGTGTCCATAGTACCCTACCAGTTGGTACGTCAAGAATAGCTAATCTAACTCGCGAAACTTCTGATGGGTCTGATAAATTGACTCTACCAGTTATACATCCCTTCAAAATCTCTGTACAAAAATCCCTAGTTACTGCACCAGATGTTTTACTCTCCGCATAGAAATTTATTACAATTAGTAAATCAGCTCCGGCTTTTCCACCAAGATCAATTGCAGAAGGAATTTTTTCATCAATAGAATATGCCGCATCCTCTTTCCAAGCTCCACTAGCATAGAGTATATTTAGAGTCTCATCAAAATTATCCTTAATGTCAACTATGTATTTTGACAATTTGTTATTACCAATTTCTGTTCTAGAGAAAAGTTTAATATTATACCCTTTGTCCTGCATTTTGGTTATGAATGTATCTACAATATTTTCTTCAAGGCGATCCTCATAACTATAAACTCTCGTTTTTTTGTTAAAAGCATCAATTTGATTTACTTCAACTTTTGGTGGTAAAAGTAAAGCAACTTTGGACTTAGTTAGCGATTGCGAATAATCAGGTGCAGATCTAACAAAAGTTGTTTTAGTACAAGCCGATGTAGAAAAAAACAGTAAAATTATAAAGAAAATTCTGACCATATAACTATGTATTTTTATTAATTTTTATATGTAGCTGGAATGAGTCTAGTTCTCTTCTCAGAAAGAATAACTAGAACATCTTGCCCCTCATTTATCACAGGATTGGTTTTATCTTCTCTAGCCTGCACAATGGTGATAATACCTGTCGCACGTACAGCTGCTATAGCATTTCTTAAAAGTCTGCTACCTTCGTAATAATCGTCTTTCAAATTCGATCTATTAACCTGTACGATATATTCTGTACCTTTTGATGCTCCCAAAGCAGATTGCATTATTGCACCAGTAACACCTCCAACAATAGCACCACCAACAATTATAGCCGCGTTATTAGTTCCGCTAGCAGCAACCGCCCCACCAGTAACAGCCCCAGCTAGACCACCAATTGCATTATCACCAAGTCTTTCATCCTCCGTGATTTTGATATCTCTTTTGGCAAGAAGCCTTCCTTCCAATACAATATTTAATGTTGAATCACTAGTATATGTATTTGCCGCAAGATTCCGACCGCAGCTAGAAAGAGTAAAAGCAATTATAAGAATCAAGAAAGTATATAAAAGTTTTTTAATCATAAAATTATTATTTTTATATTGTTAATAAAATTTAAGAATGAATTAAAAGTAAGATTATACTAAATTACAATAGATACATGCAATAAATTACTATCTCCAGTTGCCAATTGAACTGAATAATTTTTGAGGAATTTTTAGGCAAAATGTAGCTGAATACCGCAAGCAGTATGCAGATATATGTGAGAAACGGAAGTAAATTTTGACGACAAAATTACCACAAAGAATCCGTTCACAACACTCTCATTAGATATCTTTCGAAACTCGCTTATGCGAGTTTCGAAAGATATCTAATAATGATCCAAGAGGTCTAATAAGTCTATTGCAGATGAGTCTTTACCTGCACCACTATATCTGCAAAACCTTGTGGGTTGTTGACTGCCAATTCAGCTAGCACCTTGCGATCGATATCTATGGCAGCTTTTTTCAGTCCACCCATAAACTGTGAATATACTAAATCATGCTCACGTACTGCTGCATTGATTCTTTGTATCCAAAGCCCTCTAAAATCACGCTTACGATTTCTACGATCTCTATAAGCATATTGTAGAGCTTTTTCAACTTTTTCAATTGCTACCCTAAAGCAATTATTCGATCTTCCCCTATAACCTTTAGCAAGTTTGAGAATTTTTTTATGACGATTTTTTGAAACTTTTCCTGATTTTACTCGTGACATATCTCACCTATTTCCTTATTTAAATTATTAAATTCCATATGAAAGAAAGAATTTTTTCAAGTTCTTTGCATCTTGATCGCAGAGAATTGTTGTTCCTCTAAGGTTACGAAGCTGAGATTTTGTACGGCGTCGCATGAAATGCTTTTTTCCAGCTTGAGTGGCACAGACTTTGCCAGTAGCAGTAAGCTTAAAGCGCTTTTTTACCGCTGATTTTGTTTTTAATTTAGGCATTATAATTCCTTTATTTGGTATTTTAAGATCAGTCTAGCAAAAACTAGGCATACCAAAGCCACGTTGCTAATAGACGTAAGTATAATATTTTTAAGTATTATTGCAAGTCAATTTTGCAAATATTTTGGCTAGGATCATTTATACCCTAATTCGGGATAAGAATTATAATTCTTATCCCGAATTAGCTGTGATATAAAGAAAAATGTACTCTTGAAGCGGTTCTGCGAGTACATTTTAACTTTTTTATCGTTCAATAGATGATTTTAATAATTAAAATCATCTATTGAACGCAAATGATATTTTAACAATCAGGTGGGCAGCCGCTTCAAACCTGATTGTTTCTATATATACAGCCGAATTTGGGATAACTTGTTATCCCGAATTCGCGTATTTATATATGTTAATGTTATCTTAACCTCAACTATCGATGTAATAAATTAATAGTAGGCTCAAGTAATCATCGCCATTAGGGGTGATGTCACCGCCATTATGTCATCCCTGCTTCGGTGCGGGATCTAAAAAAATAGCCAAGAAAACTATTAGACTTTTTTAGACCCCGCTACCTTCGCAGGGGTGACATCGACAATAGCCAAATGTACGTTATATCAATTATTAGTTGTGATTTTTGAACTGCCCTCTGAGGGTTATCTTAAAAAATAAGCTAGCTGATTAGTTTAATTTATAGTAAACTGTAAATTAACCTGAATTCGATGTAACAAGTTACATCGAACTTTCGTGTATATATAGAAACAATCAGGTTTGAAGCGGCTGCCCACCTGATTGTTAAAATATAACACTCCATTCAATATGTGATTTTAATTATTAAAATCACATATTGAATGATGAAAAAAGTTAAAATGCACTCGCGTCAGCCGTTTCAAGAGTGCATTTTTCCTTATAACAAAGCCAGTTCGATATAAGAATTATTAATTCTTATATCGAACTGAGGTTAAATTAAAAAATAGAATTATGAAAAATTTACTCTTAGTAACGATTATAGCTATTTCACTTTTATTCTCTGTTTCCTCTTTGGCTATTGAAAATCAATTTTATTTGAAAGCAGAGGTTGGGGCGAATAAAATGGCTAATATTAAGTTAAATGATAAAAAACTAAAGCAAAATACCGCTATGTTTCTTGGCGGGGGTTTGGGTTATTATATTCTAGATAATGTTAGAGCTGATCTCATGCTTGCTTGGATTGCTAATCATCAATCTAAGCATTCTTTTGCCGGTACAGACTCAAAAATTAAGCCTCAAATTGCTACTTTAATGCTTAATGGTTATGTGGATATTGTTGATATAAGTATTTGTGAATTTTTTGTCGGTGCTGGTGCTGGAGTTGGTCAACTAAAAAACCAAATTACTAAGAATAATGGTGTATCAGTTTCTAGTGGTAAAAAAAACAACCTAGTCTACCAACTTACTTTTGGAGCTGCTACAAAGTTAGCCCCAGGAGTAAAAGTTGAAGCAGCTTACAGTTGGAAAGATTTTGGTAGCACAAAAGAAATAAAAAATCATATTAAATCATTAGCATATAAAGGTCATAATGTATCACTCGGCGTCAGGTTGGATGTGTAATATCTAATACCATTTCCCATTATTAACTACGCTAATACTAGTTGTAGTTACTACCCGGAGCTGTCATTCTTAGCAACGGCGGGAATCTAAAAAAATAGCCTAAAAGACTATTAAACATTATTATATCCCAGCTTTCGCTGGGATGACATCGTTTTGACATTAGTACTACAACTGTAGTGCTAAATAGCGTAGTTAATAATGGGAAATGGTATAATAGCCTTTGCAGGTTATTCTTTGGATTCCCGCCGTTGCTAAGAATGATATCGTTTTTGGTCCTGTAAGTACCATTACTTACATTGGCTTTTTGATCCACGTGGGCAATGCTACCTTCGTAGGAATAACATCGTTGAACAATTCGGACACTATATGAAAATACCATACCATTGTGATGTTGCCAAAAGGGTTATATTAAAAGAATCTGCTGCATTAGTTGAATTATCTAATAATATTCCTAGTGATTTTAACAATATAGTAGATTATATAATTAACTATAAAGGTAGGATTATTTTAACCGGCATAGGAAAGAGTGGTTATATAGCTCATAAAATAGCAGCAAGTTTTGCTTCTACCGGTACGGCTGCTTTTTATCTGCACCCAGCTGAGGCTAGCCACGGTGATCTTGGTATGGTAACTGACAATGATTTAGTATTCATGCTGTCTAATTCAGGGGAGACAAAAGAATTATTTGATATAATGAAATATTGTAAGAGATTTTCTATAAAAATAATTGCCATGACTATGAATGCCAACTCTACTATAGCAATCAATAGCGATTTCCTATTATTAATACCAAGAATCAATGAAGCATCTTATATTGCAGCTCCAACAACTTCTTCAGTAATGATGTTATCTCTTGGAGATGCACTTACCACTTCTGTACATGAAGCACGAGGTTTTTCTGAAGATGATTTTCGGTTGTATCATCCTGGGGGGAAGATTGGAGCGAATCTTATAAAGGTAGAGAGCTTAATGCGGGGGAAAGATCAGTTGCCTTTAGTATATGCTGATACCTCATTTACCGATACTATATTGGTTATGAATCAAAAGAGTCTTGGATGTGCTATAGTGGTAGATAAAGATTTGAGTTTGGTTGGTATTATAACAGATGGAGATTTGCGTAGACATATTAATGATAAAATAGATATGAAGTATGCTCACGATGTAATGACTTCTAACCCAAAACAAATTTCTCCTTCGAAGTTAGCGGGAGAGGCTTTAGGTGTAATGAATAGTAAATCAATTACTAGCATACCAGTAACTGAAAATAATATAGTAATTGGTATTGTTCATATCCATGACTTACTTAGGGCAGGAATCAGCTGATGAATGTCCATGATAATGTTAATTAGTTAATTCTTATCCCAAATTCGCGTATAATGTTGGCAATATTATGGTTAAGATTCCCTTCATAGATAAAGGTAGTAGTGCTATCATTTCATCTTATAGACGTTCAATTAGTCTATCAAAGATCTTATCTTGTTTAGGGATAGTATTAACCTTATATTTAATTTATATAAATTTAAATCCTATCAGTAATAATTCAAAATCAACTGAGGACAATAGTAGCAATAGTGCTTTTAATCCAAATGATAAACTCGATTATGAAATAAAAATTTCAAATTCAATTTTTAAGGGGTTCAATAAAAACTTAAATCCTTACCAGATTCAGGCTGTGCAAGCAGTTAGGACTTTAGGTAATCAATATAAACTAGAAGAAATTAATGCTACATATAAAATAAGTGACAACAAAGACTTAGTGATCAGTGCAAAAAATGGTATATTAAATGAGAATAGTCATATGTTAAAATTAAAAAATGATGTACAGTTTTTTTTAGGAGAAAGCACATTAAACGCACAAGAAGCCCAACTGAATCTACTAAATAAAGAAACATATAGTAACACAAGGGTGGTATTATCTTATAAAAATTGTAAAATTACTTCTAATAATTTTAGTGCTACACATGATAATGATATTATAAATTTCAAAGGTAATGTATCAACGGTTATTGATGTATCAGATTTTTAGCATGATTTGCTATCTATTGCTTGTTCTAATCATGAGTTCATCAGCCTATGGGAAACATCCGTACTCAAAGCATTCGAGTATGGATAAATTATATATTAATTCTGACAATTTAGTAATTGATCAAACTAAGAATCAAGCTTGTTTTACAGGAGAGGTGATTTTGTGGTTTGATGATATAATGGTAAAAACAACTAATTTAGAAATTTTTTATAAAACAGTTGATAATAAAAAAACTATTGATTACATCTCTATACCGTCAAGATTGACTGCTAAGAGGAATAATGGTCAAGAGTTACTAACTGCTACTTCTGCAAAATATTTTGTAGAAAGAAAAGAACTAGTACTGCTTGGTGATGTAATAGTACAGAATCAGGATGGTATTATAAAAACTGACAAACTAGTATATTATACGGAACTCAATAATATAGATTATAGCAAATCAAAAAATTAGTTATGTAAGAAATTTTTTAAAGTATGTCGCATTTAATAATAGAGAAATTACAAGTAAGTAGTATTTCAAAATCTTATAATAAGAGAGTGATCCTAAACGACGTATCTCTTCAATTAAAAACAGGAGAAATAGTTGGTCTTTTTGGTCCAAACGGTGCAGGTAAAACTACCTGTTTTAGTATTATTATAGGACTTACCAAACCAGATAGTGGAGCATTATTTTATAATGATCATGATATTACTCATTTACCGATTTATTTAAGAGCTAGGTTTGGCTTTAGCTATCTTCCTCAAGAACCATCAATTTTTCGTGGGCTATCTGTAGGAGATAATATTAGATTAATGCTAGAGGTTTTAGAACATGACCAAGAAATTATCGAACAAAAAACATTAGATTTGCTTAAAGAATTTTCTATTCTTCATCTAAAAGACATGCCAGCAATAGGATTATCCGGCGGAGAAAGACGTAGGCTAGAAATCGCAAGAACAATAGCACTAGATCCCAAATTTATTATGCTTGACGAACCACTTGCAGGCATTGATCCGTTAGCAATTGAGGATCTTAAAAATTTGATTGTTCACTTACGTAACCGCAATATCGGCATCCTAATTACCGATCACAATGTTAGAGATACTCTTAATATAGTTGATAGAGCCTATGTTATTTACGAAGGAAAAGTCCTATTAGAAGGAACTCCACAAGAAATAGCCACAAGCTATCAAGTAAAGGAAGTATATCTAGGGCAATCTTTTTGTTTGTAATAATAGACTTCTTGCCATCAGCAATTATAAATTCACGCTGGCAAAGCTTTCCATAGTACCCTACATTTTTTATATAACCACTATTAAAATGGCTGCTGATCGTCATTGCGAGGAGTCGCTGAAAGCGACGACGCGGCAATCCAGGATACGCGAAGCGTACTAGAAAAAACAGCTTCGCTGTTTACCTAGATCGCCACGGCATCTAAAGATGCCTCGCGATGACGATTATAGAAAAATGTAGGGTACTATGAAAGCCTTCCCGCGTAGAGGCTGTTAAACCAATGTCTTACATTGAACTCAGGTTAGTTAATAATTTATGCTTTAATTACAATAGTAGATAATATGGTACGGTTATATAATTCTCCAGTATGGCAGGCACGTCGATAACTTGGATATTTCTCAGGGTTAGTATATGTATCTTCTAGCATCCTTGTTATATCTTTAATACCCGCTTTTTGCAGTTGAAGTTCTACATAAGCTGGTAAATCGAACATATAATGCTTTGTTCTCAAAGAGGCACTAAAAAACTTTGAGTTCTCAGCCCGCTGCTTTATAAAATTATCGTAAAATTCTTGGTCTACCTCATAAGAATATTGTTGAATACTAGGGCAAATAATAGCCTTAATATTTTTTGCTCCTTTCTCATGCATTAGTTCTACCAAATTATTAGTGATACCAGCTTTAGCTCCACGCCAACCACAATGAGCTACCCCTATAACCTTACCATCTTCGCTACTAAGTAGAATAGGAACGCAATCAGCAGTTTGTACTGTTAGTACTAGATTTTTTTTGGTAGTAACTGCCCCATCAGCTTCGGGGTCAGTCTCAATATCACTATCAGCATCAATAACTTTGTTACCATGCACTTGCTGTAGGATAACAATATTCTCGGCATCATAATGTTTAACTACTGTTAGCCGATTATTCTCGACACTTTCTAAGATACTAGAGTCACCCAACTTATTTTTTTTACTATAAATATGACTAGATTGCTTGAAGCTTCCATCAAAAATTTTATAATAAACTTTATTTTTTATAAACTCATCCATATGACCACCCTACAGAAATTTATCCATACACTATCAGATCATTTGCAACAGAACAATGCTTTACAAAAAATCATTAACAAATTTCGAACAGACTACTCACTAATAGCTTGCATAGGAGTGGAAATAGAATTTTATTTAAGCAAAAATATTGATCCACTTGAATTTCAGACTCTACTTGGAATAGCAGTTAAGAAAGAAAAAGGAGCTAATCAATTTGAGGTAGATTTGCCGCCTTCCACTAACATAATTGAGTATATAGAAAAAATTAGTAGCACTAAGTCTAAAATACAAATTATTGCAGAAAAATTACGGGGTAATGTAAATTTTTCTGCCAAACCATTTGCAAGCGATTATGGTAATAGTATGCATTTTCATGTAAATTTTATATCCCCAAATGATTTGGAGAATTGTATACTTAATATTGATCTAATGGGTCAAAGTATCTGTCATTATATGCTTGACACTTTCTTGATATTCATGCCAAATGAAGATGATTACCTTCGTTTGGATAAGAATTTTATGGCACCAACTAATGTATCTTTTGGTAATAATAATAGAACTGTTGCACTGCGTATCCCTGACCTATCGCCTAAAAGACTAGAACATAGAATAGCAAATCCACTAACTAATCCTTATTTGGCAATTTTTACTATTTTAAACTCTATATTTCTAGGTCTAAAATTTCCTGATAAAATAAATAATATCAACAAAATATATGGCAATGCTTTTGATCAACAATATAATTTAGTGTCATTCCCCAAATCATTAACAGAAGCATTAGAGCTATTTAATTTGGAGTTTTTTATATACCTAAATAATAGACAAAGAGAACTAGCTACTCTAGAATCACTACTAGAAATAATGAAGAAATTATAGTGTTACAAACTTTAAAAAAAAGTACTTTAAAAATCGGTAATTGCCAAGTTCAATTATTACCTTTATTACTTACTATATTAGCATTTGTAATTCTCTTATCACTTGGGTTTTGGCAAATTGCTAGATTACAGGAAAAAGAACTGTTTTTAAGTTCAATGAAAAATAATCTTAATAATCCGCCAATTGATATAAAAACACTTAGTGGACATAAATTATATGCTAAAATAAGGGCGAACGGTCATTTTCTAGCGGGTAAGAATTTACATCTTTATGGACGCAGATCAATGTCCACTGAAAAAGAAGGTTATTATTTAGTTACCCCATTTCAAACTGATGATAACAAGATAATCTTGGTTGTACTAGGGTGGTTTGCTGGGAGGCATAAAGAAAATATTGATAATATAATAGATAACTCTATGGAAATCACAGGTGTAATTCTTCCCGGTGAAAAAACAAAGATGTTTGTACTGGATAATGATGTTAAAAACAATGTTTGGTTTACCTTGGATTTAACTCAATGCTCTGATGTTCTTGGCTTAAAATTAGAAGATTTTTATTTAATTATGGAGGGTAATAACAATCGATCTGATATTCTTAAAAGTTTGTCGATTAAAAATTTGCTGAATGTCAGAAATGATCATTTAGAATATGCCATAACTTGGTTTGCATTAGCGATTTCATTAGCAGTAATTTTTGTGATTTGTAACTTGTCTAAAAGAAATTAGAGTGTATATATACTCGGTGAACTTCAAGAATTGGCGGCGTCGTATCAAAGATCTGTGCTACTCACGTACTAATGTACGCTCCGCTGCTCGACTTTGACACTCCTAGCTCTTCTTGAAGTTGACCTTCGTCTACCCAACTCGTGAAATCATAGCAGTATACTCTTCTGCTTTTTAAATCACAGGAGTATACACTAGTTAATAAAATAAATATAAAGGAGTAGTTATGACATTAAAAATAGGCGATACTGCACCAAATTTTACTATGCCAATAGGTGATAATAGTAAAATCAATTTGTCAGATTTAGCAGGAAAGGTTGTTGTATTATATTTTTATCCTAAAGATGATACGCCAGGTTGTACTATCGAAGCCGGTGACTTTAATAAATTAAAACTAGAATTTGAAAAAATGAATGCTGTCATTATTGGTGTATCAAAGGATGACTTAAATTCTCACGATAAATTCAAGAAAAAATATTGTTTGGATTTTGATCTTGCATCAGATTCTAATTCCGATACTTGTGAAAAATATGGAGTTTGGGTAGAAAAATCAATGTTTGGTAAGAAATATATGGGAGTTAATAGAGCTACTTTCTTAATAGACAAAAAAGGCAAGATAGCTTACATTTGGTCAAAAGTACAAGTGGCTGGACATGCTGAAGACGTATTAAATCAGGTGATGAAAATAATATAAACATATATGACATGGGGGTATACTCAGATAGAAAATCAAGAATTGCGTTGTCGTCTTCAGGGATCGTAGGCATAGTATCCTACATTTTTTATATAACCACTATTAAAATGGCTGCTGATCGTCTATTAGCGAGGAGTCGCTGAAAGCGGCGATGCGGCAATCCAGGATACGCGAAGCGTTACTCTAAAAAAACAGCTTCGCTGTTTACCTAGATCGCCACGGCATCTAAAGATGCCTCGCGATGACGATTATAGAAAAATGTAGGGTACTATGGATCGTAGGTAGCCACGTACTAAATGTACGCCTAGCACCTCGACCCTTTGATTCCTGCTACTATCATAATTTTTATTCTATCGTCCATCCACTCTTCATTTACGAGTAGTATAGTTATTGTTCTATACTACTATCATAAGCAAAAGTTAGTGTTACAGTTGTACCTATGCCTATTTTACTTTGTAGATCAAATTTACCTTTCATTAGTTCAACCAACTTTCGAGTGAGTGGTAAACCAAGACCAGTCCCTTGATATTTTCTGCCAACGGCACTATCAATTTGACCAAATGTTGAGAGTACTTTTGGAATATCTTTCTCATCAATTCCTATACCAGTATCTATAACTTGCACATAAACTAGTCCTTGAGATTCATTTTTTTCAGCATGAATTGTTATAGAACCTAATGAGTTGGTGAATTTTATAGAATTAGATAAAAGGTTAAAAAATACTTGTTTAAGCCTTTTGGGATCTGCTTTTATAATAATATGATCTTTTGGTAGTTTTTCAATTAATGCTACATTCGCTTGGTCAGCTCTTGGTTTCATTATCCTTATAGTAGAAGTAATTAATTTATTTAGGTCTAACTCTACAAAATCAACTAATAGCTTGTCAGCAGATGCTTTTGACAAGTCTAATATATCGGTTATTATACCTAGTAAATGCTTGCCTGCGTTATGAATATCTTTTACATAAACATCATGTTCCTTATTGTAAGGTGTAGACATCATAATTTCTGAAAAACCTATAATAGCATTTAGAGGGGTACGCAGCTCATGACTAACATTGGCAAAAAATTTAGTATGAGCAGAACTTTCATTTCTAACCTTAGTTACTGCTTCCTCTAATGCTTTATTAGCCTCAAATTGCCGATCTATAATTTTTTGTGCATAATTTGTGTTGCTCATAACTATAACTAAAAATATTACCAAAATGATAACAAAAGTTAATAATACTTTTCTTTCAAGCTCTATAATACTTGACCATAAACCAGTAATATTGGTATGTATCTCTAATACACCATCAACAGGATAGTTCAATGGATCACGGTTTATTATTGGGATATAACTTGTTATACAAGATGCTTTCTTTACCTCCCCTGATATATGTAAAATGGCTCTAGGAATTAATAGATGAGTTGTTATCCCTTTAAAAGCTTTGTTAAAGGCTTGTTCTATACTCAATTCTTTTAAAAAATATCTATCAATTTTGGTAAGAATTTTTTGATACAGAGTATCTTCAGGAAAATTCATGTGACTTGTGACTTGAATTGGCGAACTAGTTATAATTTTATTACCTTGTAGATCATATAAAGAAATATAGGCATTAAGATTAACAAAAATATCAACTGAAGTAGTTGCAAACCTAATAAAATCTGTATCTTGTAATAAATTTATATAACCAAATTCATGTATTTTATCTACAGCAGTTCTATTCCTATCCCAAACATTTTTTGTATAAACATCAGCTATTTTAATATTTGTTTCTCCGACTTGCTTTAAAATCATTTCTTCAATAATGAAGTAACGATAATAAATCATATTTACAATAATGTTTATAAATAAGCCAATGGATGACAGTCTAACAATATATTTATTTTGAATCATTAGGTTTGCACATATATTACTTACACATTAGACACAGGACAATATTAAAGTCATAACCAATAGCTGATATTTCCTTTGTAATTATCATTCCTAATCACGCGAATTCGCATAGGCGTCAACTTAAGAATCTAGCATGTCATTGCGAGGAGACCATAAGGTCGACGAAGCAATCTATATGACAAGTTTTATGGATTGCCACGCTCACGTACGTTCGCTCGCAATGACGGTTTAAGCCTTACAACAACGCTTCGCAATGACGATTTTTTAACTTTCAACAGTTATGCCCAATTACCCTACCCATTGTATACTGCTCGTAAATGAAGAGTTGGTAGACGAAGGTCAACTTCAAGAAGAGCTAGGAGTGTCAAAGTCGAGCAGCGGAGCGTACATTAGTACGTGAGCAGCGGAGATCTTTAGACACGACGACGCCAATTCTTGAAGTTCACCGAGTATACCCATTATTTTTTCAATTCATTGCCACTTTTATTAGTCAAGATTAATCCCATAATTAAATCATAAGCTCTAGCAAATTGATAATCTTTTTTATAAAGATCAGATAATTGTTCTAGAGTATTTTTTGGTTTGGTATTTTTCTTAGTATCATCTGTTTTCTTAATAAGTTCTTTATTTTTATCTGTAGTATCTACTTTTTTATCATCATTTTTATTATTATCGTTTTTTAGATAATTCTTTAGAGAAGATTCAGAAAATCTATTATCTGTTGATTTTGTTTCGGAATACTCAACTTTTGCCATCTCAACCACTATGTCAGGTTCAATACCCTCTGCTTGAATTGAACGACCACTAGGAGTGTAATATTTAGCTGTTGTAAGCTTTATAGCAGCTCTAGGACTAATTGTAGCAAAGCTTTGCACGGACCCTTTACCAAAAGATTTTGTTCCAAGTATTACTGCTCTTTTATGATCTTGCAATGCACCAGCTACGATTTCTGCAGCTGAAGCAGATCCAACATTAATAAGAGCAACAATCGGGACAGATGGTGCTTTTTCTGCAAATTTATTGCTAGTCAATACCGAGTTACTATTTTTGCTTCTGCCTTTGGTAGTGACAATTACCCCAGAATCAATAAAATATTCGCTAACCGCAACAGCCTGATCTAACAGACCACCGGGATTGCTACGTAGGTCTAATATAATACCTTTTACGCCATTTTTACTGCCATCTTTTAAAGTTCTCATAGATTTTTTTAATTCTGCAATGGTATGTTCGTTAAACATCCCTATTCGTATATAAGCTATATCATTTCTTTCTAAATGAGCTTTTACGGGGGTAATTGTAACTATTTCTCTAGTAAGTTCAATTTCCTTTGGCTTGCTTTCACCTTCCGTGATCACCAATAATTTTACCTTTGCCCCTGGTTCTCCACGCATCTCTCTGACCGCTTTATTAAATCCCAAATTTGATACAAACTCATCATTAACCCCCACAATATAGTCTCCAGCTTTTATACCTGCCTTATAAGCTGGTAGATCATCAATAGGGGAAATGACTTTGATAGCACCATTGTCATACTGCACTTCAACACCAATACCTCCAAATTCTCCTTTAGTGTGGTCAAGAAAATATTCTAGGTCCTCATCAGTAATGTAGTTAGAATGAGGATCTAGCGAAGTTAACATGCCATCTATAGCTGCATCTGTCATTTTTTGTTTTTCAGGTTCTTGGACATAGTCTCTATTAACACGTTCAAAGATCTCTTGGAATTGTTTTAAATAAGCTGAATCTGGTAATTCTTTCTTCTTTACTTCTTCAGCAAATGTTATATTAGAAAAAATGATAGAACTTGATAATAATATGGTAATTAAACGTAAGAACATAGTACTCCTGTAATTTATAAGTAGTTGGTATACTCAAATCATTTGAGTATAGATGATACAATTTTAAATATCTAGATTGTTTATAATAGTATCCATTTTAATTAAAGCTTGATCATAAATAAACTGGAAACGTTTTTCTGGTTTTTTGCCCATAAGATTGTCTACCATCTTAGCAATATTATCAAAATCATCTATAGTAACTTTTAAAAGTGACCTATTTTTTGGATTCATTGTTGTTTCTTTTAACTGAGCTGGCATCATTTCCCCCAGTCCTTTAAACCTACCAATGTCTATTTTAGCTTTACTATTTTTTAATAATTTAGCAGTTAAATCAGTTTTTTGTTGATCATTTACTGCATAGTAAGTTTTATTAGACTGTGTTAGTCGATAAAGTGGTGGTTTGGCAATATATAAATGACCCGATGATACTAGCTTTGGCATACGAAGGTAAAAAAATGTCATTAACAGTGAGGCGATGTGAGCTCCGTCAACATCAGCATCTGTCATAATTATTATTTTTTCATAACGTAAATTTTCTTCTCGGTAATTTTTAAGGCTACCGCATGCTAGTGCCACTTCTAGATCTTGAATTTCTTGATTATTAGTAATCTTTTCTAGAGTCGCATTGGCAACATTTAGGATTTTGCCCCGAAGAGGCAAAATAGCTTGTGTTTCTCGATCTCTTGCCTGCTTAGCTGATCCTCCAGCTGAATCTCCCTCAACCAAAAATAACTCCGTCCCATTAGGAGACGTTCTTGTACAATCGGCTAATTTACCCGGTAGTCGCAATTTTTGTGTAGCAGTTTTACGTAAGGTATTTTTTTCATTACGCTTATTTATTCGGAATTCAGCAATATTGACTATATGGTCAAGTAGTTGGTTTGCCGCTACTTTATTACTGCTCAACCAATGATCAAAATGGTCCTTAATAATGTTTTCTACTATTTTATTAACCCCTAGTGAAACCAATTTTTCTTTTGTTTGTCCTTGAAATATTGGATCTTGGATAAATATAGAGAGAACAATAGAAGAAGTTTCAAGAATATCTTCAATAATAAGTAGAGTTGTTTTTTTATTGCCTATCATTTCTCCGTATATTTTCAAGCCGCGAAGTAATGCATTACGCAAACCTTGTTCATGAGTTCCACCAAGGGGGGTGGGAATAGTGTTACAATATGATTGTATGAAGGGTTGGTATTCATTTTTATGCCAAGCAATTGCCCATTCCACTTTTACGTGATCTTGGTCCCAGTCAATATTACCACAAAAAATCTCTCCACTAACTAAATCGTCATGATTTATTTTTGATATTAAATAATCCTTCAAACCATCTGGAAAATGGATCAGGGCTGTTGTCGGTACATCACTTTTAGTCTCAATCTCACATTGCCACTCTATCGTTACTCCCCTGTACAAATAGGCTTTTGATTTAGCTAATTCATATATTTTTTTAGGAGAAAAACATGATTTTTCACCAAAAATTTCTAGGTCAGGATGAAAATTTATAGATGTTCCCTTTAATTTTTTTGCAACATCTTCACTTTCTAAATCATTCAATTTATGCCCTCTAGAATAAGATTGCTTGAATAATTTACCCTGCTTGTACACTTTAACTTCTAAATAGTCTGATAAAGCATTAACAACAGAAATACCAACTCCGTGTAATCCGCCTGCTGTTTGGTATACATTATTCGAAAATTTACCTCCTGAGTGGAGCTGAGTTAGAATCACCTCCAAAGCAGATTTTTCAGGGAATTTGGGGTGATTATCGACAGGAATTCCTCTACCATTATCAGAAATAGTGATACTGTTATTCACATGCATTTTTATGGTTATAATGTTAGCAAAACCAGCAACAGCTTCATCCATAGCATTATCCAGTACTTCCGAAACAAGATGATGCATAGCATTTTCGTCTGTTCCGCCAATATACATACCAGGACGTTTGCGTACAGGTTCAAGCCCTTCTAATACTTCAATATCTTTTGCAGTATATGAATTATTAATTTTAGGCTTTTTATCATTAAAACTAAATAGATCAGACATATTATGGTATTAACTTACAAGTTTTTCCAAGTTTTTGGGTGAAAAAATAATTCCCTACTTCAAGAGTTGTAAAAACAACTCTTAAAGTAGGAGAAATATACTAACCTCAACTATTGATGTAAGACATCGGTTTAATAGCCTAGGATGTCACCCCTGCGTAGGCAGGGGTCTAAAAAATAGCATAGAAGGTATGTTATATAGTTTTAGATCCCAGCTTTCGCTGGGATGACATAATGGCGGTGACATCACCCCTAATGGCGATGATTACTTGAGCCTACTATTAATTTATTACATCAATATTTGAGGTTATACTATTTTGAAAGATAGAGAAAAGCAAGTAAACATACAGCAACTGCCTGAAATATAACCCGCAGCGACATTAATTTTGAGCTAAATTTTTTATCAAATTTCCCACCAATAGCCATAGAGACAATCCCTATCACTAAGACTAATGTAGTCAAGCTTAAAGCAATTAATGTATATATCATTAAAATTCCTCGAAAGAGTTATTATAACCTATTAACAAATAATATAAAATCCGGAAATTAATTATCTTTTGTTCAAGAGATTTATTGCATCTATACAGGCAAATGTGGCAATTTTTGTTATCTCACTTGCCGATGCTCCCATTTGTACTATTTGTACCGGATATTCAAAACCATTAATTATTGGTCCTATAAAAACACCTCCAGCTAATTCTTGCAGCAGTTGTGTTGATATTGCAGCTGAATGTAGACTTGGCATAATTAATACATTAGCAGGACCTGATAGCCTGCAAAACTTATATGAATTACGATTAGGGTTCAGAGCAACATTAGCTGACATCTCGCCATCATATTCAAAATCTAGACTCATACTATCTAAAATTCTAACAGCTTCCCGTACTCTATTTGCCTTTTCTCTCATTGGATTACCAAAAGTCGAGAAGGAAAGTAGTGCAACCTTTGGTATCATTCCCATGTTTTTTGCTATATTAGCAGTCTGCAAGGTTATTTCTACAAGGTCCTGCTCATTTGGCAGTTCAGCCACACTATTATCAGCAATAATTATATTATGCTCCTTGGCAATCAGAATGGAATAGCCTAAAATTCTGTTATTTTCTTTGGCTTCCATTACCTTCATAATATCCTCTAAGCTACTATAATAGCTCTTTGTTACACCAGTAACCATACAATCAGCATCGCCACAAGCTACCATGATAGCTGAGAATATATTTCTATCACTTTTAACTAATCTAGCACAGTCACGGTATAAGTAACCTTTACGCTGTAACCGGCTGTAAAGAGTATCTATATATTTATCAAGATTTTGGTTAATAGCAGCATTCATTATGGTAATACCATTTAAATCATAATTCATACCTATTCTATTTAAAACAGCAGATATTTTATCATATCTACCAACTAGGATAGGATGAGCATGCGAAGTATCCCGTATGCTCATAGCAGCTATAATTACCTCTTCCTCCTCACCTTCGGCAAAAACTATCCTTTGAGGTGTTGACTGTTGAATTCTCTCAAATAATAGATTCATGTAACGAGAGGTAGGATTTAACCTACTTTCCAGCTCCTTTGCATAATTCTTAACATCAAATTCGGTAATTTTAGCAACCCCACTATCTATGGCAGCTTTAGCTACCGCTACCGGAACAGTGGTAATTAATCTTGGATCAAATGGTACAGGAATTATGTAATCTGGACCAAAAACCATTTTTTTACCAGGATATGCTTTATAAACTTCATTCGGGACAGCTTGTCTTGCTAATTCAGCCAAAGAAGTTGCTGCAGCTATTTTCATTTCTTGATTAATAGTAGTAGCTCTAACATCTAAAGCTCCACGGAAAATATACGGAAATCCCATAACATTATTAATCTGATTATTATAATCAGAGCGTCCGGTAGCAATAATCGCATCGCTTCTAACTAGCTGTATATCCTCTGGAGTAATCTCTGGGTCTGGATTAGCCATGGCAAAAATGATAGGATTTGCAGCCATGCTAGCTACCATGTCTTTCGATACTGTTCCTTTAACAGATAAACCAAGGAATACATCGGCTGACTTCATAGCATCACTCAGAGTCCTGAGATCGGTCTCGACTGCGTATAATTCTTTCCATTTATTCATGCCTTCTTGCCGACCTTGGTAAACTACCCCCATTTTATCACATAGTATAACATTTTTTTTGTCTACACTAAGAGCAATTAGTAATTCAATGCAAGCAATTGCCGCTGCCCCTGCACCACTTACGACAATTTTTAGACTATCAAATGAACGATTGGTAAGATAAGCTGCATTAATTAAACCTGCAGCAGCAATAATAGCCGTGCCATGCTGATCATCATGAAAAACCGGTATCTGCATACAGCTTTTTAATTTTTCTTCAATTATAAAACATTCAGGAGATTTAATATCTTCTAAATTAATACCTCCAAAACTGTAATTAAGATATTTTACTGCATTAACAAACTCATCAGGGTCAGTCGTATCTATTTCAAGATCAATAGAATCAATATCAGCAAAGTTCTTGAATAAAACGGCTTTCCCTTCCATTACGGGTTTCGACGCAGCTGCACCTATACTACCAAGGCCAAGAACTGCTGTACCGTTAGTTATTACAGCAACTAAGTTACCTCTAGCAGTATATTTATAAATATCATCTATATTTTTCGCAATTTCGAGACACGGAGCTGCTACCCCTGGCGAATAAGCCAAAGCCAAGTCATGTGCAGTGTCCAAAGGCTTAGTTGCCACAATAGCAATTTTACCTGGCTTACCTTTTCGATGATATTCTAAGGCTTTGAGATAATTTATTTTATTCATTTCACCCATGATGTTATTCCTTCTTAATTACTTCAAGTGTTTATTAGTTATATCATCCACATAAGAACTGACAATGATACTATTGAAAAAAGTGTTGTGAAAGTAATAATTGATGCCATAGATTCCGGATCACCACCCAGCTGGCGTGATAGAACGTAAGCAGTGCTAGCACACGGCAGACAGCTATACAGAACACCAACTGATTTAGCAGTACCAGTAATTGACATTAGTGATAATACAATTATTGTGACAATAGGAAAAGCCACTAACTTAACAAAACTAGTAAGCAACACATTTTGTAAAATAGCACCACACATAAAAAATTTGAGACCTGCCCCAACATTTAGCATACCTATAGCTAAAGCAGAGTTGGACAGGCTAGATAAGGTTTTTTTTATACCAAGATGTAATTCTAAACCAGAATAATTAAAAAGAAATCCAATTATACTAGCTATAATCAAGGGATTTTGTACTATCAATCTAAGTATCAATATAAAGCTAGCTTTAGGCGACTTAGCTACTGAACTATCAGGGATATAACGTGCAAAAATCATTACTGATATGATATTAGTAAAAATGATCATATAGGATGAAATCACAGATACTATAGCAAGTCCCTCCTGACCCAAAAGAGGACTACTAACACCAAAAAAGATATAACTATTAAAACGTATTGCACCTTGAAAAGTTGAAGTAAACTGAACCTTGTCAAAATTGGTTTTCTTCTGATAAATAATTAAAGCCAAAGAAATAATAGAGGTGGAGATGATTAATGCAAATACTAGTTTTATTATAGACGATGCATTTAAATCGGCTGCAGATATATTATTAAAAAGCATGATAGGGAAAAGAAAAAAATATGATAATTTCTCTAATCCTCGCCAAAATTCTTCAGAAGTCAACCATTTCCTTTTGATAATACTACCAAACAAGGGAATCAACAAAACAGGTAATGTATTAGAGAATATTTCGTTCATCAGTTTACAATTATCCCAATTAGCAATTGGTTATAAATATGTGTTATACCCCCATTCGGGATAAGAATTAGTTAATTCTTATCCCGGATTGGCTTTAATATAAGGAAAAATGCATTCTTAAAGCGGTTTTGCGAATGCATTTTAAACCTTTCTAAAGCTAAAAACATGATTTTAAAAGATTAAAATCATGTTTTTAGCAAAATGGATTGCCACGCTCACATACGTTCGCTCGCAATGACATATACGTCTATAAAACGTCATTGCGAGGAGACCGTAGGTCGACGAAGCAATCTATAATTTCACCGAATTTGGGATAAGAATTGACAAATTCTTATCCCGAATTCGCGTGTTACGATTAAAATTTTACCTCGCATAATATCAGAGTTTGATTGCAAATCAAGACGTATACTCAAATGAGCCTGATTTACCCCAATTTGGGATAAGAATTAGTTAATTCTTATCCCAAATTCGCGTGATTTAAGTATAAATCAAATTTCTTGATTATTTTGCTTAAATCTTATAGAACTCATAGGGTATGTCTAATGAATATCCTAAGATTAGGGAGCTATTTTTATTTTATGTACCTAAATTAACCTCAAGTATTGATGTAAGATATCGGTTTAATAGCCTAGGGTGTCCCTGCCTCTCCTTTTATGTCACCCCTGCGTAGGCGGGGTCTAAAAAAATAGCATAGAAGGTGTGTTATATAGTTTTAGATCCCAGCTTTCGCTGGGATGACATAATGGCGGTAACATCACCCCTAATGGCGATGATTACTTGAGCCTACTATTAATTTATTACATCAATACTTGAGGTTAAATTAATTATATATAAAAGACTTAGTGGAATCAAATATTCTGATATATTCTAGTAAACTTAAATTATTTTTAGACCGTGATGAATCATAACATAGTTAACTTGGTAGCTGCCATTGTCTTGTCCCTTGGTATTATTTTTGGATGGCAATATTTTTACGATAAACCAAGATTACAAAAATTAGAACAGCAAAATAAAATATATAATAAGCAAGTTCAAGAGTTAAAGAAAAAGAATGTTCAAGTAGAAGCCTCTAAAGAAGCTGAATCCTTTGTTGCTACCAAGAGAATTCAGATAAACTCAGAATTACTTTCTGGATCGATTGCTTTAAAAGGGTTAAGGTTTGATGATTTGGTTTTATTGAAGTATAAGCAAGATCTATCAAAAGATAGTAAGCCTGTTGTATTATTTGCTCATTCTCAGTCAGAAGAAGCCTATTTTGCAGAAATGGGTTGGTTTGATAAAACTGGTAGTAATATTTTTCCTGACAGTGAAACTCTTTGGCAAGCTGATAGTGATGAGCTTACTCCTACAAAACCTGTGAATTTATCATGGATCAACAAAGATGGGGTTAAATTCTTGGTTACTATCAGCATGGATAGTAATTACTTGTTCACCATAGATCAAACTACGGTGAATGATAGTAAACAGCCAATATCAGTTCAGTATTATGGACTAATTAACCGTAAATATACTGGCAAAGAGAAAGTGGCTAATATCCTGCATCAAGGACCAATTGGTGCTATTGATGGTAGGCTTAAAGAACATTCCTTTGATGACTTAAAAGATAAAAAGATTGAAAAGTTTCCGCAAGGCGTTGTTGATTGGATTGGCATAACAGATAAATATTGGCTAGCTTCCTTAATTCCTGATAAAATTAGTAAGTATAGTTCTAATTTCAATTGTGTAATAAAAAACGGTATTGAAAAATATCAGATTGACTTCATCTCACCAACTCAAACTATAGAAGTAGGAAACAAATTTACTATATCACAAAGATTATTTGCCGGAGCAAAGAAAGTTGATTTATTAGATAAATACGAAAAGCAATATAATATTACGTTATTTGATCGGGCAATTGACTTTGGTTGGTTTTATATAATTACTAAGCCAGTTTTTAATGCCATGAACTTTTTCTATCACTATGTTGGTAACTTTGGTGTTAGTATCTTGATTGTAACTGTTATCATAAAACTGCTAATGTTTACTCTAGCTAATAAATCATATCGCTCGATGAAAAAGACAAAAAAGCTTCAGCCTGAAGTCGAGAGAATTAGGGCTCTATATGCTGATGATAAAATGAGGCTTAACCAAGAAGTTATGGCATTGTACAAAAGAGAAAAGGTTAATCCCATAGCTGGTTGTCTCCCCATTATTGTACAAATCCCAGTATTTTTCTCAATTTATAAAGTGTTAAATGTAACTATTGAGATGCGTCAAGCACCATTTTTTGGTTGGATAAAAGATTTATCTGCTAATGATCCAACAACAATTTTCAACTTGTTTGGATTACTACCATTTACTTGTCCAAGCTTCCTGATGATTGGTGTATGGCCTATTTTTATGGCTCTGACTATGTTTCTACAGCAAAGGATGAGTCCAGAGCTAGCTGATCCAGTTCAAGCTCAAGTAATGAAATTTATGCCGCTGGTTTTCTTAGTAATGTTTAGTAGTTTTCCAGCAGGATTGCTGATTTACTGGTCTTGGAATAACATTTTATCAATAATTCAGCAATATTACATCAATAAGTTAGACAATAATGTCGGTTGATAAGGTTACAAAACTTTTCCGTCAAGAAGCAAAATTCATCGCTGGTGTGGCAAAAATAAGTCAGTTTCCTAGCATATTTTTGCCAGAAATTGCATTTGTCGGCAAATCAAATGTTGGCAAGTCAAGTTTGATTAATAGTATATGCAATAATTCAAGTCTTGCTAGGGTGTCTAATACTCCTGGTCGTACTAGGCAAATAAATTTTTTCTCCCTTGCCGATAAACTTATGTTAGTTGATCTTCCTGGATATGGCTTTGCAGAAGTACCAATATATATAAAGCAGCAGTGGGAAACCTTAATAGCATATTATCTCAGAACGAGTTTAAACCTCAAATTAGTAAATTTATTGATTGATGCTAGAAGAGGAATAAAGCAAAATGACATAGAGATTGCTAAATTATTACTTTCTTATAATAAAGATTTCCAAATTGTTTTTACAAAGTCGGATAAGGTAACACATAGAGAAAACCTAACGACGGTAACACAGAATTTTCTTGCAACTTTAGGCTACTCATGTAATGTAATTTATACAAGTAGCAGGAGTAAAGAAGGTGCAAAAGAATTGCAGTTTAATTTGGCAAAATGCATTAAATTATAAAGAAAAGGAAGGTAAAGGTTTTGCCCATGTCAAAGATACTAGCCTAATTAAAGACATAATAAGACGTAGTAGTGAAGTTAGAGATCAAGTTATGGTATTTAAGCTACCGTCATTAATTATTGATGATGACAAATTGCTAACGAATTTTGCAGAGGTAATACAGTTACTTGACAGTTGTGGCATTAAAATCTTTATAGTTCATGATCATACTAATTTGGTAAATGATACGCTAAAATTGTTTGGCTGTGATGAAAAATTTATCAATAATATTAAGGTAGCTGATTATAAAAGTTCGCAGATTATGGAAATGGTTCTGTCTGGCTATATTAATAAGCGTATAGTTTCAAAGCTCTGTAGTTTAGGTTGTTATGCTATTGGTATTTCTTGCAAAGATGCTAATCTTATTCAAGCTAAGAAATCCAAATTATCACATAGGAGAGACAGTAATCAAGCTGTAATAGATATTGGGTTTGTCAGTGAACCAGTTATAATAAACCCTGAGATTTTAATAAATTTTGAAGATAGCAATATTATTCCTGTTATAACACCAGTAGCTAGCGATGAAAAAGGTAATACTCATCTACTGGATGTAAATCTGACGGCCTCGATAATTGCTTCCTCATTAGATGCAGATCATTTAGTATTATTATGTGATGGGCTAGAATTTGCCGGAGAGAAGTATATACGAATACAAGATGTTAATGTATTGAAAGAGATGTTGAATAATACTGTTGATCCTGAGAAAGTTGGCTTGCTTGAAGCAGCTTTAAGTGCTGTTCAAAACAGTACCAATTATGTACATTTTCTCAATTCGGCTTTCCCTGATTCGATATTGTTAAGTATGTTTATAAGTAAAGAATATGAGTGAGTTATAGATTTAATTTTTGGTAAAAAAGCAAAAGAGGGGTAATTTATGTCAGGCAGTTTAGTATCAGACCCGTTATTTGTCGGTTTAACAAGACCCGCAATGATATTTGGTGTGAGTATAAAATTTGCAGCACTTAATATGATTATATCTATGTCATTATTTATTCAAAGTAATAGTATTATGAATTTGCTTGTTGCTTTTGTGATTCATATGATAGGGTATGTAATATGTTTTAAAGAACCAAGATTTATAGAGTTGCTTTTAAATAAATCTTCTAGATGTAGTCAGTGTCCTAATAAATCATTCTATGGAGCGAATTCATACGGTATTTAGTACTACAGTTGTAGTTACTCACAATATTGTCACCCCTGCTTTCGTAGGGGGACATCGTTTTTACTACTGATAATCTAGTGATACTACAACTGTAGTATTAGAACAAAGTATAAAATGACAAAATGATAAAATTATCTGTAACAAAAACAGCCAAAGAGTCGAGATCTAGGAAAGAAAAACCTACTTCTCATTTTATTCCTTATAAATGCCATTGGGATAGTAATACTATTTTAACTAAAAATAATGAATTATTACAAGTAGTAAAAATAGGTGGTTTTTCCTTTGAAACAGCTGATGATGAAGATTTAGATATTAAAAAAAATATCAGAAATGCGTTACTTAAAAATATGTCATCAGGCAATATTGTGATGTATTTCCACACGATCAGGAGACGCAAACCAGTGGTTTTTGATGGGCTTGAATATACCTCTGACCCTACCATAAAAATACCTAATGATTTCACAACTTATTTATCAAATGAATGGCGTAAGAAACATGCAGGTTCTAGGTCGTTTTTTAATGAATTATATGTGAGTATTCTTTATAGACCAGATAAAGCTGGGGTTGCTATAATCGAATATTTCATTAAAAAGTTGATGCAAAAGTCTGATAAATCAGCTTGGGAAAATGACATGCGAGATATGCAGGATAGTTTGCGAGAAATGTCCTCAAGAGTAGTTAATACATTCCATAGTTATTCGGCGAGGTTACTTGGCGTACGCAAATCGAATAGTGGCTATTGTTGTGATATTATGGAATTCTTAGGTACTTTGGTGAATTGTGGATCTTCAATGCAAATGACCGTTCCAAGAAATTCAATAGACCAATATCTTCCAACCCATAGATTGTTTTTTGGTTCTAGATCTATAGAAGCACGTGGTCCAAAGGGTAGAAGATATGCCGGTATATTAAGTATTTTAGAGTATGGACCATCTACGTCAGCTGGAATCTTTGACGGATTTTTACAAATGCCTTTTGAGTTTGTAATGACCCAAAGTTTTGTTTTTGCTAATAGGACAGTGGCGATTAGCAAAATGCAACTACAACAAAATAGAATGATTCAAGCAGAGGATAAAGCTGTATCACAAGTTGCTGAAATTTCTCGAGCACTTGATATGGCTACCAGTGGTGATATTGGTTTTGGAGAACATCATTTTTCGCTTCTATGCTCTGATAGTAATTTAAAATCCCTTGAGGATACCCTATCTATGGCTTCTGTTGAACTCTCCAATTCTGGAATTCAACCGGTTAGAGAAAGAATTAATATGGAGCCAAGTTATTGGGGGCAGCTTCCTGGAAATATGGATTATATAGTAAGGGGTTCGACTATAAATACTTTAAACATGGCTAGTTTTGCATCTATGCATAATTATCCATTAGGTAAGGTTTTTAATAATCACTGGGGAGAATATGTAACTGTACTCGATACTACCTCGGGAACTCCTTTTTATTTCAGTTTTCATGTTAGAGATGTTGGACATACTCTGATCATTGGTCCAACTGGTGCTGGTAAAACAGTATTAATGAATTTTTTATGTGCACAAGCACAAAAATTTAAACCTAGAATGTTTTTCTTTGATAAAGACCACGGTGCTGAAATATTTATTAGATCACTTAATGGGATTTATACCACAATTGATCCAGGAGGAGAATGTAACTTTAATCCTTTGCAACTTGATGATACTGGTGAGAATAGAACATTTATATTAGAATGGCTTAAAGTATTGGTTACTTCTAATGGAGAGTTGTTATCATCAGAAGATAATAAGATTTTATCACAAGCAGTAAGTGGTAATTTTAAACTAGAGAAAAAAGATAGAAGATTAAAAAATGTTGTAGCATTTTTGGGCATAGATGGTCCTAATAGCTTAGCAGGCAGGATTGCTATGTGGGTTGGTAAAGGCTCTCATGCTAGAATATTTGATAATGAGGCAGATAATATTGATTTGCAGCAAGCTCGAGTATTTGGCTTTGATATGACTGAACTGTTAAAAGATCCAGTTAGTCTTGCTCCTGTGCTACTATATATTTTCCATAGAATTAGTATTTCTTTAGATGGTCAAAGAACTATGATAGTTCTTGATGAGGCGTGGGCTTTGATTGATAATCCAGTATTTGCTCCCAAAATTAAGGACTGGCTAAAAGTTTTGCGTAAGTTAAATACTTTTGTAATTTTTGCTACCCAAAGTGTTGAAGATGCAGCTAAAAGCAGGATTAGTGATACCTTGATCCAACAAACTGCGACACAAATATTCTTACCAAACCTTAAGGCAACTGATATTTATCGTAGTGCTTTTATGCTTAGTCAACGTGAATATATTTTGATAAAAACTACAGATCCAACATCGCGTTATTTCTTAATAAAACAGGGGGTAGATGCAGTTGTTGCAAAAATAAGTTTAGATGGTATGACTGATATTATCAATGTTCTTTCTGGTCGGGTTGAAACAGTGTTATTGTTAGATCGGATTAGAAAGAAACATGGTGATGATCCTGAAAAATGGTTACCGGTATTTTATGAGGAAGTAAAATCACTTTAGTTAATTTATGCATTATAATTTTATAAAAAATTTACTTAGTGGAGCAAAAATATTTGCTAGAATAGTAGTGCTATGCAGTCTACTAAATTTTACTGTTGTCCATAATAGTTATGCAGAAGAACCAAAACCAAAAGGTACTTTAGATACTATAATTGATATTCTTTCAGGTTTGACCTGTGAAACTCAAGGTATCGGTGATTTATTACGTACGGAATTTTCTCACACTTGTATACCGGCATCATTTTTCACCTTTGCTGTTGCTAATATAATCTCGCCAGGATTATATGCAAATACCATGCTACGTCTTAAAATAAATGACCATGAATTATTTGATGGAGATTACCCTGGAGGACAATGTGCAAGAAATAATAAAATTGATCCAAATGACCCTAAATTAACCTTTGCATTGTGTAATAATGTTAATCTAATAGGTGTTAGAGCGAAGGCGATAACCCTTTCTGCTATTGCTATTGCTAAGGCCGTATTAACCGGTTCTGATCCGTGGAAAGATATTCTAAAAGCATGGGAGAGCAATAAAGCATCATTTCATACTATTTATAAGGACACAAAAGATGGTTATTCTAGTGTAATGTTGGACGTACCTATACCAGTTATTTTTAAAGTAGTAAAAATAAAAGATACCATGTGTGTAGCTGCTCCTACTATATTAGCAGATTGGGTATCAGTTGGCTGTAAGTATATTAGAGAACCTTACCCTGAATCGATTTATGCAACTTTTATGAGCCTTGATGATGGGACTAAGAAAGGTTCTAATACCGCTACTGACCCAATGGCAATAGTTGATTGTGGTTTGTCATCTTCTAGTTGTTACCAAAGAGCTTATAATAATTCTAAAACAGCCATAGTTATCTCTTCACCATTAATAGAATGTATTAAAGAAATGACAGCAAGATTACTGGTTAGTAAAGATGTTTGTACATTTGATGATATTAATAAAGTAATTAATTCAAGCAAAAGAGAAAGTAGCATATTATTTCAATTTCAACGTAATATGCACCGCACTGTTACCGCTTTATTGACTATATATGTAATTTTCTTTGGTTTTAAAATTATACTTTCTGGTGATGTTCCTCCTAAAAATGAAATAATTAATTTTGTATTAAAGATGTTGTTTGTAACCTATTTTTCTGTAGGTATAAACATTACTCCTGGTAGTAATTCTGACTATAATCGACTAGATGGTATGGTACAATGGGCCTTTCCTTTATTATTAGGAGGAATAGATACACTTGCTGGTTGGGTTATGAATGCTTCTCCATCAGAGTTGTGTAAATTTGATGGAGAAGTTTACGATAAAAATCTTTCTTATATGGCATTATGGGATTCATTAGACTGTCATGTAAGCCATTATTTAGGATTAGATATCCTATCAACCTTACTGGTAGAAAATCAATATAAAAATCATGATTTCAAGAATTTTGACTTTTTTAGTTTCTCAGCCCCACCTTATGTATATTTACTGATTCCTGCTATTATTTCAGGTAACATGACTCTAGTATCTTTGGCACTGTCCTATCCTTTATTAGTGATTTCTGTTGGAGCGTTTATGGTGAATGCTACAGTGATGTGCATGATATCTATAGTAATATTAGGTGTTTTAGCTCCTCTTTTTGTGCCAATGTTTTTATTTGAATATACTCGTGGTTACTTTGAATCATGGGTAAAGTTATTAATATCATTTTTACTACAACCTATGGTAGTGGCAACCTTTATGATTATGATGTTTTCAGTTTATGATTTCGGTTTTTATGGTCACTGTAAATATAAAAGTAACCCTATACAAAGTAGTATAGAAAGTGGGGGAGATGGAAAAAGAAAGGTAAAAATATTTTATGTTGATAATAATTGGGATGGATATATTGATCAAAACGATGTTAAAAGCTGTAAAAATAGCCTAGGTTATATGCTTAATAATCCAATAGAAACAGTTTTTGATTTTGCTAAAGATAACCTCAATGAGATTGTCAAAAAAAAACCAGGTAGTGGTAGTACAAGCGATCATTTATCTAAATACCCGTTTTTGCAGGGTATTATTATGGGACCCGGTATGTTCTTTGTATCACCCAAACTAGTTTTTGAGAAAATTAAGGATATTGCTCTAGCTTTAATTACTGCCTGCTTTACTTTGTATTTAATGTATCACTTTAGTAGCCAATTAGCAGAGTTTGCAGCTGATATGACTGAAGGTGTACCTCTTAGTGGTGTTGCCATACATCCACAAGCAATATACAAAGCCGGTATGGCTGCTCTTGGAGCTGCTGGTAAAATGCAGGCGGCTGATAAAGTAGCTAGAGGTGCTAGTACTAAGGATCTAGGTGGTGGAGGTGGATCAGCTGGAGATACTAAAGCTACTGGTGGTGAATCAGCAGGAGATACCTTAGACACCAGCGGTTCATCTGGAGATACTGTATCAACAGCAGGAGGAGGTGGTGGTAAGTCTCTAGGTGGTGGTGGACTGCCTATCTCTCCAGCCCGTCATATAGCAGAATCTACTGCAGCTGGTGTATCTGAATCGAGTGCTTCAAATGCAGGAGGTTCTTCAAAGGAATCAAGGGTTAATTTGCAGACTATTGACGAACCTATTCTACCTCCAACTAGTAAAATAGTAGAAACAGAGGATTTTGTTAATAGGTCACCACAGATAGCTACAAATACGCAAGAATTAGAAAGGACAGTAGAGAAAGCAAGTCCTACTAAGGAATTACCAAAAGAGCAAAAGACCCATGAGTTACTTTCTAAAACTTTGGGAGGACTTGAGGATTCTACGGTGCAAGCTGGAAAGGCTGGTGACATTAAACAAGAAATAAAAAATCGTGAGGAAAAAGCTAGGAAGGAGAGCTATCTTAAAACTAGACCAGCTAAGAAAACTACAACTGCTAGAACTAATGTAAAAAAAGATGGCTCTAATGAAAATTCATAAAGTCACCAACTGTACAAGTTTAAGTAGGTATAATAGTCCTCGATGTTATGTGGGTAGGCGGGAATCTAAAGAAATAGACCGGAAGGGTGCTTTAGATATTCTAGATCTCGCACCGAAGCAGGATGGCATTAAGGGAAACAGGAATGACACCTTAGGGCTGTTATACCTACTTAAAACTTGCCCACTTGGTAAAGTCATAAAAATTTTTATACAATGTTGTTTGGTACTTTTTTCAAGCAAAGTTTTTGCTGGTTTTGGAGATCCGTGTCCATCAGTTTCATTTGCAGTAGATGATTATTTAAGACAAAACACAGCTTACGGACATCTTCTATATAGTATTGATATGACCGGTACTCCTAATGGGTGTGATGCAACTGACCCACAATTTAAATTCTGTCTAAAAAATAAAGATGGTAGTCTTCTAGAGTGTAAAGTTATTACTCTTAATTTAAATGATTCTAAGCGTCTTAGTGAGTTAAGCACTGATAATAATCCTGATTTAGGTGGAAATACTTTATTAAAAGATATTATTTTAACAGTAAAAATTGTTGATACAAGATTGTGCCTAGTCATGTCTACCTCAAAAGGACAACTTCCACTAGCTTGTAAAAGTACTACCACACCAGCTCCGATACCACCACCAAACGAACAATGCCGGAATATAGGTAAAACTTGTTATATGGGTACTACAAGGAGTCAGTCATTACTTAATTTTTCTGGCTTAGCTGTAGATTGTGTAAAGGAAACTCTTGATAAAGTTTTTTTTCGTTATAGTAGCTGTGATCCAAAAAATGATAAGATTAGTTTGACTGCCCTTAATCCTTTCTCAACCTTCCAAGAATCTTTGAAAATATCTATTAGGGCGGCGTTAATATTATATGTTATGTTTTTTGCTGTTAATATGATTTTAAGCAAAGAATATGGTAATTTAGATAAAATAGCATCTTTTGTTATGAAGCTAGTAGTTGTCACTTATTTTGCTACAGGTCTTGGACCAGCGTATTTTAAGGATGGAAAGGAAACTACCGAAAATGGTATGCTTCAGTATGGTTTACCATTACTCACGCAGTTTACTCCACAATTTGCCCAAATAGTTTTTAATGCTGGTGGCTCTCGAGGATTATGTGAGTACGATACTAGTAAGTATAAAGATGGTTATAAGTTTTATGCACTTTGGGATGCTGTTGATTGTAGGATAGGTTATTATTTGGGTATGGGGCTATATTATAATACAGAATCCGTTTTAAACGGTATTCCTAATAATGTGCCGGGTGGAACTAAAGGTATTGCTGTAAACTTTAAAAAACCTGGAGACGAAGCACCAAAGGCATTGAGTAAGGTTGGCGGATTCAGATTTTTTACTGTGATGTTTGGTTTATTATTATCTGGACAAATAATAATAGTAGCATCTGGAATAATATTTTCTGTAATATTTGTTTCAATAATTTTATATTTTATAACACACTATTTAGTATGTCTAGTTACCATATATGTCATGACCTATATTTCTCCTATATTTATTCCTATGGTTTTATTTACTAGAACCAAAGCATATTTTGATGCATGGCTAAAAATTTGTATATCTTGTGCAGTGCAACCCGCAGTGGTAGCTGGTTTTATTGCATTGTTACTTACTATGTATGATTCGGCAATATACAAGAATTGTGAGTTTATGAGGCATGACTATAAGTATAACAGTGATGTTCAGTTTAGTACTTTTGAGCTTAGATTACCAAATACTAATACTGAGGATTGTAAAAATAGTGCCGGATATAAATTATTACGATATTATTCAGGGGAAGGTTGGGAGAAGCATCTTTTAATTCTTTTTCCAATTAAATCAATTGTTATAGATGTTGTATCACTGTTAGTAGAGTTACTTTATGTATTAATTTTTTCAATTATTTTTTATTATTTTTCAAAATCAATTAGTCAGTTTGCCGCCGAGCTTACTGGTGGTCCTATCATGGATTCCGTAACAGCTAGTCCTACTAAGATAGTTGATATGGTTAAGAAAGGGGCAGAGTTTATTGCCGATGCTTCAAAAAGTTCCGGTGGAAAACCACCGCAGAAAAATCCTTTAGAAAAACCAAGGAAAGGAGGAGAAGAAGCAAAAGATTCAGGTGGTGGTGATGGTGGTGGCAAAGCTGATGAAGGTACGGCAGGTTCTAGTGGTGGCGGTAGCGGTGGTGGTATGGGTTCTGGAGGCGGTGGTGGTATGGGTTCTGGAGGCGGTGGTGGTATGAGTGGTGGTGGCGGTGGTGCAGGGTAACAAAAAACGATGTCATTCCCGTGTAGGCTTTGCCCGCGTGGATCACTAGTATGTCATATATGGATTGCTTCGTCGGCTACGCCTCCTCGCAATGACGACAGTACTTTTACCCACACGTCATTGCGAGAAGGCACTTTAGTGGCGACGAAGCAATCCATTTATAATCATTCTTAGCAACGGCGGGAATCACATTGAAGCTGCTTAAGTGGCAGTAATTAACTTGGATATTGTTGTATAAAAATTGTATGAAAGGAAATTTATCAAAACTTATAATAGTATTAGGCATAGCGGCTCTAGTGGTTAGCGTTGTTATGGTATTACTTGCGATGATAGGGTCAGTAAAAATTACCAACGGTTGCCTCCTTAGATATGATCTAGACGAAAAGGGAGGTAGTACTGATCGTATTACTAATACAATCATGCTTAACGCAACAGCAAACTATACTGTTATTACCAAAACAAAACCAGATGGTTCAATTGAGACTGAGTATGATCCTAAACATTATGGAGAATGGTTAAATACTAATTTAGCTGTTACAGATAAGCAGGATATTAAGTTTAAAATAGAGGGTAACATAAGTCTTTGTAGGGCTTATATCCCCAAAAATAATATTCAACAATCTTCAGATCTAGATACCAATAATAACATGGTTGCCATTCCTAGGGTTGAAGAAACTAATGCAGAACCACTATCTTTAATTTTTGATGCTAAAACTGATGAATGGCGAAATATAGCTGAATTGTTTATTAACGATAAGGTCATAATATCAGTTTCACCGGATCACAAAAAATTGCCGGATTTGCCAAATAATATAGCTAGTGTAAAAAATGTCTTTAAGCTTGTTAAGCAAGATGGTGAATTTAAAAATTTTATAGAGACAGCAGATTGCTCAGAAGGGCAGAAAACATATAGTCCATTATGTGGTAGATATTCAATATATACTGGGCAGTATGTTAGTGGTTGTAAGTGGCCGGCAAATTGTAACAATCCGAATGATTGTGTTAATATTAATCCACATGATATATGTTGGGATATAGTACAGAATAGGCATGTAGGTGATTGGCGTTGTAATTCTGATCCAGCTCATTGGTTTAGTTACTGGAAAACAATATGTGATGAGACTCCTTTTTTGGCTAATGTGATGAGTACAGCACCAGAATCTTATCGTGATGACGGTTTTTTTACTTCGCCTTGGTATGATAATACTGGTAAGCTATTTACTAATTTCTACCCTGAATGTTCTAACAATTCTAGTGCTTCATCTCGTACATGCCCTGATGTTGATCATAGCATAAAAGATAAAGCTTACATAGAAGGGGAATACCAAAATAAAAGATATTTTTGGTACTCTGCCGATGGTCCAACAGGTCTGTTATATAGAATGGATAACAGTGAGACTCCAACTAATGCTAAATCTTTAGGAGCAGACTATAAATTTGCCAAAGTAATTGCTGGAAACAAAGAGTATGATCCAATAAATAATAGTAAAGCTGCTAATATTAAATATCAAATCATTTATAATGGGACTCTAGCCGGTACAGCAAAAACCTATTTACAATATCGTTTATGGTCAAAAGATGACAAATATACCAATAATACTGGTGGCTATGTCTTAAATATTAAGCAGACTAAATGTCGAAGAACTAATGGCGAGAGTTTTGATGATGTTGAGGCTAATCGTGGTAAAATACAATATTTAGTAGTACCATATGACGAAAATCCTAACACATCTAGTAAACCTTATACCGCTAATAGTATTAATATGGATGATGCCGAAGGTAATGCGAAGATTACTACAAGTGGCAATGGATATCTATGGATGAGAATTCTCAATAAAAAAGAGGACTATAAAGAAAGTTATGGTAGGTATAAAGTACAATTCTTTACCTCAGAAAAAGTTGGTAGTTTTACTTTAAATATTTTAACCCCTTTATTTGAGTTATTAAAAGGCAAAATCAAGGGTGCAGCTGTGATGATTTTTAAGAACATGACTTGCTATGGTGGGGGAGTTACTACTTGTACTAACTTTTTTAACTATATAAAAGCCGTATTAATTCTCTACGTTATGTCATACGGAGCAATGTTTTTATTAGGTATGGTCAAAATCAACCAACAGGATTTGGTAATTAGGATAGCAAAAATTGCTATAGTTAGTGGGTTAATGAATGAAAGTACTTTTGGATTTTTCAATAATTATATATTTGATTTTGTAACTAACTTTTCAGATGGAATCATCTCGAATATGAGTGGCTATAGCATGTTTTCATCAACGAATAAGATAACAAATCCTTTCATGTTCCTAGATGCATTAATGAGTAAAATATTGTTCAGTAAAACTTTTGCTGGTCAAGTGCTTTCTTTAATCTCTATGGGTCTTAGTGGATTGATTTATTTTGTTATAGTATTTATTGCTACAATGATAGTAATCATCACCGCTCTTCGAGCCGTGGCAGTTTATATTATGGCATTTATGGCAATTGCTATATTAATTGGTATAGCTCCATTGTTTCTTACGTTTATGCTATTTGATTTCACTAGATATTTATTTGATAATTGGGTGAGGTTTACTTTTAGATATATTATAGAGCCAGTAATTTTAATGGCAGGAATTATTATACTTACTCAGCTATTTACAATTTACTTGGATTTTGCAACTGGTTATAGTGTGTGTTGGAAATGTGCTTTACCTATAAAAGTTCCATTTCCTGCTATTCCAGGTCTTCCTGCGATTTTCTCTAATTTAGAGATTTTTTGTATCAATTGGTTTGTACCTTGGGGAATGGATCCTCGTTCTGGTATGATGGGTTTGAATATGCAACATTATATTGCATTAATTATGATTGCTTATGGAATGTATGGTTATGTTGAATTTTCTGGAAAAATGGTGGCAAAGTTGACTAGTACCGCTGGACCTTCTGCTACATCTATGGGACATGCAATGTCATCGGCAATGGAACAAGGAGCTTTAAAAAAGGTTGGTTTAGATAAGACATCTAGAGATACAATTAAGAAAGAAGCTGCTGGTAGATTAAAAAATAGGAATAAAGCAATTGATAAAGGGAATAAAGCTAGGTCAAAAGGTGATACCAAGGATAGTGATGGTAACAATAAGGATCAGAATCCAAGAAGTGGTGTTGAGAGTGGTAGTGGTAATGAAAGTGGTTCTAATGCGAATCCAAAGTAATAACTGAAAATGAAGTGAATAATAGGATGAGAAATTTCAGGCATCTAATTTTGTTGGTAGATTTTCTACTTAAGGGGCAAGTTTTTATTGCCTTAGTAGTTCTGTTAGCCTGCCATCCTGCCAAAGCTAATGATGATAACAGTAAACTTGATTGGATGAATTCAAGTTTAGAGGGGCTTAAAACCTTATTTGCATCATGTCTAGAAGTACCAAAATTCAATAGTTTTCAAGAAGGTAGCATTTCTTTAGACCTTGCAAAACCAAATGAATGGAATTCTACTGGTAACTATGTTAAAAAAGATAAAGCAATTAAGTTTGACTGGAGTACTAGGGGATCTGTAAGTAGTCCAAGAAGATACCGAGTGATGTACCGTATAGATCCAAGATTCAATAGACCACAAATATTTATTAAAACTTTTAATCATTTAACTAAAAAGTATGAAGCTACTAATTTTCCTAAATTTAAGGCAACTGATCCTACTAAAGATTATACAAGTTTGGCATTTAGCAAAATGCAGAATTATGTAGACTATTTTAATTTTGCTAACAATAGACAGAAAATTCGAGTAGAAAAAGGTGATGTCATAAATATAACTCTCGCAGGAGCAGGAGATTTTTTTAGTGTAGCTACTGACGAAGATTTTTTAAAGTCAGAGCTTGACAATAATATGTTGGGAGTCCCGTCACTTTATACAAATAGCAACCTTGATAATAAAATACTATATTCAACTGCAGAAAAATTATGTGATTCTATTGATCCTTCAAGGGATAAAGTGTGCCAGGGTACTGGAGCAAATACAAAATACAAGGTGTTAGATAAATTAGCATTAGTTGGCAAACCGTTGAATCCGGCGATTATACAAGATATGAACCGTTTAGCTATTACAATTTGTCCTGATTTTGCTAATGATAAAGATAACTCTCCAGTATGCTTCTATGATCAAGGGAGAGGAATGAGGATATTGGTAAATAATCAGATTATAAAGAGAGAAGCAGAGAACTTTGTATATTCTAAATTTTTAAAAAAGAGTTTCTTATATTATAAATCTGATATTGCTGGAGATTTAGATTTTTTAACTGATTGGTTAATCCAAGGAATGTTTACTTCCCTAGATAAACCTTTAATGAGTGATTGGACTACATTTTCTGATCTTGATAAACTTAATTTTTATATTAATAGCCCAGCTGTAGATTTAAGTAGCAGTTTTTTACATTTTGGACGCTATATTATGATGGTAGAAGTAGGTAATGGTGATAAGACTGTTAGTGATGCACAACAAAAAGACATAGAAGTTGAATATATTATAGTAAAAGGTGGTGGAACACCACTTGCATCGCTAGTGGGTACACAAATCAACCAAGATTTTTCAACTGATGCTGACAAAGATGGTTATTTATGGATTAGGGTAAAGAATCCTAATAAAGAGGTAATGGGATTAATTAAGGTAAATTATGCTAATTACACTGGAAGTACTTGGTTTTCAGATATTGTATATAAAGGGGCAGTTAAACCTATTACCGATGAGTTTCATAAATTTACTATGAATTTTTATACTAAACTAACTAAAAATGTAACATTACACCGAATCATAAAAGCCGCATTGATTCTTTACGTAATAATATATGCTTTAACCTTTTTAGCGGGTGCTATTCAAATAACGGCCAAAGACTTATTAACAAGAATTATAAAAATCACTTTGATAGTAATACTAATAGGAGATGATAGTTGGAACTTTTTCAATAATTACTTATTTAACGCCTTTATTAAGGGTACTGACTATCTAATGACCAATGTAGTAGGGCTTACTAGTTCTAAAGCTAACATTTTTGGTTTTATTGATCCAATATTTGATAAATATACCAATGGCAGATTTTGGGGGCTTTTATTTATACAATTACTCCAAATTCATAATGGTCTTGCTCTTGTTGCTATCATGACTATTTATTCTCTGACGCTTTATTTTAGAGCCATTTTGGAAGTTATCATAGGTTACGTTATAGCCTATATTGGTCTTGCGATTATGATATCTTTAGCACCATTATTCATAATTTTGGTACTATTTGAGAAGACAAAAAGCATTTTCGATAACTGGTTATCTACTTTATTTAGTTACATGATGCAACCAACCATATTATTAATATTTTTTCTATTAATAGATCAGGTGATGTCTGAACAACTTTTAAAAATTGTGGTAAGAGCATGCTGGAACTTTGAATTTATCCCAATAGCTATAGGATTAGATCTAACGCATATGGACATACCGATTAATTTTTCTTTCAAAATACCATTTTTACCAGGGATACCTTTTTTCGTACCGGAAGTTACGGAAATTAATAATGCACAGGATTTATTAAATTCTACCGGGACATTCTTGGTAATATTTACCAGTAGCTTATTATTCTATGCTTATTGCCTAATGTGTTATGGACTTGTCGATTATGTGACTATAGTAGTTGCTCAATTGACCAACGTAACACCTGCAAGACAAGAGGGTGATTTCCAAAGACCTTCTAATCCTACGCAATCTATTATACAGGATATGGAATCTGTGGCAAAACCAGTCAAGGATTTAGCTTTTGCTCCAGCTAGGATATTTAAGGATAAGGTGATAGATCAAAATTATAAAGCTAGGAAAAGTGATCCTGACGGCAAGAAAGAATATACTGGCAAAATATTTGCCTCAAGAAATGATTCAGACACTGGTGGTGAAGCGGGTGGTGGATCTAATAAAAAGGAATAATTACTATTTAAGCCTAGGTTTTTATAAATGAAGAATATTTTTGTTATTTTATTAATTTCTATGTTGTGCCTTTCAGGGTGTACTGGTGATAGGTGCGTTGATGCAGATGATTTTGGCTTTATAAAATTTGTAATTTCTTCAAGATATAAAAAAGAAGAGTTAAGCGGGCAACAACAAGATAATCAAACAGCTCCTTGGATCAATACTGGATATAATGTAAATGGTCAACCACTTACTATGTTGGTAAAAACTTGGGATTATTCTAAAGGAGATAAAAACAACTCTACAGAATTATCAGCTTGGAGTGCGTGGTATGGTCAGGAAAATAATACCAATACTTTATCTGAATTTTGTAAGAGACTACAAGTATGCCAATTTATAGATGACATCATGTGTACTGACAGTAAGGATGCTAGCATTAGTAATGCACCATGTTTATTTAAAAATGGTGTAGGGCTATACATGTTAATTGCTGAGCGTGATACAGATCCTAATCTCTCTTTGGATACACAACGTACACCAAAAGGCATTACCGCCCACCTTGGTACACCTCTTGTTGGTTATGCACTTTATGATCTTAATAAAAGAGGGGAATTAGTAAAAGCTGGAGGAATAAGTTATCAATATGCAGATGAGGATAAAGTTAAATACGTTCAATGCCCATTATATTTTAAGATTTTAGATAAATTTTACGATGATAATAATGGTCAGTACCGTGTAGTTATTAAATCTGGGGTCACTGACACTAGACCTGACCCTATTGAATTTTTAACGAATTTAATAAAAGCTGAGTTATTTGGTGATGGCAAGAATACAGGGCTAGTTAGGTCAATTTACGAGGGTATTATTAAAACACCGGGGTATCGTGTATCTGTTTCGGCTTTGTTAACTTTGTATATTATGTTTACAGGATTTTCTTTCCTGATTGGTAATGTTAATCTCACACATACTGAATTAATAATTAGAGTAGTAAAAGTTAGTATAGTATCTACGTTACTTAGTTCAACTAGTAGCTGGCAATTTTTCCATGATTACTTATTCGTGTTTTTTATGGAAGGGGTAGCGGAAATATTACAAATAATTAAAGAAACAGCAGCTACCGGACCTGGATCTTGGAGTATTATAGGTTTAATGATAGCCCCGCAAACTATGGCAAAATTATTTTCATTACTATTTGTCGATCCGTTAGGATTTATATATATAATTTTATTCTTGATAGCCCTTTATTTTATCTTCATGATGGTATTTAAGGCTACTATTATATATCTTACAGCACTGATAACCGTTGGGATGATTATCATAATGGCTCCAATATTCATTTGCTTTATGTTATTTGGTATCACGCGTTCATTGTTTGAAAACTGGTTAAGACAGCTGATTTCCTATGCACTACAACCAATTATATTATTTACTGGTATTGCTTTTATTTCAATGATTATCAGAACAGAAATATATTCTTCACTTGGTTTTGGGGTATGTAAGTATGACTTCCCAAATTTAGGACCGATAAATGACCTATTTGGTAGTATGAATGAAGATCTAGACACTAGTCTTGGAGACTCAATATTTTATTGGTGGTTTCCATCTCCAATGAAAGCTGATAAATTTTCTAAAACAAAGGCTAATATATTAGTGCCTGTCGATCATCGCAGCTATGATGGATCAGAAGATGGTAAACTATGTTTAGCTTATCAATGTATTGAGGAAAGATATGTTGAATTACCATTTTTAGATCCAGTCCAAGATTCAACAAGAATTGATAAATTTTTCAGTGGTAAGTTTGTTCAGCTGGATGGATTATTGTTAATTTTTGTATGTGTTTATTTACTAAGTAAATTTAATGATATAGCTGTTTCAAGTGCTAAATTCTTATCTAGCACCTCAGGTAATCTAACAAATTTACAAGCGATTGGACAAGCTGCTTATGCCCCTATTCAACAGCAAATAGAGAGACCTGCAAATTATGTTCTAAAGGCTGCTAAACAAAGGGCAAATCAAGCAATCGAAATAGCAACCATGCCCATTGCCAATGCCTATGAGAACATGATGATTGAGGGCAAGTGGTTGATAGAAGGGGTAAGAAAAGAAGCTCTGAATCCAAGGACAGTAAAATCTAGTGTTTTAGATGAAGTAAAAAGAACTTATGGTATAGATTATGAAGATGTTAATGTTCATGCTCAAGCTGATTACCAAAAGGGTATTAGTGAGGTTATTAAAGCAATTAAACCGGAGGGAACGGATAAAGAGTTTAAGGGTAATAGTTACTCCGAACTTCGCGATTATTTAGCGGGTCTTAAATTTGGAGAAGGTAAAAAACTTGACAAAGATCAGCAGAAAGAGCTTGATGATTTAATGAAAACTAAAGATGGTAAAACTTTACGAGAATTAGCGAGTGATGCAAAGTTTACCAAAGATTTCCAGCAAGCTTACGTAGATGCATATCAAGCAATGTCAGCAAGGGGAATAGGGTTATTTGGTAAAAATATAGCACCACTCAAAAGTTGGCAAGAGATGAATAGGCGTATTGATGAAAAGAGAGAGCTACGTGATAAGAAGCGTAAAAATATAGGAGAGAGAATATATGCTGGTTATGAAGGATTAAAACGAGAGGCACTTACTGCTATTGTTGGTAAAGATTTACGGGATGCTTTTGAGGGTAACTTGACTGGGGCAGAGTGGGAAGATTTTAATTATAATGATCCAAGACTTAGAACCCATAGTGAATCACTTAAGGATCAGCAACGATCTTTGGAACATCAAGCACTTTTAACTAAAATCAATAAAGAAACCATTGCTGTTCAAGGAGATATTTCATCTCCTGAATATCTAGCCAAGCTTGAATTACAGGATAGAACAGCAGATAGTGCATATTATGCAGAACTATCTAACAAAAAACTTGCCTTTGAGATATATGATGCTTTAGCTAAAGGTGAAGGTGATGAGGGAGAGAATCCCGTGTTGATGGGCGAGCGATTCATGCGAGAAAAAGCAACGGATACTCAAACTCGTAATATGATTGACAGTGCTTATAAGATTGAGCAGAAAATAATAGATGACGATAGATATGCACGCAGACAAGAACATTATGAAATTATGCGTGAGAAAGCTGAAGCTAATGCGGACAATCAATCTTTAGAGTATAGTAAAGCAGTACTAAAGAAAATAGAAGAAAGAAAAGAACTTATTAAAAAAGAAGTTAGATCTCACATTGATGGAATTAATCAATATCGCTTAGATGCTAGAATGCCTAAATATGAAAAAAAAGATTAGCTTTTTCAAAGCAAAAGATATATCGAACTGAGGTTAGTATTAACTTGTTACATCGAATTAAGGTGAATATTAAACCTTAACTGGCATAATCACAAAAACATCTTTAGGATTCTGAAGGGTTTTCAATAACATTGGTGATGATGCATTTAAAAAGTATAGCTCAACTTGGTTTGCTTTAGTAGCACTTAACACAGCACTTAGTGCGTCAGTAAGATATTTAGGATTAAAACCTATAGACAGATTATCTTCATAATCAAAAATGCATAAATTACTTTCATCTAGAGAACATGGTATGCATTCTTTAGCCACGCCTCTTGCTTCTCCAGAAGCGGTAATTTCAAGCAAGTCTTTTGATAAAATCAATTTTATTGCTTGAAATTTGTCTATAGTTATTGTCGCTACTCTATCTATAGCATCAGCTAGCAACTTGGTATTAATAGTAAGTTTATAGTTGTTCTCTACTGGGATAAAAGCTTGATAATCCGGAAAAGTTCCATCAATTAGTTTTGATACCATCATAATATCATTGCAAACAAATTTAATCCTATTAACACTTAGAAAAATTTCAATTTCCAGTTGAATATTCTTGGGGTCTTTCAGTATCTTAACAATTTCCTCGAGAGTCTTTTTAGGTAAAATAACTCCAAACTCGCTAGCATTATTGGCTATTTTTACTACTGACACTGATAATCTATGCCCATCGGTGCTAGCCATACAACATTCTTCATCTTTTACGTAGAAATAAACACCATTAAGATTATAACGAGTTTCATCAACGGATACCGAAAACAAAGTACCGTCGATCATTTTAACAAAATCACTACAAGATATTTTTAAAGTAGTTTCAACATTAATATCATCTAACGCAGGGAACTGGTTAGCATGTAGGGTTAGTAGGTTAAAAGCACAATTCTTTCCTAAAATTTCAAGCTGATCTGTTTCATTTGAGACACTGAGCGTTACATCATTATCAGATATCTTTCTTATTATGTCATTTAATGTTTTAGTAGATACCATTATTTCGCCTTCACTTATTACTTGAGCTGCTACTTTTTGGCTTAAATATATTTCCATGTTAGTAGTTATTAGCTCTAGCTTACCATCCTTAGATGATAATTTAACATGACTAAGCTCAGCAATTACGTTACGTTTTTCTACTACAGAATTGGCAAAAGCCAAAGCCTGAGTTAATGTTTTTGTCTCAACTATTATTTTTAAGTTATTATTATTCATATTATTTAGTATTTATAATAGCTGCAAGATACATAAAATCACCATTAGTTCTAATGTAAGTTATATTGTCACTCTATACCTCATTGACATTAGGTATATAGATCGTTTTCGTTTTTCCTGATTTGATCCAGTATTGATCAAGCAAGTAACTATGAATTTTATGCTGATTATCCTTCACAGAAACAGCTTTCTTCTTATGCAGATAAATAGCTTCTATGCCCATTATCTCCATATATTTGTGTATTCTATCCCTACCTAACATTAGACTTCTTTCGAAACTAGGTATGAGATAAGGGTTTTTAGAAAAAATTAATCGAAAAACCGTAAGCAGTACGACAAACGTACGTGAGGATTTTGAGATTAATTCTGACAACAAAACCACCTCTCAGATGAAGTCTCGAAAGAAGTCTATTAAAACCATTTTCTAATAATTGCCTATGTATACAACAATATCCAAATTCAGGATTATCGGTATATATTTCGTCTATCCTAAAATATTCAAGTTGTATGGCTACTAACAAACTGCTTCTAATAGTTTGTTTATGTTTTTACATAATGTATAGCATTTTGTTTGGTGCTACTTTGTTTCTTTGCCATTCGTTTATCCTAAGTATAATTCTTATTATATTTTATTACAAAACAAAACTACCTGCTTTTTTGTCTAAATTTTTCAGTCCATTATACTATCATTTCGCGTACTTTTTGTAAACTAGTCTTAATAGGAATTAGGGTAAGTTCATTGTTATTAAGATTAAAAACTATTTCATCACCTTCTTTAAGTCGAAGAGATTTACGATAAATGGCAAGGATAGAAACTTTACCACCTTTAACTCAATGATAGGGTACTAGTTTGACTAGTGAGACCATCAAGGCTTGGCCTTTAGATTTAGTATAAAATAAAAAGTTATCATATATAACCTCTTTGGCTTGACGGTCAAAGGAGAAAATATATGACAACATACGAAAGTTTAAATCATTCTAAATGGGATTGCAAATATCATATTGTGTTTATTCCAAAGTGTCGTAAAAAAGAATTGTATGGGAAGGTTAGAAAATACCTTGGAAAGGTATTCCATGAGTTGGCTTCTCAACGTGGAAGCAAGATAATAGAAGGGCATATGGTACAAGATCATGTCCATATGCTCATCAAAATTCCTCCTAAATATTCTGTAGCCGAAGTAATAGGTTATATCAAGGAGAAAAGTGCTATAGCTGTTGCTAGGCAGTTTGGTGGACGAAAGCGTAATTTTAATGGAGAAAAGTTGTGGGCTAGAGGTTATGCGGTCTCAACTGTGGGATTTGAAGAGAATCAGATCAAACACTACATTAAGAACCAAGAGCAATTTGATAGTCTAGGTTCTGACGAAACAGGAGAATCTTAATTAACAATGGCAGCCCTTTGGGCTGCTCAATAGGCTCTGTCCAAAAAACTGTGTAAATTCGAAAAATAGGTCATTAAATTTTGTTAAGCCTATCCTCAAATTTAATCATCAAATGAGCCATAGCTTCATTCCAATACCGTCAAGCCCCTCGTTTAGCGAGGGTGTTCTGACTTAATTTCAATTAAATATAACATGATGATTTCTTGTGAAGAACAGAATCATTTAAAATATTTAAGCAGTTTCGTAGAAATATAAAATGGCATAGATATACTTTCTTTACACTATTCTACTCTTCCCTTGTGCTATTTGCAATAAATGCGACAGAACCCTTCAATTGTATATCATACAAATTATGACAAAGATTCTCAATTACCCGCTCATAAATAAAGAGTTCTAATATAGTCCAATTAAACCCGCTCAAAATATTATAGGCGTTATTGATCTCAGTATTAATATAAGCTGTATTAAGCCTATAATTAGAGAATAACTTTCTTAATTTTGTTTCCTGTGTCTTTTTATATTCATCATGGTTAGCTGTGCCAAATTCTGCTGTATTATGCATCTTTCTGCTACGTATTTGTATTTCTATATTACGTTCATAGATATCAACTATGACATGTAAGGAACGGTAGCCATTATCCTTAGGATTAGTAATAAAGTCTTTAGACTTCTCTACATTAACAGAATAGATATTGTAAATAATATCCAATACTTTATAACAGTCTTTTTTTGTATCAACTACAATCCTAAAAGCAATTAGGTCCTTTAATTCTTTCACAGTGATAGCTTTTTTTAATATCTTCTTTAAAGCAGAACAAGGGTCTTTTAATCTGTAATGTATTTCAGCAGCTATATTATTTCTATGTAGTTTAGTGCTAATAGTAGCTATGATATTACGTAAGTCAGTAGTATTTATACCTTGCATAATTAATACTCTACTAAATTGCTGTGGACTTGTTTTAAAATATTTATCATAAAATAATCAGCTTTTGCTCTCTGTAATTAACTATTAACCCCATATTAGTACACTAAACTCTAGAAAAGATATAACTATTGGAACTTTATTTTTAAATTTATGGAGGGAATAAGGCTGATCATTTTGCAATACTTAAGTGCAGTTTAACTCCCCTACACTTAATTGGAAGAATTTATTAAAACCTAAATTAGAATTATTCCAACTCTTAAAAAAACAGTAAGTATTATACATAAGTAAAAAACACATAGGCATGAATGTAAAAATTTATCTATTATTTATGTTTGTATACTATTTTATAATCTTATAGTTATAAAATGTTAACCTTATATAATAATTTAAATAAATTAGATTTTATGGAAGATCAAGAGATACTATGTCCACAAGAGATGTATGAAAAACATTTACTAGTAATTAACAATATTAGATTTACATCAAGAGAGATGGATGTAATAGCATGCATTATGCATGGGAAAAACATAAAAGGAGTAGCTAATTTTTTATCAAATGAGGATAAACAAGTCGAGACAAGAACTATTGAAAGTCATATTTCTAATATCAAACGGAAAATAGGAACAAATGCCCGAGAGGGTATTATAAACTTTATGGAAAAATCTGATAAATATAAACTAATACAAAGTTATTATTGCAGTTTATTAATTCAACAAGAATTCAAGAAAACCTTAAAAGAAATTTCAATATTAACAAAGTCTTATAATATATCTTTTTTTATTGTTTTGCAGATGCTAAAAAACAATGATTTAAACTTGATGATTAATAAGATACGTAGTGATTTACAGCTTATAGGCATAACAGTTTATATAGAACTGCAAGAAGATTTTGATAATGTTCCTATAGTTCTAAGGCATAAGGAGACACATGGAGAAGGTAAAAAGCAATGTACTATCTATGTTTGTGCTGTAAATGAAACTAATATATCCAAACGACAAAAAGATAGTAAGTCTGTTACTATGTCTAATGATCAGGATATATCTAAAGTATTTTTCCTTATAACACAGAAAGAGCAAAGTGTAGAATTTTTACCTAAACAAACTAATTTTGAATATATTAATCTTTCTCTATTTAAACAATATCATTTTATTTTTTTAGAAATTATCACAAGAATTTTTTCTAATACGAATATAGATAATATTATTATTAAGTTCAGGGCAAGATATAATAATATTATGTCAAGTAAGTCTAGTTTAGTTTCTCCTCAATCTTATTTGACAGACAAAAATATTCAAGCTAAAGTTAGGAATATTTACCTACCAATAGTTAGTATATTGTTTTTGATTAGTTGTAGTGCTTATCTTTTAATATTTAGCCCAGCTGTTAAAAAAACGGTTAAAAGTCAAGAAGCAGAAATACCCTACCTTAAACCACAAGAGTCAATAATATTTCCTAAGAATTTGACTAGTTGGAATATACCTAGACAAGATAATGTTTTTGTTGGTAGAGAAAAACTATTAAGTAATTTATACAGTAAATTACATCAGAATCATACACTAGAAGGAATAAATAATGTAGCAGTTACTGCATGTGCTGGACTTGGAGGAATTGGAAAAACACAATTAGCCTTGCAATATGTCAATCACACAAAGCATCCGTATACACTTAAAGTTTGGTTTCCTGCAGAAAACATTGATGATTTGTATAATAAATATATTGAATTCGCTAAGTTATTAGGATACGCAGAAAACACCTATACAAAAGAAAACATTATTGCTTATGTTAAACAATGGTTAGTTGAGAATCCAGGATGGCTTTTAGTTTATGATAACGTAAGCAACTATCGTAAAATTGCACCATTTTTACCAGAAACTGGTGGATATATGATTTTAACAACTCGTCAACGTCATTGGCCAACAAAATTTTCAATATTGCCTATTGATGTCATGACAGAAGAGGAGTCGATTAAAACAATAAAGACTTTAATACAGCGAAATGTGGCAGCAGAAGAACAAAATGCTATGAGGACATTAGTAGAAGTTTTAGGATATTTACCCTTAGCACTAGTACAAGCGAGTGCTTATATTAAGCAAAAACATATCACTATTCCAGAATATTTAGCTCTTTACCAGAGGTATGAATCAGAATTATTAGCTGATAATTCTTTTTTAGGAGAAACAAATAGTTATAACTACCCAGTGGCAATAACCTGGAACATCACCTTAGAGGCAATTGTTAGAGATACTAAAATTAACAATGAACCGCCAATAGCTATTGAGCTTTTAACAGTATGTGCTTACTTAGCACCAGACAGAATCTCTCGTAAACTATTGCTTACATGGCTACAAACCGCTCATCCTCATTTATCATCTCCAGAATTAACATTAAATAAACATATTGCACTATTATGGCAATATTCCATGATCAATTATGATGATAATAATATTTCTATCCATCGCCTAGTACAAGCAGTTTTACATCATAAGATAATTCAGGTACTAAATAAAAACAATAATATTTATTCTACCTTAAATTTAGGGTGGTTTGAATCCCTATTACAATTTTTTATAGATAATGAACATGAATTTAAACTAACTAATTCTTTTCAACAAATTATTGAAACTAGTCAGCAATTTAAAACTAAATTTAAGGATAAATATAATGAAAATCTTGCGACATTAGATTTAATAATTGCTTCAATCTACTATTATCAAGAAAAATATGAAGATTTTTTAAAGATACTTGGTCAGGTTAATGCATATTTGCAGAAAACTGACGGCTTAGAAATATTAAAATGTAGAGTTCTAACTTTATACTCAAGATATTTTTGTAGAATTAGTAATTATCACGAGGCTGAAGAAAAGCTAAATAAAGCATTTGATGAGTATAAAAATGTGAAAATAAATAAGTCAGTAAAAGATCAGGATATGCAAGCTTTAAAGGCAAGATTATTGTATACTAAAGCTAATCTTGTCTTAGAGAAAAACACAAAAACAGATAAAATTAATATAAGTACACTAGAAATAGAGGATTCTATTAAATCAATTCAAGAAGCAATAGTTTTATTTAAGGAAACTGATAACATTAGAGACTTTTTACTATCAATCAGATTATATGGAGAACTACTTATGTTAACCAACCAAGCGGATAAAGTAATAATAGAGTTTAATAAATACAATAACTTAATTGAGCAAAGAGCTGATGACATAATAAAAATGTTTTTTTATATAACTTATTCAGATGCTTATTTTAGCAAAGGCGATTTCAACAAAGCTTTGGAATATTCTAGTAAAGCTAAACAACAAGCAGAAAAATTACGTCTTGACAATAGATTAAATTATCTTAACAATAAAGAGAAAGATATTAAAGCATCGATGCAATAAATAGAATAGGATTCTATAAAGAAAAATTATGAGTCAGTCACTGTCAAGATTTGATCTTACAGTACGATGAAACGATGTCATTCCTGCGAAAGCAGGAATCCAAAAAAATCGATATTCGAGGTTATAGTTAGGTAACTTTATGCAACTTTTCAGTCGCGTTGTCAGATGTTTTTGGGGTAAGAAAGTTTGGGAGTCAAGTAAGTCAAACTATCATGATATAACAAATTTCTATAGCTGTTTCAAATATAACACAGTTGATAGTAATTTATAAAAAAAATAGTCAAGTAGCTTGTAATTAGTTATTTTTACATATATAGTAACTGCGTGTTTTAGATATTTCTAAAAAGGTTTTAAGGTATTATTGATTGCGTAGGGTCATCCCTATGCTTTCGATGTTATTCCTGCACCTTTGATGGTCAATCATGTGCTTTTGATTGTCATCCCTGCGAAGGTAGCGGGATCTAAAAACTTGGCTACTTTTTTAGATTCCAGCTTTCGCTGGGATGACATAGATGCAGGAATGACATCGAGCAGGAATAATTTTTGAAACTAATTGTTCCAAGAAACTGTATTTAGAAAATGAATTAACTTAAATAGGAAAAAATTATGAATAATAAAAGTAAAAAAAGCAGTTTTTTGAAAAACTTGCTAGCGACTGCTTCTATTGCTTCAGTTATAGTCGGTGGAAGTAATACGGCATTTGCTGTTGCTGCTGCTCATCTTGATGTTATAGAGCCTAGGGTTACACTAGATGTTGCTGTATCTCTTGATAATGGAGTCGGGCTCAATAAGGATGGTGGTCTTGCTGGTGTTGATGGTACTCTTGGTAATCCTATACTATTTACCTCAGGTTCGAGTTTAGAAATTCATGCCGATGCTGTTGAGTTTAATCTTAACCTTCCTGGTGGTCAAACTATTTCACGTCTTCATTTGGATGCTCATAATATAGGTGTTACTACAGTTACTACAGATACAACTATCAACTCTATAACAAATGGTGGTGCTGTCGCTCCTTTTCGAGTTGCAGCTGGTCGCAGTTTAACTTTAGGTGGTAATATTGTTGCTGGTTCTGAGCGTCTTGTTGGTGCTGGTCTTGGTAATGACTTATTAGGTCCTGTTACTTTTGATGCGGTGGGGGGTGGTAACCTTAACATTATTACTGGTCGTCCAGGTGATGGGTTTGCTTTTGCTCCTGCAAATATCGTGTTTAATGACTTTACAATTGTTAATGGTGAAAATGTAACATTGAATATTAACAATGTTGGCTTTAAGGCAACATTTCAAAAATCAGAAGTTGCCAAAGCCCAAATAATTAGCATCTCTGATAATAGTACTGTTGAATTCAGCTCTAGTGTAACTGTTGGTGGTGATCCTGGTACGTTGGACTTACAAACAAGAGCAGGTAGTAGAATCAACTTTGGTAATAATGGTAATGGTATATTGTTACTTACTTCTAAGAATGGTGCTGCTGTTAGCTTTAGAGTTAGAGATGGATCTCTTGGTGGTACTCAAGATGGATATGGTGTAATTCACTTAGATAATCAGGGAAAAGCTGCAGTTCTTTCTCATCTTGGAGGTGCAGATAGACCCGTAGTTGGTATAGATACGGAGCATAGAGCTGGGAAATTCATAGTTGATGCTAGCGCTGGTCATGATGCAACAATTACAGGAGGAGTATATACTAAAGAGCTTGAATTACGTGGTGGGACTATCGCTTTACAAGGTGAAGTTGATGTAGGTAAGGGGGGTGTTACAAACATAACAGTAGCTTCAGCTGTAACTCTATCCAAGAGTAGTAATCTTGGTACAACAGATTTCCATAATACACTTAGTACAATTACTGTGGAAGCTGGTAAAACACTTAAAGGAGACTTTTATGGTGACATAAACGGTCCAGCTGTAGTTGGAAAGATATTTTTTCAAGGTAATGGTGAATTAAGTGGTATAGTAAACAATTTGACTGCAATTCGCAATACTGTTGGTGGTACTCTGAGATTGTCAGGACAGCATGCTGTCACTGAACTACAAGGAGGGGCGGCTAATACACATTTTACATTTGCTGATGGTTATAAACTGACCGGTAATATTAATGAAACTGTTGCTAATGTTGATGTTGCTGCTGCTTCAAATTTAACGTTTGAGGGTAATGCTGAAATTACTGGTAACATTGGTGCTGCTGGTGCTGCTGCTGCTGGAAGACTTGGTAATATTATCATCCATAAGGATAAAACAGTAAAAGTTGGTGGTGCTACGATTAATGCTAAGACTATCTTTGATAATGTTAATAGTGGAACATTGAAGTTAACTAATAAAGCAGGTGATGTAACCATTAAATCTATAATAAGTGCTAATGGTGGCGGTACTATTGATGCAACTGAAATGAACAATGGTGGTACTTTAAAGATTGTTGGTACTATTGGTATGAATCCTGCTGATAATAATTCTAAGCCTCTAGATAAATTATTACTGAAAGGACAAAAACTTAACTTTGACATAGCTGCAGCTGCCAATAAATGGGTTAATATTGCTGGCATTGATTTTGGTGGTAACGCGTCAACAGTTAAGATGAATGTTGCTACTGCTAAATATGCCTTTGGAGCTTTGACAAATGCAGAGCAATCTACATTTGAAGTTAGTGAGAATGTCTCCTTATATAATACAACAACCTCTAAGGATGGGTTAAAGGAAATCAAGTTTACAGCAAACGATAAGACTCTTACTCTTCGTAAAGGTAATGATATTACTGCTAAGAGTATAACTGCTTCAGCTAATGGAAGTAATCTAGTTTTTGCTGGGAATGCTGCTCTAAAAGGCGACATAGGGACATCAGGCGGGCAATTTAAAGGTCTCAAAGTAAATGCTGGTGTTGAGGCAGTTACATCGGGTCAAGGTTTTTTCAGCGGAAATATAGAATTAGCAACTGACGGATCTACATTAGTTGTAGATGGTAATTATACTGCTAATGCAGTTGTTGGTAATGTTGATGGTAAGGGAACACTGAAATTTGATAATGCTGCTGGTGTTGGTACTGGTGTAAAATTCACTACTACAGCAGCTGCTAATGCTGGTGCTGTTAACGGTATAGCTACCTTAGAATTGCATGGTGGTAATGTTGAATTAGTAGGTGATAACGGTCTAAAATTTAGCAATATTAAGTTCACCAGTAAAACTGCTGCAAGCTTAACTTTAGCTCCACAAATGCAACTTGATGGGATAAATGTTGATAGTACTTTTAAAACTGTTGGTGCGAGTTCTAAAGACGCTAGACCTACAGTTGTATTATCAACTATTGATCACACTATCAGTAAACCTAACCATATTGGTGATAAGGATCATTTGGTTAATCTACAATTTGCTGGAGATAATACCTTAAATGTTACTATTCAGGACTTCTTTGCTGGTGTAACAACTACAACTGATAATCAAGGTGCTGTTAACTTTAAGGCTGGTTCTAATAAGGTTTATGGTTTAGGTTCTGAGGGACACAACTTAAAAGATGCAACTTTTGAAGTAAATACCGAAAACTTTGGTGATACTTATGTCAATAATGGTATTATTAATGACAATGTAGTTTACAAAGCTGGTAGAATAGTAGCTGGTGGACTACAAGTTGGTAGTGATAAAGGTGGTTCTGTAGCTGAGTTTAAAGATGGTGTTAGGTTGACAGCTACTATGACCAGTAAGGGAGAAGATAATAAGATTAACTTCACAAATTATGCTGGTATTGGTGCTAAGCTTGGTACAGAGAATGCTCGTTTTAAGGCTATAACATTTAATGGCAATAAAACAGTAGGCTTGCAGAATGCTGCTATGTATGCAGAAGTAGTTAACTTCGGTACTGAAAATATCGTAATTATTGGTAACAATATAATTAGTGGTACTTCACATATTAATGCCAATATTAATCTGAACTCTGATAAGTTAATCTTCCAAGATAACCAAAAAGACGTAGTTTCTACATGGGGTGCTGGGACTTCTATTGCAACTACCTTAACTGCAGATGGAAAACTTGGTTCTATAGAGGTTAATGCTCCTATAGAGGTGGCTGCTAGTGTACCAGTTAGTGCTATAATCGTTAAGGATGAAGGTCAATTAGGGGCGGATCAAGAGTACAAGTTGATTGCCAATGGTAAAAATCTACGTCTAGTTAATGGTGCACAATTTGGTCCTCTAACAGGAGTAAAAACAGATCAAGCATATGCACAGTGGATCGTTCAGACTAAAGAGGATCAAGATGTTTACTTGTTGCGTTCAAATAATGCTGCAACTATAGCTCCAACTGATATGAAAGCTGCTGGTGGTGATGAGAAAGATCAGGAAAATGCTGGTTTGCTTGGTCGTGAGGCATTAGCTGATATGACTGATATTGGTCGGTTAAAAGACCCAAAAGAACGTGGTAAAGCAATACAACAACGTGTAAATGCTGAGAATGCACTAGTAACTGATGCTATCGATCATGCTAATGTTGGGATTACTAATTTAGTGGGAGCAAGACTTGCCCAAGTTGATCAACAAAAACCTGTAGGTAGTGGTTCTGATGATGTAGCTGGTGAATCAATGGGTGCATGGGCTATGCCATACTATAATCAAGCTATTCAGAAGGGTGAAGGTAGTGTTGTTGGCTATAAAACAAAATCTGTTGGTGGAGTCCTTGGTTTCGATGCTTTAGCGAGCGAAAATCTAACGATCGGTGCTGCTGTTAGTATTGTTAGAACTGATATGAAATACAAAGATTATAAATTTGGAGAAAAAACAGACCTTAATACTGTGATGCTCTCTCTTTATGGATCACAACAACTTGATAAAGATTTCTTTGTACAAGGTTTGGTTTCTTTTGGTTCAAATAAAATTAAAAATAGCGATCCTAGAAAAGTTCCTACTTCTCGTAATGCTAGTGGTCAGCAAACTGCTAAAGCTAGTTATGATTCTCTGTCTTACGGTGGTCAAGTATTATTTGGTTACAATGCTAAAGTATCTGACTCAGTATTATTAACACCGATGGCTGGAATTCGTTATACAGGATCTAGCGATGAAGGTTATAAAGAAACTGGTACAGACAACGTAAATAAGGTCGTTGGTAAGAAGACTAGCAATAAAGTTGAAGCTGTGCTTGGTACTAGATTTGCAGTTTCTGTAGATACTAACGGTATTACAGTGATGCCTGAAGTACATGCTTTTGTTTCACAAAAGTTAGTTGGTAGTTCAGGGAAAGTTAATGCTAAATTAGATGGTATGACTAGTTCGTTTGCTACTAGAGCTGACAAAGCTGCAAAAACATTATTTAACCTTGGTTTAGGCGTTACTGCTAAAGCTGGTAATATGGAGTATGGAGCTGGTTACGATGCATATTTAGCTAGTAAATATGTTGGTCACCAAGGTACTTTAAAAGTTCGTGTAAACTTCTAAACTAATCTTTTAAGTTTACTTATCTATTACTTCAAACAAAAGGGTTTTCTTTTAAAAAAGAAAACCCTTTTTGTTTAATAAGAGTGTCTACGAACTGACTTACTCACTGGTCTAGTTTTATGGGGTCATTATAAGGTGATTGCAAACATTTTATGGAAATTATCAAATTTATAAAAAAGCAACATGAGCCTATTACTTTTATAGCTGATAAAGTTGATCGTATCCAAAGAAGCCAAAAAGAAACGCCTATTTTAGATGATCTAATAAGGCAAGGTAAGTTAACATTTTAACAGTGAAGTTATGTAATCCATCAGCATTCCAGCGTACATGAATTAATGATGTGGGGTATGAGCATCTGTTTTACGTTGTTGTTGGGATTGTTTAACGAGTTGCATACGGAAATACGCGAATTTGGGATAAGAATTGACAAATTCTTATCCCAAATTCGGTAAAATTATAGAAACAATCAGATTTGAGACGGCTCTGCATCTGATTGTTAAATTAACCTCAGTTTGATGTAAGAATAATTATTATTCTCTGCACGCTCGATGTCATCCCTGCGAAGGCAGGTATCTAAAAATGTTTAAGCACTTAATCCTTGCTACTGCTTTAGACCCCTGCCTACGCAGGGGTGACATCACCCACAATAGAGATGATACTGGGTCTAGTATTAACTTGTTACATCGAATTCAAGTTAAATTAATATTTTGCTAAAAACATGATTTTAAAAGATTAAAATCATGTTTTTAGTTTTAGAAAGGTTTAAAATGCATTCGCGTTAGCCGCTTTAAGAATGCATTTTTCCTTATATTAAAGCTAATTCGGGATAAGAATTAACTAATTCTTATCCCGAATTGGGGTGAAATCATGAATCTTCCTAATGATCCTTTTCCCTTGTGTTATTAATAAATGCCACAGAACCTTAATACTTAATGGTTCTTGTCCCACAAATCCATGTTATATTGTTTGCAATATTCAAACATATCAACTGTATTAGGGTGGTGTATGCCAAACTCCTTAATTTGTGGCTTGCCAAAAAATTTATAATTATATAAATCTTTGCTTTTACAGGCAGTTTTTGCTCCATGATTATACAAATCACTTACTTGAACAATATTTTTACTTCTATCTCCATATAAATAATGGTATATAACAAACGCTTTTTTATAAGATTCTATAGATCGCTTAAGGTCATCTTGAGCAAAAAAAATATCACCTTGTACTACATAAGTAGCTGCTAAATCAGAATTTTTAGAATAATTTATGTTCTCCGAATTGTTGTTTTCTTCTGCTAACAATATAGCCTTATTAATGTATTCAGAAGCTTTATATACTTTACCTAAACCTAATTTACTTTTTGCCATTTCTGTATAAATACATGAAAATTTAATATCATAATCATACCCTATGAGCTTCTTATGTGTGTTATATAATTGTTGAGCTTGAGCATAAGCTTCTTGATATCTACCAAGACAATTCAGTACCATTGCTCTATAAATATAAGTTCTACTAAGGTATAAGTCATTAGCATGGAATCCATTTTTTATAAGAAGCTCAATACTTTGATCTCTATATTCTAAAGCTTTGTTATATTTTCCTTGTGCATAAAACAAGCAAGCCTTTAAAAAATATATTGTAAATATATGTTCTACTTCTTGAGTTGCTAATTTTTCAATCTTTATAAGTAATTCTTCAGCCAATTTTATCTCACCTATGTCTATATACGTTATACATATTTGATGAATTAAATTAAATTTTAGAGCATCATTGCCTTCATCATTATCAAGTGTATATAAAACTTCTAATGATTTAGTAAAATAAGAAATCGCTGTTTCAAAATTTCTTATTAACCTATTATAGATTCCTATTGCCCCTAAATATCTACTGTAATAAAATTTGTAATTCTCAGGCATTTGCCATAATTTAATTTGTTGATTTTTTTGATTAAACCAATCAACCATTTGCTGGATTTTGCTATTATCACCAACGTTTACATATAAAGACAATAACTCACTTCTTAATTTAAGTATTGTATATATGTTAGTATTATATCCTTCAGAATTTTTAAGAATAATTTCTAAGTTTTCTGCTATAGTCTGAGCGGTTCTCCACAAATATCCTGAGAGAGCTCTTGTAGGTTTAGGTAATTTGGCAATAATATTTTCTAAATATATTTTATTATTATCACCATTTAGTTCCATTATTTTATTGCTAACTATGTCATGCATTTCAAAAATAGGATTATTCTCACTAAAATTAATATTGCTAATTAGCATAAACTTAGATAATTGATATATATCATCATCTAAAGTATCTTTATGATCAGTAATGATGGTAAGCAGCTGTTTTGAAAAACTTTGGTTATTTAATAAAGCTATTTTATTCAGCAACTTTATTGCACTTGGTTTTAATTGTTGAATAACCATATTAATATTTGTTGCTATTTTATCAGTTGATTGATAGATTTTCTTTTTATACTCCTCTTTATCTAAACCTTTAATTTTGTTAAGCAATTGAGTTCCTTGCACTATCAATATTGGATAACCACTAAAAGATTGCGTTAAAAATTCAACACTATTGTTATCTTTATTATCCAATAAGCTATTAGCTAAAGCTATAATAGTAGGCTTATCAAGTATGGGCATTGCTATAATATTAGATAACTTTTCATTATCTTGCGAACAAAACACTATATTACCATTATGTTCCCAATCAATAAAATCTTGTACTTTTGTATTTTCATTAACTTTTAGATTATCAAACACCAATAACCACTTATTAGTAGAAGTTAAATATGATATTACTTCTTTTTTTGCTAAAGCAACTTCTTCAGATATATTAGTTTGTTTGATAGTATTGAGTTGTTTGGCTAATTTAACAAATTGCTCATTAAAATCAAGGTTACAATCAAAAAACCAAATTAGATCATAATTATTTTTATTCTCATAACCATACATCCTAATCAGTTGAGTTTTACCTATACCACTAGTACCAACTATACTTGCTTGTCTATATTTATTTAAATGCTCATTAAGGATTTTAAGTTGTTGCTCATGATTGACAAAATAACTAACTGGGGTGATTAAATTAGTTATTTGTTCTTTTGCCAAAGTTCTAGTATTAATGATTAATAATATGATTAATAGTAAAAATTTTTTCATATAATGAAACTGTTGAAAAATAAATTATGTCCTAACGGTACATATAAAACATATTATACGAATATCTATAAAGAATAAGCAAAAATAACTCAACTTAAGTTTAAATATTAATAATAAAAATCATTAAAAAGTAGAAAAGTTTGTTTGCTAATTCTGAACCTAAATTCCACTAACCTACTATCAGTAGGTCATCTTTACAATTTCAAAGTTCGTATAATCCCTTATGGTGATTTTTGGGTTCTTATATCTTGAGAACATGTTATACCTTTACTACTGGTACTCTGGTGCTACAACTGTAGTACTAGAAGCATGGGGCTAAAAATAGCCTAAAATGTTATATTTCTCTCTTAATCTCAGTTCGATATAAGAATTATTAATTCTTATATCGAGCTGGCTTTGTTATAAGGAAAAATGCACTCTTGAAGCGGCTGACGCGAGTGCATTTTAACTTTTTTCATCATTCAATATGTGATTTTAATTATTAAAATCACATATTGAATGGAGTGTTATATTTTAACAATCAGGTGGGCAGCCGCTTCAAACCTGATTGTTAAAATATAACACGAAAGTTCGATGTAACTTGTTACATCGAATTCAGGTTCTCTTATTATCTTTAGTCTTTAAAAGATCTTGTTTTAGCTTTAAGTTGCTGTTTTTATTAAGGATAGATCTATAAACTTGTAGATTTTCTAAGACACGTTGAGCATAATTTCTAGTTTCATAATATGGGATTAGTTCAATCCAATCAATTATTTGTCGTAAATCTTTTAAGTCTCGTGGATCACCAAACAGATTAATCCATCTTGTGATTCTACAAGGACCAGCATTATAAGCAGCAATGGCTAAAAGATAATTACCATTATATAGTTGTAAGTATTCTTTAAAATGATTAGTACCTAGCATAATGTTATATTTAGGGTCAGTAGTTAATTTTTTAATATGACATTTACAGCCAATAGATTTAGCCGTATCATAAGCAGCTGCATCTGTAAGCTGCATTAGACCCTTAGCTTTAGCTGTACTAATTGTATATTGATTAAAAACTGACTCCTGTCTTATAATACTGTATATTAAAGCTGGTTCTAGGGGGGTATTTTTTACTGCCTGAGTATAAGGGGTAGGGAAAGCATAATCCTTAATAAAAGTATGATGTTGACAAGCAGTTTTTGCTACCTCTACTGTATGATAAATATTGCCCTTTGTACTAATCATATCGGTAATTAATAAAACCTCAGACGGTTTTGATGATTTTTCAATAGCCGTTTTAGCATATAACAGAGCTAAATCATGCTTACCATATTTAATTAGATGTTTTATGGCTCTAATAATTTCACTATTTTCATTATTATGCTTAGTGGAGGTGGGCTTTTGTGGTAAAATAAAGTGCCGTTTGTTAAGTTCGATATTAGCTAACTGTCCATAAAAACTATGGGAATACTTGCTGGCCATATGATAAAATTTATTCGCTTGCTCTTTATCCCCTTTTGCTTCATAGGTTCTAGCTAGCCAATATTGCCCCCTTGATACGCTTAATGGCTTGGCTGCAACTTTCATAAATTTGTTAAAATGACTTAAAGCAATGTCCGGCTTATGCAAAAATCTAAGAGCAAGCCAACCACTAAGCCATTCTGCTTCTCTTACATGCTCAGGGTAGACAGTAAGAGGTATGCTAATTATTTTATAACTACTGACAAAATCTTTTTGGTCAATAAATTCTCTAGCGTAATAAGATTGTACACGAGCCCAATAGGCGGAATGTATTTTATCTTGCTTTACTTTTTTAAATAGAGCAATACTTTGACTGGTAGGAATCTCTTTTTTCTTGGAATCCAAATAGTTAAATAATAAAGCTGGGGTATAATATTTTTCTGATACTTGTTGAAAAAGTTTTTCACTAGTATTAGATTTACTTAGTATAGCAATTTGGGTAATAAAATTTTGTTTATAGCCATTACTGACATAATGCATATATTTTTTTGCACTACACGTATCCCCTGTCCATAAATATTCATCAATTTTTTTTACATGATCTTCTTCACACAATATATTTTTGAAATTACTCAAATAGTTGCTTTCTTCTGCTTGCGTGAAGACCCCATAAATCCAACCATTTTTTATAATCTTCGCTAATTTTTGTGGATCTTTTATTAATTTTTTACTGGCTAAAGCATAAAATTTATAGCCTAAAGCAGTAATTGGTTCGTTTCCACTAAACCAGTTTACAATTAAAGCTTGGTCTGTGTTATAGTTTAAATATTGTTCTGCCATCTCTTTTAGTTTATCGACTTGTGGCCAGTGGGGATTGTTTTGTATAAATTTTATTACCTCTTCAAAGCTATTTTTCTTATAATTCAGGTCTAAGAATCTTTGAGACATAATAATTTTGATTAAGGCTTTATCTTTTGAAGACTTTGCCATCTTTTCACAATCTTGCCATGTTTTCTTGTCTAGACATGTAAAAGTTTCTTTGACAGAGTCCAAGGCCATTGACTCTGATATTAGTAAATTTAGAATAATTAAAACTATTGACAGTATTGTTGGAATTCTCATAATCGGCAGTAGATAAATTAAATTATTATGGTATTATACTCGATGAAAATCAAGAATTGCGTTGTCGTCTTCAGGGATCGTAGGTAGCCACGTACTAAATGTACGCCTAGCACCTCGACCCTTTGACTCCGGCTACTATCATAATTTTGATTCTATCGTCTATCAACTCTTCATTTACGAGTAGTATATTATGAATAGAGCATTTGTCTTTCCAGGTCAAGGGTCACAAATAGTTGGTATGGGAAAAGAATTCTACGATAACTTTCAGGTGGCAAAAGAGACATTTGAAATGGTAGATGATACTCTCGAAAGAAAATTAAGTCATATTGTCTTTAATGGACCAAGTGAAGATTTAACTTTGACTATTAATGCTCAACCAGCACTAATGGCAGTGTCTATGGCAATATTGAATGTCATTAAACAACAAACCAATAGAAATATTACTAACCTGTGTTCATATGTTGCAGGTCATTCTTTAGGAGAATATAGTGCATTATGTGCAGCGGAAAGTATAGATATACAAGTAACTACCCAATTGCTAGCAATACGTAGTAAGTCTATGCAAGAGGCTTATCCAGTAGGTGAAGGTTCAATGGCGGCGTGTATAGCTATTCCTCTAGAAAAGCTTGAAGAGATCGTAAAAGAGTTTACCAACCTTGATATAGCCAACGATAATATAAACGGACAAATAGTCATCAGTGGTGAAGCTATAGCAGTGGAGCGGGTAATATCTATCGTAAAAGATTTGGGCTATAAAGCTATTAAATTGAATGTAAGTAGTCCTTTTCATTGTAGTTTGATGAAGCCAGCAGAAGAGCAAATGGCAAAGGCTTTAGACAAAGTAGTAATTAACAAACCGTTTGTTCCGGTAATACAAAACGTTACAGCCAAACCAACAACTAACCCTATAGAGATAAAACAAAACTTAATCTCACAGATTTGCGGTAGGGTGAGGTGGCGTCAAACCTTAAACGAATTGGAAAATCTAAAAATAGAACAAATAGTTGAAATTGGTGCAGGTAAGGTGCTAACTAATATGCTAAAAAAAACTGACCATAAATTTGATTTGATTAATGTTTCGAGTCTTGTAGAATTAGAAAAATTTTTAAAAATTGTGTGATTATGCTATTAGTGTTAAGACAAAAATCTGCTATATTCTCAATTTACCCCAATTTGGGATAAGAATTAAATAATTCTTATCCCAAATTCGGTGAAATTATAGATTGCTTCGTCGACCTACGGTCTCCTCGCAATGACGTTTTATAGACGTATATGTCATTGCGAGCGAACGTATGTGAGCGTGGCAATCCATTTTGCTAAAAACATGATTTTAATCTTTTAAAATCATATTTTTAGCTTTAGAAAGGTTTAAAATGTACTCGCAGAACCGCTTCAAGAGTACATTTTTCTTTATATCACAGCTAATTCGGGATAAGAATTATAATTCTTATCCCGAATTAGGGTAATTTAATTAAAACAATAAGATAATATAACAATGGCAACGCAAGCAAATACTAAATTTCCTATAAAAATTGATAAGAAACGAGATGATTTACTTACTAGTTTTGGCAAAGCAGTGCTAAAAGATAGATACTTACTAGCCGGAGAGGATTTTCAAGATTTATTTGCTAGAGTAGCTAGCTATTATGCTGATAATGCAGAGATAGCTCAGCAATTATATGAGTACATAAGCAAGTTGTGGTTTATGCCAGCTACCCCAGTTCTTAGTAATGGTGGAACTGACAGAGGGATGCCTATCTCTTGTTTTTTGAATGAAACAGATGATAGTTTAGAAGGTATTGTAGATCTTTGGACTGAGAATGTTTGGTTAGCCTCACGTGGTGGTGGTATAGGAAGCTATTGGGGCAATGTTCGTTCTATTAATGAGGCAATTAAAGGCAAAGGTACTTCTTCTGGCATTATTCCATTTATCAAGGTTGTGGATTCTATGACTTTAGCTATTTCTCAAGGGTCAATTAGACGTGGAAATGCTGCTATATATTTACCAATTGATCACCCTGAAATTGAGGAATTCATAGATTTAAGACGCCATACTGGTGGTGATACTAATCGTAAAGCTTTAAACATACATCACGGCATAGCTGTAACAGATGCATTTATGCAAGCAGTTGAGAGTGATGAAAATTTTCCATTAATCAGCCCTGCTACTAAAAAAGTTGTACGTGAAGTTAAGGCTAGAGATTTGTGGGTTAAGTTACTAACTACTAGAATAGAAACTGGAGAACCCTATATTTTATTTATTGATACTGTCAATAAATATATTCCGCAGCATCATAAAAAACTTGGGCTACAAGTAAAAACTTCTAATCTTTGTAGCGAGATTACCCTACCAACTGGCATTGATCATTTGGGTAAGGTTAGAACCGCTGTGTGTTGTTTGTCTTCTGTAAATTTAGAATATTTTGATGATTGGCAAAATGACCCCGAGTTTATTCCTACCGTAATGCGTTTTTTAGATAACGTACTTGAAGATTTTATCACTAAAGCACCTAGTACCATGGAGCGAGCTAAATATTCAGCAATGCGTGAACGTAGTGTAGGTTTAGGTGTTATGGGTTTTCACTCATTCCTACAATCAAAGGATGTACCAATAGAGTCGGTAATGGCAAAGGTTTGGAATAATCAAATATTTGAACATATTCATAAAGAAGTTGATAAAGCTTCAGTAGTTCTATCTGATGAACGTGGTGCTTGCCTCGATGCAGCTGAAGTAGGTATTAACGAACGGTTTAGTAATAAAACAGCTATTGCTCCTACGGCATCAATCTCTATTATTGCTGGCAATAGTTCACCTGGAATTGAACCATTTGCTGCTAATAGTTTTGTCCAAAAGACTCTTACTGGATCTTTTAATGTACGTAACAAATATTTAGAAAAGCTGTTAAGCACCAAAGGTTTTAATAATGAGCAGGTTTGGTCATCAATTGCAACTCATGAAGGCTCAGTTCAACATCTAACCTTTTTATCCAGCCATGAAAAAGATGTTTTTAGAACTGCTTATGAGATTGATCAAAATTGGCTTATTGATCTAGCAGCAGATAGGGTATCATATGTCTCGCAATCTCAATCTCTAAATGTTTTTTTAGCAGGTAATGTAAGTAAGATGTATTTAAATAATATCCATTTTAGAGCTTGGAAGAAAGGTGTTAAGAGTTTATATTATTGTAGATCAACCTCGATTCAAAGAGCCGATAAAGTATCACACGATGTCAAGAAAGTGGATTTTCAAGATATTGAACGAGATAATAAGAAAAAACAAGAAGACGTTGTGTCTTATGATGAATGTTTATCCTGTCAGTAATGAATATGGTAGTCTTGATGTCATTCCTAGCTAAAGGCATTGCTAGCGTGGATCATTAGTGTGTCACCCCTGCTTGGCTTTGCCCGCGTGGATCACTAGTATGTCATCCCTGCTTCGGTGCGGGATCTATATTACTTAATAGTCTTTCAGGCTTATTTTTTTTAGATTCCCGCCGTTGCTAAGAATGATGGTATGGACGAGTAAGTAAAAGAAACTTTACTTACTACCGTGATCACGAATATAATTCGGTCACATAATTATACTATTTAATAATTAAAAAGGAGTCCATACCATGAAAGATATTAACATACTAGGCATTGATTTAGCAAAAACAATTTTTCATATTGTTGCATTAAATAAAGATGGTGAAAAAATATTAGCTAAAAAATTACACAGAGAAGAATTTGAAGACTACATTTTAACAAACATTCCCAAGAATAGTTTATTGGTAATGGAAGCATGTGGCAGTTGTCATTATTGGAGCAATAAGTTTATGGAATCAGGTTTTACAGTAAAATTACTTAAACCATGTGATGTAAAAGCTTTTGCAAAAACTCGGCAAAAAAATGATACAAATGATGCTTTGGCAATAGCAAGAGCAGGAAAAGATCCGGAGTTAAAATCGGTTCGTATAAAAAATATATCACAACAAGAGATTAGTTGGTTACATAAACGTCGGCAACATATTATTAGACAAAGAGTACAATATAGTAATGGTTTAATGAGTGATTTACTTGAATTTGGTTATTACATAAAAATGAGTAAATCTAAATTTGCCCGTGAGGCATTAAATATAGTAGAAGATGCCAAAAATGCTGGTGTGATTTCAGAGAGAATGTATAAGGAAATGAAGGTAATAGCTGAAGAAATTGCTACGTTATTAATACAAGAATCAGCAATAGATAAACAGCTAATAGCAATAAATAAAGAATCTGAAACAGCTACTTTATTAAAAACAATACCAGGTATTGGAGAAATTAATGCTAATATACTAAGCATAGCAGCTTATGAAAATTATGATGATTGTCGAAGTTTTGCTGCAAGTTTGGGATTAGTGCCTAAGCAAAATAGCACAGGTGGTAAAACAAGTCTTGGATCTATCACTAAGAAAGGAGATAGATATGTTAGAACTATGCTGATACAAGGAGCAAGGTCTATTGCAATCAGAGCAAAAATACAAAAGGACCCCACTGATCATTTAGTGCTATGGGCAAAAAAATTGTTGGGAAGGATGAGCTTTAATAAGGCTGCTGTGGCAATAGCAAACAAATTAGCTAGAATAGCGTATGTATGTGTTACAAGAAAATGTGCATATGCTTGATAGTTGGTGGTGTATATAGATTTATCTGTATTTTATCTATATAAAAGAAGAAGTAAGTAAATAGGATTTAAGAGGTACGATATAAGCGAAAGTGATTGGAGATAATAAATGGGCATTCCAAAAACAAGTCCGAGATTTTATGTCAAGGCTCTAGAAGCCGTAAGAATGAGTGGATAACTCCAAGGATTGCGTGGAATGCGAAAACTATTATGGCACTAGATGCCGAATATATGACAGCTTATTTTTTTATTACTCCCGCATCATTTTTCTTATTGACTTACTTACTCGTCCATATATGACATACTAGTGATCCACGCGGGAATGACATTACCTTCACAGGAAGGAAGAATTATTCTTATATCAAACTCAGGTTAATTTAGTATACTTAAAAAGGAAATATAACATGTCTTTACTTAATGCCAGTCCAATCTACAAACCATTTTCTTATCCATGGGCTTATGAAGCATGGCATATTCAACAACGAATTCATTGGTTACCAGAGGAAGTGCCGCTAGCTGATGATCTAAAAGATTGGAAATATAATTTAAGTCCAGGAGAAAAACATTTATTAACTCAAATATTTCGTTTCTTTACTCAAGCTGATATTGAAGTGAATAATTGTTATATGAAACATTATTCTAGGGTATTTAAGCCAACGGAAGTGTTGATGATGTTATCGGCGTTTTCTAATATGGAAACAATTCATATTGCTGCTTATTCCCATTTGCTTGACACTGTAGGTATGCCAGAAACTGAATATTCAGCATTTCTTAAGTATAAAGAAATGAAAGATAAATATGACTATATGCAGCGTTTCGGTGTAGAAACGAAAGAAGATATCGCCACGACTTTAGCAGTATTTGGGGCATTTACTGAAGGATTACAACTATTTGCTTCATTTGCCATTTTACTTAATTTTCCTCGTTTTAATAAAATGAAAGGTATGGGGCAAATTATTAGTTGGTCAGTAAGGGATGAGACGTTACATACTGATTCTATCATTATGTTATTTAAAACTTTTATTAGAGAAAACCCTGAGGTATGGACTGAGGAGGTTCGTAGCCGTCTTTATGAGGCGTGTGCGACTATTGTGCATTTTGAAGATGCCTTTATTGAACTAGCATTTGAAGTTGGTGGTATTGAGGGGTTAACAGCTAGAGACGTAATGAAATATATTCGTTATATTGCCGATCGCAGATTAATGCAACTTGGGCTTAAAGAGATTTATTTAATTGATACTAATCCATTACCTTGGCTTGATGAAATCTTAAACGGTGCTGAACATACTAATTTCTTTGAAGGAAGGGTGACCGAATATACCAAAGCTGCAACTACTGGATCGTGGGAAGATGTATTTGCTGAGATGGATGGTAGGAAGAGTGGTACGACTTAATGTGTTCTTCCTGGATTATTATTAGGTTTTATACTAATGCGTGATACGTGGTCTACCATATGGGGAGTCTGTGTTGGGACTTTAGCTTTAGGTAAAATCTTTTTTTTCTGAGGTGGATTGTTAATTGTTGTGTCAAAATCGCTAAATAAACTTGTCTGCGTTTGAGGATTTATTTTATTTTTAGCAGGATCACCAGTAATAACGTTTTTTATATAAGACAGGATGAATCGACCGCAATTTATATTATCAGCTATTTTTTGATGACCTAGATATGATGATTTAAAGGTAACTCTATCTTTTCCAAATGTTTCTTCTAGTGAATCTCTAATTGGTTTTAGTGGGTAAAAACGGCTAAGCCATCCTTTGGAATCATGATGATGAGATGTTATATTTCCATCTTTATCTTTATTCAGTTCTAAATATGTAAAATGTCTCCTTGTTAGCAATCCAAGAAAATATTTGTTAGACTGACACATAGGAATTATTGCTTGCTTCCAATTAGGATCTTGGTTTAGTACTCCAAGTGTATCCTTTAATGGGGCTGCAGTTGTTGTAAGCGAATTGCCTTTTTGAGCATCATGAGATGGGGCAGTGATATAATTATTGTCCTTTTTAAGATAATAATTAATTTTATTCTCAGGATTCCCCGGATTTTCATACGTCTCTGTTGATAGTTTATATTCTTGGCTTCTAGTTAAATCTTTCAAGACATTATATATCTGAGCAGGCTTATATGCCATATATGGCTCAATGTCTTTCCGATCTTTCATTTCATATCCTATAATATCTTATGATATATATTAGTGGTAAATAAAATAATAGTATACTAAAATGACTGCAAAAAATAGATGTTTTTAACATTAGTAATAAACCTCAGTTCGATATAAGAATTATTAATTCTTATATCGAACTGAGGTTACTTCTACCAATTCTTCATTTTATGGATAGCGTTCATCCTCAGTATTAAACAAAAGCACGTTGTGGTTGGATAAGAAAGAATCAAAATAAAACTTTACCAACATTTAATGATTGGAAAAGGAAACATTTAATAGGAGCGATTAATTTATCTGATTTGCAATTAGTTAGCACAGATAATCCTAAGGTAAACGGTGATTATATAATCAATTTTCTATAAAAATTAGAAGCAGAAAATCCTAATAAAGAGAAGATATAGTTGACCTTCGTCCATCAACTATTGAAATCATAGCAGTATACTAGTGGTTTACGCGGGCAATGCCTAAGTGAGGTTGCCAAAAAGATCTAATGTTTATGGTCATGATGATGGACATAAAAACCAATTGATGACAAGGTGTTTAGGAAGTCTTGGTTCTGTGCTAAATCGTTAGGTTTACCGCTACAACATATATGTCCATTCAAACATATAACTTGGTCAGAATTTTTCATCACAGTAAATAAGTCATGTGATATCATAAAAATCGTAATATTGAGACGTTTTTTTATTTGATTAATAATCCGATAAAATTCTTGCTGACTAGTAACATCTAATGATTGAGTTGGTTCATCTAAAATGATTAGATCAGGATTGTTGAGTAAGGTAGCAGTCAGAATTAGCTTCTGAAATTGACCACCAGAAAGTTCTGAAATATCATGATGTTTATAATTATCAAAATCAATAAAATTACCCCATTCTTGCCAATCATTGCGAGTAGCATTTGAGGCTAATAAATACAAAAAATTTTCAGCTGTAATTGGTAAGTCTGAAGCAAAATCTAGTCTCTGCGGTACATAGCCAATTTTTAGATGTGGGTGAATTGTTATATTACCAGATGAGGCACTGTCTAATCCCAAGATTAATCTAGCTATTGTTGTTTTTCCAGCACCATTTGGACCGATTAAAGTCGTAACCTCGCCTTTTTTAACGGTAAAATTAATATTAGTAAGGGGTAACTTTTTGCCAAATTGTTTAGATACATTACTGAATTTTATTAATGTAATATCTTCTGATATAGACACAACCACCTGATCAAAATTATTATTGTGTGTCAATTATGATAACTAACTAACCTCAGTTTTATGTAAGACATAGGTTTAATCTCCTAGATGTCATCCATGCGAAAGCAGGGATCTTAAAAAATAACCAAGAATACTATTAGATATTTTAGACCCCGCACCGAAGTAGGGGTGACATCAAGCCAGTTACATCGAACTCAGGTTAACTAGCAGTGTCACCGTTAACATCATTATTACCATCTTGGTCGTCATTATCACTTTCTGATTCTTCACTTTTTTCAGATTTATCCTCCTCCTCTTGTGCAGAACCAAGAGCATACACACACAATTCTTCCAGCAGAACATTATTCTTATTAGCCAGTTCTTGCAGTTTAGTTATCGCATCCATGACCTCAGCTGGTATTTTCCCACCACGTTGCTTTGATAACCAGTCATCCTGAAAATGCAAGGGATGATGCCCCGGCTCAGGTTGCCCTACATATATGGTAAATGGTGCCATTTGTCCACCAAAATCACAATTAACACTAAACTTTTTCATAACATAACATTAAATTATTAGAATAATATTAGGGATTTCAAGATTTAATCCTAAAAAACTTATCCCTAACAAAATTGTATATGATCTAACAAAAAAATAAAAGTAAAAAATTTTGGCGACAGAACTTAATTACTCAATGACGTTTTTTCAAGTAATAGATGTTTAAATTTCTCGGAAAGTTCATAATTAGTAGCAACAAACGTTTTGTCATTATTTATTATTGCTCCACCTGATTCTCGGACAATTAAATCAAAGCTAGCTTTTAAAGTGTAATTTAATGATGAAAAATAAACAGCATCAATCTTACCAGCTGCAAGTAATAGCATTCCATAACAATGAGAACCAAAAACCCTAGCATTTTTCAAAAAAACTGGGTTTATGTTAAGATCGTCAGTAGAAATTAGAAAATTATCAAAACTAGAACAAGCAGAAACCCTTAATCTACCACTATTATTAGTGGTATTATTTCCTACCCATACCCCTCTTCCCTTCTCAACATAATAAATCTCATCAAGAGCTGGAAAGTTTATCACAGTACAAACCGTGGTTAAAATTTTATTAATCTTTTTTAAACACGTTATAGATACAGCAAAAAATGGTATACTTTTCTCTAAATTACTCAAACTATCAAGCGGATTTATTAATAAAACCATCTCAGAAGCGTTATCCAATTCGAACTTATCCTCTGGAAAAAATAAAGAACTTGTATATTTTTGCAACTCATTACGTAATAAGTCTTGTGTTTTAACATAAGACTTATTGCAGAAATCATAGTTTCCCTTGTTAGATCTTTGAAGCATTTCCAGCTCCAAAAAATCTCTCTGCAGAAACTTAACAGCTTTACATGATGCAGTAATAAGTAAGTTAGTTATAGGCTGCATAAGCTATATATGATTTCAAGGGTTGATGATAGACGATAGTATAACTTCAAGAAGAGCTAGGCAGTAGCAAAGTCGAGCGGCGTAGCGTATATGAGTAACGGAGCAGCTTCGATCTCTAGGTCGCGGGAACGCTAATTCTTGAAGTTCTACCTGAGTATATATTACTTTGCTCTCTCAACAAAGCTTATATCTTCAATTTTTACAACTATTTTCTCTCCGGTAACTAAATAAGGCGGTATCATTACCTTTACTCCATTGGTTAAAATGGCTGGTTTATAAGAAGATGTTACCGTAGAGCCTTTAATTACAGGATCAGTTTGCATAATTTCAGCAATAACGGTTTGCGGTAATTCAGCATTTAAAGCTTTTTCTTCATAAAACTGTACCTTGAGTACCATATTATCCTCAAGAAATGGCAAACATTCGCCAAGAATTGCCTTATTAATTAAAATCTGCTCAAATGTCTCATTATCCATTAACACGAGATCATCACCTTCAAAATATAGGAATTGTAAATCCTTATTCTCAAGCTGTGCTTTTTCAACGTAATCGGATGAATTAAAACGCTCATTAAGTTTTGTACCAGTTTTTAAATTTTTCATCTCTACTTGCACATAAGCCCCACCTTTACCAGGTTTGGTATGTTCAGGTGTTTTGCTTACAACCCATAAATCATCATTATACACTATAATGTTACCAGCCCTAATAGCATTTGCTGAAATTTTCATATTATTATCACTTATTTAAAATAATTATTTTGTATATTTGTTCAAGCTGGTTATTAACACCTTTCTAGGTCTATTTTATCATTTTTATCGATAAAGGTCAAATGTATACTACTCGTAAATGAAGAGTTGATAGACGATAGAATCAAAATTATGAAGTGCTAGGAGTTGAAGGGTAGAAGTGCTAGGCGTACATTTAGTACGTGGCTACCTACGATCCACAACTGTCGAAAGTTCGAAGGGGATCATATTTTCAGCTCCACCAAGTTTGGATTACCGCCACAAAAAAGTACAAAATCTTATACTATTTGGTGTTGAATTCTTTAACTAGATAAACTAATAGTTGTTGAGTCAAATATATTAAATTTTTGTTTATCATTTCCTGCAAATTTATTGTTATAACCTCAGTTCGATATAAGAATTATTAATTCTTATATCGAACTGAGGTTATTTTACTTATTAAAATCTTCTAAAACCACCTATACCTTCTAACTTTCGACAGTTGTGGGTTGAAAGCCTTCCCGCCTACGCGGGAAGGCTTTGCCTTGAGCTAGTTTATAACATCGTTTTCATGACTCAAATATTTTCGGGTTTAGCTATAGCCCCTTGTATTATTATTAACCATTAATTATATAAAATACTTAGTGGGGTCAAATATTATGATATATTCTAACCTTAATGCGATGTAACAAGTTAATACTAGGCTCAAGTAATCATCGCCATTAGGGGTGATGTCATCAACTATGATTTAAAAAAAAGAGAATAATAATTATTCTTACATCGATATTTGAGGTTAATTTAAAATTTATAAGGTTATTGAAATGAATATGGATAAATTTACTACACATGCAAAATCTGTCATCTCTAATGCCCAAAGCTTAGCAGCAAAAAATGATCATCAGCAACTATTGCCATTACATATACTGGCGAGTTTGTTAAATGATGATAGCGGCATTATTACTAACCTCATTAATATTTTGGGTAGTAGCTTAGAGGATTTAAATAAAGCTGTAACTATAGAATTAAACAAAATCCCAAAAGTACAAATTGAGGGAGGAGGACAGCTTTATTTATCATCGGAAAGCTTAAAATTACTTAATAAAGCCTCAGATATTGCTAAGGATAATGCTGATAGTTTTATCACTATTGAGCGAGTTTTTGAAGCATTATCGTATGACCAAACATCTGCTGGTAAAATTTTATTGGATAATTCAATAACTAGTAAAAAAATAAACGCCGCAATTCTGCAGTTAAGAAAAGGTAAGAAAGCAGATAGCGAATCTTCTGAAAGTAGTTACGATGCCTTAAAGAAATATGGTAGAGATGTCACGCGGCTAGCAGAACTTGGTAAACTTGATCCAATAATTGGCAGAGATGAGGAAATTAGAAGAACAGTACAAGTTTTATCAAGAAGAATGAAGAATAATCCAGTGCTGATAGGAGAGCCAGGGGTTGGTAAAACAGCCATAATAGAGGGGTTAGCTCAAAGAATCTTTAGCCAAGACATTCCAGAAACGCTAGTAAATTGCCGTATCATTGAACTTGATATGGGAGCTTTAATTGCTGGGGCTAAATATCGCGGAGAATTTGAAGAACGACTAAAAGCGGTATTAAACGAGATTAAAGAATCTGGAGGGGAAATCATTTTATTTATTGATGAACTACATCTTTTAGTAGGAACTGGCAAAACAGATGGGGCTATGGATGCATCAAATTTACTAAAGCCCATGCTTGCTAGAGGGGAACTCCATTGTATTGGTGCTACTACTTTAGATGAATACCGTAAATATATTGAAAAAGATGCAGCTCTTGCTAGAAGGTTTCAGGCAGTTTACGTTAGTGAGCCAACAGTAGAAGATACTATATCAATTTTACGTGGTATTAAGGACAAATACGAATTACATCATGGTGTAAGAATTGCTGATAGTGCTATAGTTGCTGCCAGCACTTTATCCAATAGATATATTACTGATCGTTACTTACCAGATAAAGCCATTGACTTAATCGATGAAGCATGTAGTCGATTAAAAATAGAATTATCTAGTAAACCAGAAGAATTGGATGAACTTGATCGCCGTATTATTCAAATAAAGATTGAACTAGCAGCTCTAAAAAAAGAAAATGATGAACATTCAAAAAAGAAAATTATCCTCTTAACCGATGAATTAGAAAAACTTGAATCTCTTTCTTATGATATGAGTGCTAGCTGGCAAGCTGAAAAATCCAAAATACATATTGAGCAAAAATTAAAAGAGGAACTAGAAAAAGCTAGAGCAGAACTTGAACGAGCAGAAAGAAGTAGCGATCTTGCACGGGCTAGTGAGCTAAAATATGGTGTTATTCCTGATTTGACTAAGAAACTACAACAAGCAATGGAAGGAGGAGATAACAAACTATCAAAAGAAGTTGTATCGGAAAACGATATAGCTATAATCATATCTAGAATTACTGGTATACCGATTGATACAATGCTATCAAGCGAACGTGAAAAACTACTAGCTATGGAAGATAAACTTCGCAGGTCAGTGATCGGTCAAGATGAAGCTATAAAAGGAATCAGTGATGCCGTACGCCGTTCTCGTGCTGGTTTGCAAGATATTAACAGACCACTTGGGTCATTTTTATTTTTAGGCCCAACTGGTGTTGGGAAAACTGAACTAACCAAAGCTTTAGCACTTTTTTTATTTAATGATCGTAACGCTATTCTCAGAGTTGATATGTCTGAATATATGGAGAAACACTCCATATCACGTTTGATTGGCTCACCTCCAGGATATGTTGGTTATGAGCAGGGAGGCATTTTAACAGAAGCAGTGCGTAGGAGACCTTATCAAGTTATTTTATTTGATGAAGTAGAAAAGGCTCATTCAGATATTTTTAACATCATGCTGCAGATTTTAGATGAAGGACGACTAACCGATAGTCAAGGGATAACCGTTGATTTTAAAAATACCATTATTGTTCTTACTTCTAACCTTGGAGCTGAAATACTTATTAATCAACGAGAAGAAGATGACCAACATAAAATCAAAGAACAAGTAATGGAATATGTACGAGCCGTATTTAAACCTGAATTCTTAAATAGGCTAGATGAGATTATTCTATTCCATAAACTAAATCGTGCCAACATACATGATATTGTTAAAATACAACTGGATAATCTAAAAAAAATTCTTTTGCAACAAAATATTATATTGGAATTTGATGAATCAGCTATAAATTACCTTGCTGATAAGGGTTATGACTCAATGTTTGGTGCTAGACCATTAAAGAGAGTTATTCAACGAGAACTACAGAATCATTTTGCCAAAATGATTCTTTCGAGTAGTATTATGAGCGGTGATACGGTAAACATAAAATCAACTGGTAGTGAACTAGTTATTAATAAAGTAACCTGAGAAGATTTTGCCATAGTGAATGGTGACATCTGAAGGTGCAGGGACACCCTAGGCTATTAAACCGATGTTTTACATCGAATTGAGTTTATAATAGAATATAATTAGGAGAATAAAATAATTATGAGTATTGAAATTATAGTTCCATCTCTTGGAGAGTCTGTATCAGAAGCGGCTATTGCTAAATGGCATAAAAAACAAGGAGATGCGGTAAAAGTGGATGAGCTACTTTTAGAACTTGAGACAGAGAAAGTTACGTTAGAAGTAAATGCACTTTCCTCTGGTGTAATAAGCAAAATACTTAAGAATGAGGGCGATACAGTATATGTGGGTGAGAGCGTAGGACAAATCACCGAAGGAGAAGCTTCTAGTGTAGCTTCACCTAGTACACTAGACAAAGAGATAAAACAGCAACCTGCAAGTACCAACAAGGTTGATGTTCCGCCCTCGGTGCAAAGATTAGTGAGTGAAAATAAACTGCAATTAGCTGACATAAAAGGTACTGGTCGAGAAGGCAGAGTGACCAAGGGAGATGTACTAGAGTTCATAAATACCCCGCCTGCAAAAGAAACAGAATTACCTGTTATAGCTAATGTTGTACGTACAAATGAAGGGATGGTTGAGCGTGTTAAAATGTCACGTCTTCGTAAAACTATAGCGGATCGTTTAAAACAATCACAAAATACTGCAGCTATTCTAACTACTTTTAATGAAATTGATATGTTGAAAGTTATTAATTTGCGTATGCAGTATCGTGAAGAGTTTGAGAAGAAGCATAAGGTTAAGCTGGGATTTATGTCATTTTTTGTAAAAGCTACTATTGAAGCTCTTAAAGCAGTTCCATCGGTAAACGCCGAGATAGAAGGGGATGAGATTCTGTATAAGAATTATTATGATATTGGTGTTGCAGTAGGGACAGAGCAGGGTCTAGTAGTGCCAATAGTTAGGCAGGCTGACAAATTGAGTTTTGCTAAGGTTGAGAAAGAAATTGCTGGTTTGGGTAAAAAGGCTAGAGAAGGAAAATTATCTATGTCTGATTTGTCAGGTGGAACATTTACCATTTCAAATGGTGGTGTTTATGGATCACTATTATCAACTCCGATTATTAACCCTCCTCAATCAGGTATTTTAGGTCTTCACAAGACCGAAGAAAGAGCAGTAGTGGTTAATGGTAAGATAGAAATACGTCCCATGATGTACGTTGCTTTATCTTATGATCATCGTATTATTGATGGTAAAGAAGCAGTTACTTTTCTTGTAAAAATAAAAGAATTGATTGAGAATCCTGAGAAATTGTTATTAAATCTTTAATATACTCGAATGATTTGGAGAATTTGGATTTGAAAATGAGGGGCGAGTAAGCGGAATGTACATTTAGTACATGAGTACGCGAGTTCCTGATATTTTCAAAAAACAATTCGTAGGAGCAGAAGAGTATACGGAAAAGGAATATAATTGAGGAGTAAGTTATGGTGAAGAAAAAATATGCTTTCGATGATCCAGATGTTAAAATTAAAAAGTTTCGTCCTACTAGCAAGGATATAAAGGATTATATTACAGCTCAGCATGCAACTTTAGCAAGTGATCCTAAGGAAAGTTTAAGCCTTAACCAGTATTTAAAGGGAAAATATTTTGAAGATAGTAATGTAGTAGTAGTTGCAGATTTATCCGATAGGACTTTTAGTAGATCTGGTAATGTAACAGACCTAAGCGGAGGAGATTTTACTGGTTGTATATTTAAAAATACTACTTTTAAAGAATGTAATTTAGCTGATGCAGTGTTTTGTGATGTTGATTTTGACAAGGCTTATTTCGAAGATACTATTCTACAAAACATAGATTTTAGAGGAGCTGACCTTGCTAATTGTAGGTTTTCTGATAGCTATAAAGGATACTCTCAAATAGGGAAAGAACGTGATATTGAGGGGATAAAATTCAGCACCACTTCTTCTTTAGGCAGAAAATATGCTGACATAAAAAGTGACTTAGTTCGCAAAAAAGAGCAGCAATATCTTATAAGTAGTAAACAAAAAGAATTAGAGGAGGCGGAGAAGAAGTTAAGCTTGAAAGCTCAGGCTTGGCGTATTGGAGGTTATAAAACCGGGGATTCAGAATATGATAGGCTGGAAGAAGAGCTGAAGCTAATGGTTGAGCAAAAAATATTTCCTAGAGAAGATAATCCAATGCATGAAACTTTTCAAAATATTTATGGCAGTAGCAGTTGTACTTTTGATCCAGCTTATGTACGAGGATCAACTAAAGAACAGCGAAATCAAGAAACGCAATATGTACCCTTAGCTCGGAAAGATATAGAGCAATATTTGCAGGCAAGAAAGAGTAATGAAAATTTAAGCTTAAATGATTTTGCTAAATCTAAATTAGAGAAATCACAGATAAGATCAGGAGCAAGAATTATTGCAGATTGTTCTAGTAGAGTTGATACTTCTACTAATAATGAATGGTATGATAGAGTTGATTTATCTGGTTTAGATTTCTCAGGAGCAGATTTACGGGGTGCTGTGTTCGCAGGGTCCGTTTTATCCGGATGCAAATTTAATGGCACTAATATTAGTGAAGCGAATTTCGAGAGTGCAGAACTTGATGGAGCTAATTTTTTAGGGTCTAAAGCAGATAACGCGAATCTTTTTAATAGTAATTTAAGTCAGGCAGTCGTTGATAATAGTCAGTTCACACATGCTTTTATGGCTCGTTCTAATGGTCAAGAGGTTGTGATAAATAACTCCAACTTTGATTATGCAAATATAAAAAATGGTAAATGGGATCACGCAAAATTGACTGATTCAACATTTAATCAGGCAGATTTGCAAGGTATTGCTTTAATCTCAGCAGATTTACGAAGAGTACAAATGCAGCATGCAATATTAGATAAAGCTATTTTAATAGAGTGTCAGGTTATAGAGAGTGATTTATCTAATGCTTTGATGGAAAAGGCTGAAGCACATAAAGCAAAATTTAAAGATACTATATTGCAGAACATAGAAGCAAAAGGATTAGATTTGTCGGATGCTGAGTTAAGTGGTTTGACTAAGCTGGATGGAGCGAATTTAGAAGCAGCTATTCTAAGAAGGATTAATGCTGAAGGAGTGAATTTTATTAATGCCAATCTAAATATGGTGGAAGCACAAAAGGCAAATTTCAGAAATGCAATTTTAGAAGGAGTAGAGGTCAAATTTGCTAACTTAACAGAGGCGGTTTTGGAAGGAGCGAATGCTAAAGGAATCAATACAAGTTATAGTATACTAAAAAAAGTTCATGCACAAAAGGCTGATTTTTCGAATAGTATAATGAGGAGTATTGACGCTCAGGAAGGTGATTTTACCGAAGTAATATTCATGAATGGTGATCTTACAAAATCAAAATTGCAGCAAGCGATATTGGAAAAAGTACAAGCAGAAAAGGTTAAGTTAGAAGGGGTTAATTTACGTGCGGCAAAGTTAGCTGAGGCTGATTTGTCTAAAGCTACGGTCGATATTGATACTGATATTGTGGACGTAAATTTGATGGGTTTAAAAGGCACATTCATTCAGAATGGTCAAGAAATTATCCCGCAGAAGCTTCAAGAAGAGCAAAAACAATTGGAACAAGTAAAAAAAGCGGAGCAATTAGAATTAACACTAGAGAATTTACCTCACATCGCTGTAGGTCTATTAAAAGAGACAGGGGCATTTCTTCTTGATATTGCTACTATAGTACCTTCAGCTATTAGGAATCCGCTGGATACAAAGAAGCTATTATATGATGAGCTATATGCTGATTTCCTGAAATTTCAAGAAGTGAGTGAAAAATTATTAAGTGATAAGTTGCTAATTGAAGAAAGGCAAAAATTACAAAAAGAACAAGTAGAACATGCATCTAATCTAATCAAGGGAGCTGGTGCAGTGGCTGATATATATATTCCTGCTCTGAATGAAGCACGGTCTGATCTATTGAAAGATCAGATCGCTCAGCGTGTTTTGTTGCCAGTTTTAAGCATTGTGTTAAATCCCGCTCCAATGATTTCACCTACAGAAGCTAGTAGAGTTAATCCTGATATATTTGATGGAGTAGATAAAAATTTTATTAGAAGGATAGTGCCGTTGGTGCTAAAATTAGGAGGTGGCATATTAGAAGGAGAATCAAATAAAAAAGTACAAGAAATTTATAAAAATCTAATAATTTCTAACGAGAATTCAGGGCGTGATATCATTAAAAATGCTTTGGAAATCTTCACCAGCCCTAAAGTAGCAGAACTAGTCAAGAAAGATTTAGTTGAGTTTTTACGCGATCCAGCTAATCAAAAAGAAATTACCAAAATTGCTGAGAATGTTCTAGACGATACATTTACTAGATTCGTATCAAAAGAATTTTTTAAAAATACTATGTTACTGGCAACTAATGCAAGTAGCACGATATTAGATCATACTCCTGAAATGGTTATGATTTATGAGCTTTATATGAAACATCAAGATCTTGGCTTGGAATTATTGACTGATAAAAATTTATCTTCGACTCGAAAAGAAGAAATAGTGGAAATACAAAAAGCCATGGTAGCTTCTATTTTAGATAATGCTGGTAAGGTCGTTCAAGATCTAGCTCCTGCCTTAAAATTGACTCTACCACGATATTTTGCTGATAATAAAGATAATATTTTAGGTTTCTTGGATAAACCAGAAGTTCAGCAAAATATTAAATCTCTTGGTCTGAATCCTAAATTTGTACGTGATGCAACAGCAGCAACTATTCCATTTATTGTTGATGTTTTACCGATAATAGCAGAACTTACTGAAAGTTGTTTAGCAGACAAAGATGGGTTAGAGCGAATTATTGAACAAACTAAAGATGTTATGAACGTACCTGAATCTCAACAAGCAGAAAAAGTTGGTGAATTAGTAAACTCTCTTATTAAGTTTAATAAGGATAATCCTAAGGTTAAAGAAGTTTTACAAGAAAAAATACCTGAGCTTTTAATAAAACATGCTAAAGACCTTGGTCCTGTGGTTGAGAAATTTTTAAATGAAACCGAGATGGGTAAAAAACTAAAACTAAAAGGTGAGGCAGTTGTTAAAGTACTAGGGGATCATGCTAAGGAAGTAGGAACAATAACGGCTTCCTATAAGAAGGGAGAATATAGTGCAATGGTTCGTCCATTGATTAATTTGTTATCTGATGCAAAAGTTCTAAGTTTAGCTGTAGGAGCTACTATTAACCTTTGGAAGTATAATTTTCAAAAACATTTTGTGTCTAATTCAACACGTGAAAAAGTAATTGGTGAAAAAATGGGTCAAATTATTGGAGATATTTTGCCAAGTCCTCTTTTAGTATCATTGCCAGGAGAGAAAAGATATTTATCTTCCATTTTTCAGGAGCAGGCTGAAAAATATAGTCGAAGTAATTCATATGAGTATTCACCAATACTTGATTATTCCTTAAGTAATAAAGATTTAAGAGGATTATCTTTTGAAAAAGTAGATATGAAATTAGATAATTTTGAAATTAAAGGATTTAATTTTAATGAAGTGACATTAGGAAAATGTTCTCTGAAAAATGCTGAATTGAAAGAATGTTCTTTTAAGAGAGTTACTTTTAAAGAACATATAGACTTTGAAGGAGCTACCATTGATGGTAATACTTTAACTACACTGCTTCCGGAAATTAAAAAATATAATAAAAAACATCCAGAAAAAACAATGAATTTAGATAATATAAGAGTTGTTGGGAATATAAGCGAGGAAGTTAAATCAAATCCTTTGCTAAAAAATGTAGATTTGAATAAAGCTACTATAAAAAAAATAAAAGTTGTTCCACCAGTACCTAAGGCAAGTCAAACAATGTCGCCAAATGAACATAGAAGAAGATATGATAGAAATGCTAACAAAGAAAGACAAACAAATCTGTTAATCAGATAAAATAATGTTTGACATTGTTCTGAATAATCGGTATAAAACTTCACACAGGGCAACAATCCTGTAGCTGTTTGAAAAGTTGATAAAACTGAAAACTAAATACACACTGCGATAATAAAAATTTATGATCGTGAGTGGATACTGTAAAGTAGCAGAATTAGTTCTGTACACATCGTACAATCTCAAGCTTTAAAAGAATCAAAGTAAATAAAATAAGAGCATTTGGTGGATGCCTTGGCACTAGAAGGCGATGAAGGACGTAATACGCTGCGATAAGCTTCGGGGAGCTGCGAATAAGCTTTGATCCGAAGATTTCCGAATGGGGAAACCCACCTGCTTAGCAGGTATCGTATAGTGAATACATAGCTATGCGAAGCAAACCCAGTGAACTGAAATATCTCAGTAGCTGGAGGAAAGGACATCAACCGAGACTCCGTTAGTAGTGACGAGCGAACGCGGACTAGGCCAGTGGCTTCAGAATAAAAACTAGAACAACATGGAAAGGTTGGCCATAGAGGGTGATAGCCCCTTATAGGTAAAAAGTTTTGGAGTCCTTGAGTAAGGCGGGACACGTGAAATCCTGTTTGAACATAGGGGGACCACCCTCTAAGCCTAAGTACTCTCTAGTGACCGATAGTGAACAAGTACCGTGAGGGAAAGGTGAAAAGAACCCCGATAAGGGGAGTGAAATAGACCTGAAACCGAATGCTTACAAGCAGTCGGAGCAGACATTGAGTTTTAAAGCTCGTTTATATGTTCTGTGACGGCGTACCTTTTGTATAATGGGTCAGCGACTTAGTTTATCTAGCAAGCTTAAGCCGTTAGGTGTAGGCGTAGCGAAAGCGAGTCTGAATAGGGCGACTTTAGTTAGATGAATTAGACCCGAAACCGAGTGATCTAGCCATGGCCAGGTTGAAGGTGGAGTAATATCCGCTGAAGGACCGAACCCACTACTGTTGAAAAAGTAGGGGATGAGTTGTGGCTAGGGGTGAAAGGCCAATCAAACTCGGATATAGCTGGTTCTCCGCGAAATCTATTTAGGTAGAGCGTTATAGCGATTACCGTCGAAGGTAGAGCACTGGATGAGCTAGGGGGTCCTACAGACTTACCAAACTCAACCAAACTCCGAATGTCGACGAGTACAGCATAGCAGACAGACTGTGGGTGCTAAGGTCCATAGTCGAGAGGGAAAAAGCCCAGACCGCCATCTAAGGTCCCTAAATCATGACTAAGTGTTAAAGGATGTGAGAAAACCAAAACAACTAGGATGTTGGCTTAGAAGCAGCCATCATTTAAAGAAAGCGTAATAGCTCACTAGTCTAAATAAGTTTTCTTGCGCCAACAATGTAACGGGGCTCAAGTCATGTACCGAAGATGCGGATTTGCACTTTAATAGTGCAAATGGTAGCGGAGCGTTCCGTAGGCCTGTGAAGGTGAACTGTGAAGTTTGCTGGAGGTATCGGAAGTGAGAATGCTGACATAAGTAGCGATAAAGAATGTGAGAAACATTCTCGCCGAAAGTCCAAGGGTTTCTGCGTAAAGTTAATCTGCGCAGGCTTAGTCGGCCCCTAAGGTGAGGCTGAAAGGCGTAATCGATGGGAATCAGGTTAATATTCCTGAACCTGAGGAATGTGACGGAAATAGTAAATTGTATACGCTTATTGGATTGCGTGTGCAGTGAATGTTTTCCAGGAAATAACACCTCATTAAAGACCGTACCCTAAACCGACACAGGTGGACAGGTAGAGTATACCAAGGCGCTTGAGAGAACGATGCTGAAGGAACTAGGCAAATTGCATCTGTAACTTCGGGAGAAGGATGACCTGTAAATGGGCAACCATTTATAGGTGGCACAAACTAGGGGGTAGCGACTGTTTATTAAAAACACAGGGCTCTGCAAAGTCAATAGACGAAGTATAGGGTCTGACGCCTGCCCAGTGCTGGAAGATTAAGAGGAGGGGTGCAAGCTCTGAATTGAAGTCCCAGTGAACGGCGGCCGTAACTATGACGGTCCTAAGGTAGCGAAATTCCTTGTCGGGTAAGTTCCGACCCGCACGAATGGCGTAACGATTTCCCCGCTGTCTCCAGTATCGACTCAGCGAAATTGAATTCTCCGTGAAGATGCGGAGTTCCCGCGGTTAGACGGAAAGACCCCGTGAACCTTTACTATAGCTTTGCACTGGTATTAGGAATTAGATGTGCAGGATAGGTGGGAGACTATGAAGCGGTGGCACAAGCCACTGTGGAGTCACCCTTGAGATACCACCCTTTTGATTCTTGATATCTAACCGCGATCCTTGAATCAGGATCCGAGACAATGCATGGTGGGTAGTTTGACTGGGGCGGTCGCCTCCCAAAGAGTAACGGAGGCGCGCGATGGTTAGCTCAGGTTGGTCGGAAATCAACTATTAGAGTGCAATGGCATAAGCTAGCCTGACTGCGAGTCTGACAAGACGAGCAGAGACGAAAGTCGGTCATAGTGATCTGGTGGTCCCGAGTGGAAGGGCCATCACTCAACGAATAAAAGGTACTCCGGGGATAACAGGCTGATGATTTCCAAGCGTCCATAGCGACGAAATCGTTTGGCACCTCGATGTCGGCTCATCACATCCTGGGGCTGGAGAAGGTCCCAAGGGTTCGGCTGTTCGCCGATTAAAGTGGTACGTGAGCTGGGTTTAGAACGTCGTGAGACAGTTTGGTCCCTATCTGCCGTGGGTGTAGGAAGTTTGAGAGGATCTGCCTTTAGTACGAGAGGACCGAGGTGGACGTACCTCTGGTGGACCAGTTGTCGCGCCAGCGGCATAGCTGGGTAGCTAAGTACGGAAGGGATAACCGCTGAATGCATCTAAGCGGGAAACCCACCTCAAAACTAGACTTCCCTATCAGAGCCGTGGAAGACCACCACGTTGATAGGCCAGGTGTGGAAGCACGGTAACGTGTGTAGCTAACTGGTACTAATAGCTCGATTGTTTTACTTTGCTGAGGTTGTACTTGTGTACAGCATTAATTCTGCAAGAAACATAAAAAGGTTTTCAGTTTTATCAACAACTCAAATTTTAGACCTCTTTTGAAGTTATGGTTCTATGAATAAATGTCTAAAGAAGTCTATATATATAAATTTGTATTGCTAGCTTGGTGGTTATAGCACGAGTGAAACACCCGATCCCATACCGAACTCGAACGTGAAACCTCGTAGTGCTGATGGTACTATGCCCTGAGGCATGGGAGAGTAAGTTGCTGCCAAGCTTGCAATGCAAATTTTTTATGAAGGTCATGTACACTCGAATGATCCTACGAATTGGATTTGAAAATGAGGGGTGAACTAAAGTAGTACGCGAGCTCCTGATGTTTTTCAAAAAAACAATTCTTAAAAGCATAAGAGTGTACAGATTGTCATTAGACCTTTGTTTTGTGTTCCAATTCCCCAAATCATTTAACTACCCTTGCAAGCAAGCCTTTTAAAAAGTAAGTTTTTAAAAATCAATTAAATTATCTACTAACAATAATCCATATTATTTGATAAAATTAGAGCAAAAAGAAGGAGGGAATATGAACAATATTAACACTAAGTTTTACATACCACTAGTAATACTACTTGGTATATTCACTTATTCATTAAATTTTTTTAATAAAATATCTCAGTGTTCTTTAATATTTGTGTTTTTAGCTTTAACTGCAAATATCATATCTGAACTATATGGCAGGAAAAAAGCTTTGACTGCTGTGACGTTGTGTATAATAGTAAGCTTTGGCTTGTTATGGGACTTCAATTATTATATTCATGGTCGTGTTATTAATGGAATTATTATTGTATCTTTGGTATCTATATTGTTATCAACATATTGTAGTACAAGTGTATTTTTACAGCTCAAGTCAACATGTTCTTTGAATACAAGAAATTTTGCTGGTTTAATGATGGGTGCGGTTGTAGATGGTATTGTGATGTCAGGATTCTTTGTAAATATATTCTCTACAAGTAGAGTTTTGTCGGTATTTTTAAAAGAAGTATTATTTAAATGTGCATATTCATTAACAGTTTATATATGTATATTTTTGGGATCATTTTTAGTCCAAAAAGTATATTGCAATAATAGGAGTACCCGTGAACTGAGGAATTCTTGAATAAAAAATATAGCTGAGTATACTGCTATCATTTCAAGAGTTGGTAGACGATAGAATCAAAATCATGATAGTAGCGGGAATTACCAAGTCGAGGGACTAGGGTCGTACAGTTAGTACGTGAGTATACCCTTCGCCTTTCAAGTGTTGGTGTTGTGGCACGATGGGACTTCGCGTATTCATGTAGGTTTGACTACGTTCCGTTCGCTCGCCTTACTATTACCCACAAATATTATAGTTAGCTAATTGATAACCTTGAACTAGATCAAATAACCGTTGCCATCCTCTCCACAATACAATAGGACCAGGCTCTGGATCATTTTTTCTTGCTAAATACCCACCCAATTTAGCAACCCATATTATAGCATTTTTTATGTAACCGTCTAGTAAAGGTGGTCTAGAATTATTATTTATTCTAGTATAATATTCCAAGGGAGGAGGTCTGCAATTTTATGGGCTTTATAATCCTGAATTGTTGCAAGCACTTTTTGCATGTATTTCCAAGGATTGATGTTATTTAATTTAGCAGTTTCGATAATGGAATAGATAATAGCGGCAGTATGACCACCACTGTCTGATCCAGCAAAAAGCCAATTCTTTCGCCCTATGGCAATTGATCTCATTGCACGCTCTGCGGCGTTGTTGTCGATTTCTATTTTTCCATTATCCAAGAATTTCATCAGTGCTTTTTGATTATTCAAAGCATAAGCAATAGCTTTTGCTGTACTGCTTTTTTTAGGCAGTTGGTCATAGGCTTTCCTGAAAGCTGCAAACAATTTTTCCACCAGCACTTTAGATTGTTTCGAGCGTGCCTCTAGCCTCTTATCAGGTTCTAATCCTCTTATGTTAGCTTCGATGCCATAAATTTCACCAATCTGCTCCAATATGGCAATAGCTATATTGGCTTTATCATTTGCTATTGTTACTTCGTAAAACTTACGGCGTACATGAGCCCAACATGCTGCTTCCTCTATCTTAGCAGCTGATTTTTCATCATTGACATATAATTGGTCATAACCATCATAAGCATCTGCATGTAGCACCCCTGTAAAATCTTTTAGATGCTCAATCGGTCTTATTCCTTTCCGATCAGGGCTATAAAAATAGCAAACTGCAACTGGAGACTTATCCCCATGAGGTCTACCATCTGATACATAGGTCCATATTCTCCCAATTTTGGTTTTACCAATCCCAGGAGCTAACACTCTTACTGGCGTATCATCACCATGTATCTGTTTACTCGCAAAGACAAATTGTTGAATTGCTTTGGCTATTGGCTCTAGCAATCTAGCACATTGTCCCGCCCAGCTTGCCATTGTTGTCCTCGAAATTTCTACGCCTTCTCTCTCATAAATTTGCGATTGACGATATAATGGCAGATGATTGCAATATTTCTGAATTAATATATGTGCCAGTAACCCAGACCCCGGCTTACCTTTATCAATGGCTTTTGATGGTGCGTAGGCTTGTACTATCTTCTCACAGTGGGTGCAGGCACAGCGTGGTCTTACATGCCGTATCACCTTAAATGATGATGGAACATATTCTAATGTTTCTGAGATATCATCACTTATCTTACGGAATTCCACCCCACCACATGCAGGACACTGATCAACAGGTTTTAATACCACATCTTCTCTTGGTAAATGCTTAGGTAATTTTTGTCGTTTTGGCTTCTGCTTACTATTATCGACAGTAGCGATACTCTTATCGGAATTAATATTATCTTGCTCAGTTTTAAATCCTAAAATAAGCTCATTTTCTTCTATTTTAAGCTCAATCTCCTCTATTTGTTTATCTAGCTTTTCTGATGATTTCCCATAACGCTTTGCTTTTAGTAATGCCAGCTGTTCTCTTAATGATTGATTCTCAGTGGTTAATGACTGGTTTTCTGTAGTCAGCAATTGATTCTCTGTAATTAGTGACTGTATATTATTATTTAATGCCGCAAGCATCTTATGCAACACTGGTATATCACTAGGTGAATTGTTTAAATCATAAACCATAACTGTTATCAATAATATATACTTTTACATCAAATTTTTATCCAGCATATTGAGGTCTATTAAACCATTTTGGATTCCGCCAGTCAATAGCTTCTATCAACATTGATAGCTGGGCTTTGGTAATTCCAACAGATTGCTTCTCGTCAACCTTAGGCCATATAAATTTACCGCTATCAAGACATTTGTAATATAAACAAAAACCTTGTCCGTCCCACCACAATATTTTTATCCGGTCAGCCTTTTTACCCCTAAATACAAATAAGGCACTCTTGTGAAATTGCTCTGACAATATTGATTGTGCCAGTATTGATAAACCGTTAATGCCCTTACGCATGTCAGTACAACCGGTACAAAGATAGATCTTGCTATCATGCCCTATATCTAGCATGCTCTATCCAATATTTTAACTATCTCTAATAATTTGCTACTACTAACATTACCTTCAATTGATAAAGAAAAATCACTAAATGTCAATTCAGCTTTCTTTAATATTGCACATTTTGTTTCCTGTACTGTTGTTTTCTGTATTGATAATTCTACAAATTTGTTGCCTGAATTATTTACTGCTGCCTCTTCCCCTCTTATTCTCCTTTCCTTACTACGCCATCCGTATAATGTCTTCTTCGAAATTCCATAAGACTGAGCAACTTGTGATATAACACACCCGGACACATATGACTCTGAAATTATTTGTCTCTTTTGTTCAGCTGTAATAGACATCCTACTTTTATTCATACTATTATTCCTTTGTTCTTTCTACTACAGAATAATACTTACATCTTTCTTCTTTTATAAGACCACCTTTACTAGACGGTTACATCTTAAACAATACCATCTTACTTTCTCTATAGCTTCTTCAAAATTATTGATAACTATATTGGTTAGTAACATCCATTCTAATGGTGTTGTTCCACTAGGGGGGCGACGCTCAATAACATTGATGGCATATACTGGTAAATTTGGCAATGTTTCTGTTTTATGTCTTACATTGTTTACAGGAGGATTCATTATAAATTTTCCAAATCTAACTTCCAAATGTCTAATCCTATTAGCTTTATTTTCTTGACTAGTATCTTTAACTGCTATTTCTCCAGCACACTGGAAACCCGATACTACCTTCCACAAATATTGTCTATCTTTTTTGGAATATTTTGACTTTTTATTTATTTCTCTATCCTGTGCAGCTCTAACTAAAACTTTAGATTTCTGAGCTTGTGCCAATTCAAAAAAATCATATATATCAGCTTCTCTATCACAAACAGTTATAATGTGGGTATTACCATTATTCGTTGCATTAATAGTGTTCTGTAATGCATTAAGCCACTTTATACTTTCTTTATCTTTAATATGTACCGCATTACCATGACTAGTTTTTTTTAACTGTTGTATTTCTTCAGGCACTGCTGGTCTATTGTGAATCTTTTGATCCAACAACCCAAGTGCTAATCCATTGCTAGCAACCGCAAAGGCAGTATGCATTATCAGACCTTTACATTCAATATTTTTAACATTCTTTCCCTCTTTTCTTGATAACACACCCAATCCAGTAGTTTTTTTATGACTAGTATATGTGATATAACTAGTATCTTGTATAACAAGAACTTTATCATGCTCTTTGATTCTTTCTACTGTTTTAGCAATATGGGATTCTAATATTTTTGATTCCTTAACATTATCGTTTTTAAAAAAACGATATGCTGCTTTTGTTTCTGCCCAATTTCCACATGCTTGATTAATTGAGCTTTCAGGTATATTCGCAAAATTATCAGCTATCTTTATTAACCTATCTGTCAGCCTTTTATCACCCAAAATAGCTCCACTAAATTCCTCGGTCAAATAATTATTTATTATTTCTTGACTCATACTATACCTCTACAATGTAATATTTTAATTGCAAATCAGTATATTATTTTTACTTCTTTTTCACCATTGTTATTTTGTGGGTAATAGTAAGGTTCGCTCGCCACTCGTACGCCTAGCCAACTCTTGAAATTCATCAGGTATACCGCTAGAATCTTGGATAATGACGACGTAATTCTTGATTTTCTATTCTAGAGTATATATACTCAAATGATACTAGAGGGTGTTGGCAAAGTAGTAATAAAGTAAAATTATCGTTATATTTTGAGAATATATTATATAATTTTACTTATTTTGTTGACAATTTAACTAGAAAATTACTTAAAAATTTGCTTTATATAGCATTTATATGACTTTGCCAACACCCTATATAGCTAACCCAAGAAGGTCTTAGCTATATGTTAATGTTATCTCTTAGCTAAAAGCGATGTCATTCCCGCTTTCGCAGGAATGACATTGGCAGTAGTTAAGATTATATTTATACCAACTATTAGTTGCGATTCTTAAATTGCCCTGATCAAATCTAACTGAATTAACTATATCATAACTTATTTAAACAGGAATAATGTGTATAAATTTATAGACTTGTTTTGCGGTATCGGTGGATTTAGGATTGCTTTAGAAGGAAAAGGAATGGAGTGTGTTTTTTCTTCAGATATAGATAAGGACGTTCAAGAAACTTATGCAAAAAATTTCGGGGAAAGACCTTATGGCGATTTAAACGAAATCTCAGAAAAAAAAATACCAAAACACGATATTTTATGTGCAGGTTTTCCTTGTCAACCCTTTAGTATTTCTGGTAAGCAATTGGGATTAAAAGGCAGTAACGGAAGATTATTTTATGAAATAATTAGAATCGCCCAATATCATAAACCATATATTTTATTGCTTGAGAACGTCAAAAACATAATTAATATTGATAATGGATCGGTAATTAAAACAATAGATATAAAATTGGATGAAATTGGTTATAAAGTTTATAGGCATATTCTAAATTCTTCTTTTTTTGGCATACCTCAATCAAGAGAAAGGGTTTATTTTGTTTGTTTACGTAAAGATTACGATAATGATCTAAAATTTAAATATTTACCGCCAAAAGAAACTTTTGCAAGAGTTTATTTAGATGATATTTTAGAAGAAAAAGTTGATGATAGTTTATATATTAAAAGAGATGACATAGTAATAGATGGCAATAAAGAAATTGAAAGAAATTTAAGACCTCTAAGAATTGGTTATGTTAATAAAGGTGGTCAAGGAGAAAGAATCTATAGCCCCTTGGGACATGCAGTAACTCTTTCCGCTTTTGGTGGAGGAGTAGGTGCAAGAACAGGCTTATATTTAATTAATAATAGAATTAGACGATTATCAATTAATGAATGTAAAAGCTTAATGGGATTCCCAAAAAATCACCATGTTATAGAAGGGATAAAAGGTTATCAACAGCTTGGCAATGCTGTTATACCAAAGATGATCAGTAATATTTATGATTCAATTGGAATATCATAATTATGAATAGAAATGCTTATATAGGAAAAAATGTTGAGGTTCTGTTTAAAAATAGCATAGGAGATCATCAAAAAATCATACAAAAAATTCAAGAAAACTTTAAAATACAAGGAAACTTCATAACTGCGATTTGTAGCGGAGTACATAATGAAAAAGTAGATGTAAAAATGGAATTTTCTTGTGGGAGAAATATTGATGCCAATATAAAGGCTTTTAAGACTGGTTTAAATCAACTAACAAGAACCACACCTGAAAAATTCTGCGAAAAATTTAATTTAGATTGCTTAAAGTGGTTGCAAAATCTACTTGTTGAAAAAGCCAAAAGAGGAGCTACAAAGTATGATTTTTTCCCAGAAAGTGAAAAAGAGAAAGCAGTATTAATATTTAAACCTATTTTAAAAGATATAGTGGAATGGTCTATGTCTTATAAAAAAGCTCGAGAAATACTAGTACTATACGATAGAAAAGAAAGTGTTATGCATATTTATTCAATGAGAAATATTTTAAAACATTTAAAATATGACATATCTTTTACACCTAAAGGTGGTAATTTGCTTATTGGGAATTTGATAATTTTTAAGAGAAAAGGTGGGAATGGTAAGTTATGTTCGCATAAAACAAAAACCGACCCAACTCACCCAGGTAATAACATTCAATTGCAATTGAGAATGTATGAATTTATAAAAGAAATGAAAAATTATGAGTTAGGTAATTACGTTATCTAAATTTAAATTAAATCCCTTAAAGTGAAATTTACTTAGAAAAAATAAAATATTTATTACAATGATCGCGGTAGGAATCACCGGTAGTTATGCTTCAGGCAAAACTTTTGTCTTAAATTATTTAGCTAATTTAGGATTTATAACTTTTTCTGCTGACGAATATGTTAAGAACCTATACGAAGAGTCAGAAATACAAAATATGGTTCTTAACTTACTACCTGATCTAAAAAGCTTTGATAAAAGAAAAATTGCAGAGCTAATCTATGCTAATGATTCAGCAAGAAACAAACTGCAAAATTTTATTCATCCATTTGTAGAGGAGAGTTTGTTTCTTTTTAAACAGCAAAATAGTAAATCAGAGATTACATTTGCTGAGATACCATTACTTTTTGAAGCTGGATTTAATCAATATTTTGATTTTTATGTTACAATATTCTGCTCAGAAGAATCTAGATTAAAACGTGCAATGTCTAGAGAGGCTTTTAATTTAATAGCTTATAATAAAATAGCACAAATTCAATTGCCACAACAGATTAAAATAGAAAAAGCAGATTTTATTATTAATACGGATGTTAATCTAGTAGATTTAGATAAACAAATAACTCAACTAATAGAAGAATTAAAATGCAGCAATTAAGAGAAGTAATTTTAGATACTGAGACAACTGGTTTAGATCCCAAAAGTGGTCACCGAATTGTTGAGATTGGTGCTATTGAGATGGTTAATAAAGTTCTAACCGGCAAACATTTTCATTTTTATATTAATCCAAAGCGAGATATGCCGACGGAAGCTTATCGCATACATGGCATATCTGGGGAATTTTTAAAAGACAAACCACCTTTTGAAGAAATTGTTGACGAGTTCCTAGGGTTTATTAACAATAGCAGGCTTATTATCCATAATGCAGCATTCGATGTTAAGTTTATTAATTATGAGTTATCTCTGCTCAAAAGACCTTCTACAGAGTATTTAGAACTTTCCAATATTATCGATACTCTTGCTTTAGCTCGGAAGATGTTTCCTGGAATGAAAGCTAATCTTGACGCATTATGTAAAAGATATAAAATTGACAATTCTGCACGTAAGTTGCATGGGGCACTTAAAGATGCAGCATTACTGGCAGAAGTTTATGTTGAACTTACTGGAGGTAGGCAGATAAGTTTCAATATTAATAGCCAAAAGGCACAAAATATAGACGAGTTAGTGGTTCAAACTACTATGGCAAATAAAAAGAATACTATAGTTATCAAACCAACTAAGGAAGAGTTACAAAAACATAAAGAGTTTTTGTCAAAAATTCTTTCTCCAATTTGGTTGTAGAACCAGTGTGTGAAAGTGAGAATGACCTATTTTTTCGAATTTACACAGTTTTTTGGACAGAGCCGATGGTAGGGTTATATATACTCAGACCAGTCTAACTAAACAACAAAAAGAAGCTATTGGATTACTTTCAATCGGCACGTTCCTTGAGTATTTTGACCTGATGCTTTATGTTCATATGGCTGTACTTCTTAATGAGCTTTTTTTTCCGAAATATGATCCTTTTACTACTTCCCTTATCACAGCATCTGCCTTTTGTTCTATCTATATTTTTCGTCCCATCGGTGCATTAATTTTTGGTTGGTTAGGTGATAATATAGGACGTAAATCCACTGTTATCATCACAACTTCTATGATGGCTATTTCTTGTATTACCATGGCTAATTTACCAACTTATGCTCAAATAGGTGTTACTGCTTCTTGGTTCGTTACTATATGTCGTATTGTTCAAAGCATGTCTTCCCTAGGGGAAACAATAGGAGCAGAACTCTATATTACTGAAATAACAAAACCTCCTATACAATATCCAGCTGTTTCATTAGTTACACTTTCTTGTAGTTTAGGGGGGATGGCGGCTTTAGCTATTGGCTGTTTGGTTACTGAAAATGGGTTTAATTGGCGTATTGCCTTTTGGATTGGGGCTGGCATTGCCTTAGTTGGGTCTATAGCTAGGACAACTCTTAGAGAGACTCCAGAATTTGTTGATGCTAAACGTCATTTAAAAAAAATTTTAGATATGACTTCAGATAAGATAAACATAGATAAAACAAATGTGCAAAATAATCCAATTTATAAAGAAAAAGTTAACCCTAATACATTACTTGCTTTGTTTTTAATGGATTGTACATGGCCATTCTGCTTTTATTTTGCTTATGTTCATTGTGCTAGTATCCTTAAAGTTTCTTTTGGTTATAGTGCTGAGCAAGTTATTCATCAAAATTTTATCGTATCTATAATACAATTGTTGGGTATATGCCTACTAACATATTTAAGTTATATTATCTATCCTTTAAAAATTCTTAAAGTAATAGCCTCCATATTGTTTATTTTCGTATTATTTTGTCCATATTTATTGGATAATATTAAAACTCCTTTTGATTTACTTTTAATCCAATCATTTATTATGTTTTTTATTATTGGTCCTGTTCCAGCAGTATCAATTGTTTATAGGCATTTTCCTGTCTTTAAACGCTTTACTTCCGTTAGTTTCATATTTGCTTTATCACGAGCCTTAATGTATGTTATTACTTCTTTTGGGATTGTTTATTTGACAGAATATTTGGGAAACTGGGGGTTATTACTAATAATATTGCCAACAATCATAGGGTTTATAGTGGGTCTATATCATTTTGAAAAATTGGAGAAAGAAGCTGGGAATTATCCACAAAAATCTGATATAGATTATGTTGGACGCACTATGGTATAGATAAATTTTCATAACATAATGTAACTAAATTTTGTGGTATTGCTGGTATTTTTAAATGCATAGCAACAATTATAAAGTCTTCCATAGTTTCCTTGATGATTTTCTTCACTTTCTCCGGCGATTTAGCTCCTAGAGTCTGTAAGTTATGCTTTCTATCAAATAATTTAATCAATGCCACATCATATTTTTTTTGTCTATATAAGATTTCCATAATTTCCGCTGAGCTAATCTTACCGTGAGGTTTGTTCCTGCTCAAGTCTTCTACTTGACTCGCCACCTGCTCCCCAAAGATATACTCAATTAACCTGAAGAGTTGCAGAAATGGTTAACGGTAATAGTTTGGAAATTATCGTTTATTAAGGCACGTAACCTATCTTTATAATCGGCGATGTTGCTGAAAAATTTGTTTATTGCTTCCGAAAATTGTTCAAAATTATGATAAAATTTATTATTAGTTGTAATACTGTGCATAAACTTCCATAATCTCTCAATTGGGTTAAGATTTGGACTATATGGTGGCAAAAATACTAGCTCTATTTTAGTATTTACTAGGTATTCCTTAACTTTCTTGGATTTGTGGTAACTAGCATTGTCACAGATTAAATATATTCTTTCCTTGTCACTATTCTCCTCTTCCAACCTTTGTAGAAAATTAACTATCTGCTCCCCATTTATTTTGGGGTTCTCTGTGCTTACTAACTGTAAATCAGCTAGGTTAATAGCACCAATCATGTGCTTTCTTCTCCAGCCACTGAATGTTGGTAGGGTCTTATTTTGGTTCTTTCTTATCCAACCGCACCTTGCCCTTGCTTGATACTGAGGATGAACACCATCCATAAAATATATGGCTTCCTTATCTCTAAGATTCCCTTTTAGTAAACTGTAGTTTAACTTAAATAATTCTTGCTTGTCAAAATCCAGCTTAGCCGGTACTACTTTCGGCTTCTTGTAAACAAAACCCTGTTTATATAGTAATTTTGTTACTCCCGTTATCGTATATGTCACCCCATATTTGTTCTCAATGTGATGCATGATATCTTTAGCATAAACATAATTATTTACTTCTAGGTGAGTCACTAATTCTTCCCTCTCACCATCACTTAATTTGCTTGCGCTACCTCCATTGTTGGTAGCAAGCTTATTGGCTTTTTGATAATCAACAATATGTTTTCTTATCGCTTCGTGGCTCAGGAGTAGTACCTTAGCAATCTCTACATTACTATACCCATCGTCATACATCAACACTGCCTTAATACGATCACGTATGCGTCCGTCTCGTTCTGTCTTATGACGTTCCTTCAACTTTTCTCTTTGTTCTTCTGTCAATATATTCTTACTCATAATATCCTAAACTCTATAATATTTCTCCTATCTTTGCAACCCTTCATTTATGAGTAGTATATAAGCAATCATCTTTTCGGTAAGTTTTGTATCCTCAATGGTGTCATGTAGTATGCTGGTAACAATAATGTCAGTGCGGTAAAGATAATCAGAAATCATATATGCCACCTCTATTGGATGGGAGTAATAAGGCTCACCTGACTGCCGCATTTGGCTACCATGATATTTCTTGGCGTAATAAATAGCCTTTCTAACCTCATCAATATCTATTGACCGGTTTACTTCCTCATTCATCTTACAGAGTTTGTCCAGTAACCTAGTAGCATATTGACAAGATGCATACTGTGAGTTGTCCCAATAATTAATATCTTCTTCTGCCATAAAAAACCATAATATTTTAAATCACTATACAAGTTAAACTAAAAATTAGAATATTCCTAAGAATTTATTATATTTTTTTGAAAAAGATAAATATTATTGCATTTTGTTGTATAAATATTTATACCAATTCCCAAAATTACTAATAAAAATTTTTGTATTGACCTGCCTATAGATGCTTATATAATTCACGATTTTGATAAGCATGAAATTATAATGATTAAATTACAAAAAATATTATTTACAACTTATATATGTTTCTTAGTTTTTGTGAATGCTCAGGCAGATGAGATTACAGCTGATCAAAGATTTTTTTATATTGGCACTGAAGCTGGCATAGTAGAGCCAGTGGTGAGAAAGTTTCGTCATAGTTCAGGTAGTGATTTTACTTTAAAAAGGTCTAAGATGTATAGCGGTAAGATTGGTTACAGCTTCTATCCGCAAATGGCAATTGAGTTTTCGGTAACACATCAACCAAAATATCGACTACATTATGTTTTACCACAAAAAGAACTAGCTCCCTCTCTAATTATACCACAAACTCCAGGGATCACTAAGGTAATTTCTAACTTATATATGATTAATCTAGTATATGATTTCGATAAAGTGAAGGAAATAACCCCTTTTGTCATATTAGGTGCTGGGGTGGCACGGGTAAAAGTTAGCTCTGCTTCTTCTCGTTGGGATTTAATGAATGTAGAGTATTTTAGAATTAAAACAACTCGTAGTAATTGTTTTGCTTGGCAAGTGGGTCTTGGATTTTCTAAGGAATTATCTAGCAATTTTAGCATTGATGCAGCAGTAAAATTACAAGCTGCTCATTCAATAAAGATTAAGTATGCTACTTTGGATATGAAAACCCAGCAATTTATACCAGCCACTCCTATTAAAAAGACCATAGGGGTTGGAGAATTTGGTATAGGGTTTACTTATAGGTTACCAATTTAATGCAATAAGACTATTAGTGTATTGAATTTTTTAGTGTATACTAGTAAAAATTTGAAAAATTGATAGCAAAATACGGTGTCATCCTTATTTTGTTTTACGTTATGGAGAATATATGACTACTAATTTAGAACTTACCTCAGTACCTCATAATACATACGATGAAGTGCCTTACGAGAGTTATCCGTATGCCTTAACCAACCCATATCACCTACGGACGCTTGCTGTTTTATTTGGGATGAAACCAACAGCAATTGAGACCGCACGAGTTCTAGAGCTAGGATGTGCTGCAGGCGGGAATTTAATACCTCATGCTGTTAATTATCCTAAAGCACATTTTGTTGGAGTTGATCTATCTAAAGTGCAAATAGATGAGGCTAATAAACATAAAGAAGGATTAGCTCTTAAAAATATAGAATTTCGACATTGTTCTATTACAGATATTGATGAATCATTTGGTAAATTTGATTACATAATTGCTCATGGAGTAATCTCTTGGGTACCAAAATTTGTTCAGGATAAGATTTTTGAAGTAAGTAGTAAAAATTTATCAGAGAATGGCATCGCGTATATTAGTTATAATACACTACCTGGTTGGAATATGGTTCGTACCATAAGAGATATGATGCTTTATCACTCAAATACGTTTAATAACATTAAAGATAAAATTGCTCAATCTAGATTGTTACTTGAATTTGTTAAGGATAGCTTGGAAACTTCCGACTCTCCTTATGCTCAAGTGTTAAAATCTGAAGCCAGTTTGCTTGCCAAACAAAATGACCATTATTTGCGTCATGATCATCTAGAAGAAGATAATGTACAATATTATTTTCATGAATTTATGGATGAGGCTAGAAAAAATAATCTACAATATTTGTCTGATTGTAGTATAGCTAGCATGTATTTAGGAAATATGCCGGCAAAAGTGGTGGAGAAATTACAAGCGATAAATGATATTGTTAGAACCGAACAATATATGGATTTCATTACCAATCGTCGATTTAGATCAACCTTACTTTGCCATAATAGTGTTAAATTAAATAGATCTATCAATAATGAGGATATTAATAAATTTAATATGACATTTAATATAGTGCCAGAAAAGCCTCTTGTTGATATAGATCTTAATTCACTTGAAACAGAGAAGTTTTTTTATAATGGTAATAAGGATAATAGTTTATCAACATCTTCTCCTTATATGAAAGCAATACTCTATACTTTCTCTGAGAATATCAATAACCCAATGAGTTTTGATAAAATTGCCGTGAGTAGCAATAAAAAATTACATGGAACAAAATTGAATGAAATAAAGGCTGAATTCTTAGCTAATGCCATGAAATTAGTATTGCAAGGATATATTAATATAACGTTACAGGTAACTCGAAAAGAAGTAGATCTTAATAAACCTAAAACATCAAAGCTTATTGCATATCAGGTAGCTCATACACCCAATATGTGGGTGACAAATCAAAGACATGAGGTGGTAGCTATTAACCTTTTTGAAAAATTTGTTCTACAATATATGGACGGTAAGCATGATAATAAGCAAATAATTGAATCTGTCATGCAGCATGTTAATTCTGGTGAGATGACATTAAGCCGTGATGGTAAAAAAATAGAGAATATTGATGAAGTCAATAAAGAATTAGAAACATTTTTGCAACCTACACTAACTAGATTTGTGACTAACGCTCTGCTGATTTAAAGATAAGATATCTTATGAAATTTAAACTTTTACCCGTATTATTGTTATTGTGTGTAGCTGTAGTTTATGGTTATTTTCAATATTCTTCAAAGCAGGAGTCTATAATACCAAATAGAAATTTGCTTAAAGAAGTTACAATACTTACTTCATCTTATGATGGCTATTCTGAGTTATGGGAGTCACATTATAAGCTATTATTCAAAAATTGGCCTGAGCTAAATAAGGCTAATAGTTTTATACCTATAATGCTTATTAGTAATGAATTGACTTATAATAATCCTAGAGTTGTTAGCCTTAAGATTGGGGAGGATACAACTTGGTCAAATAACTTACTTAAAGCACTTAGTTCAGTAAAAACTAAATACGTATTCTTATTGTTGGATGATTATATAATTAATTCTCCTGTTAATGAAAGTCGTTTTATAGAGTTACTTACCTTACTTGAAAAAACTAACGGGGCATATATAGAGGTAGCCAAGGATGAAGGTATGTTTGTATATGGTATGGAAAAACATAAAAAACTTGTACCTGGAATTGAAGGAGTAATTTATCGCAGTAAAAACTCTTCTTACAGAAATAGTTTACAAGCCTGTATTTGGAATACAGAAGAATTAAAAAAACTTATAGATACTAAAGAGTCAGCGTGGGACTTTGAAATAATAGGTAATAATAGAACAAAGAAGAATCCTAAGCCATTCTATATGATTATTGATAATCCTGTGGTAGAATACTTAAATGCTGTTGCTAAAAGAGTATATGAGCAAGATGTAGTAGATTATATAAATTCACAAGGTATACAATTTAAACCTACTAAGCTTCCTGTGAAAACAAAACAAGAAATCTTGGATTATCTAAAAACAGAGGAGGCAAATAAACTTACGACTCCATACGGTGGTAATAACAATGAATGATTATCTCTTCTAGTTTAGTTCACCTAGAACAGGGCAGTTTAAAAGTCGCATCCTAAAATTGCAAAAGACTCAAATAATTCTTATATCGAACTGGCTTTGTTATAAGGAAAAATGCACTCTTGAAACGGTTCTGTGAGTGCATTTTAACTTTTTTCATCATTCAATATGTGATTTTAATTATTAAAATCACATATTGAATGGAGTGTTATATTTTAACAATCAGGTGGGCAGCCGCTTCAAACCTGATTGTTTCTATATAACACGAAAGTTCGATGTAACAAGTTACATCGAATTCAGGTTCCGTAGCTCATGACGTTCGCAGTTGTGCTTACATGATTTTCAACCTTAAAATGCGACTTTTAAACTGCCCCACTTGAAAAACGACAACACAATTGTTGATTTTCATCGAGTATACCTTCTATGCTATTTTTTTAGACTCCTGCTTTCGCAGGGGTGACATCTTCTCAGCTTCTTTTCATGACTTTTAAAATGCCCTGTATTATATACAGGGTAATTTAAAAGTCGGGTTGTAAGCCTAATAGATAAGGGAAAAAGTGCTTAATATGCACTCGATGTCATATATGGACAAAGTCCATTGATTGGTATGGACGCAGTCCATGCAATCATTCCCGCTTCGGTGCGGAATCTAAAAAAATAAGCCTGAAAGACTATTAAGTAATATAGATCCCGCACCGAAGCAGGGATGACATCGGTAGTGGTTAAACTTATATCTATAACAACTAATGACTGTGACTTTTAAATTACCCTGATTATATAACTCAATAAAAACTTGATTATCGAGTATTAAAAGAATCTATCATAAAGTTTTCTGATAATTGACCTCTTCCTGATCCAGTTTAGCTGCAAGTTTACGCATCCTATTCATGTAAAAGCCTGTTCCTGCTGGTACTAATCTACCAACTATGACATTTTCTTTCAACCCACGCAATTTATCAACTTTTCCAGCTATAGCAGACTCCGTTAGAACTCTTGTTGTTTCTTGGAAAGAAGCAGCAGAAATAAATGATCTAGTTTGCAACGATGCCTTAGTAATACCTTGCAGGATTGGTTGGGCTTCAGCCGGTCTTAAACCATTATCGATAGCTTTTTTATTAATTTCAGCAAATTCACGATGATCTATCTTCTCATCAACCATTAATGTCGTATCCCCAGAATGGGTTACCTCTACTTTTTGTAACATTTGACGAATTATTACCTCAATATGCTTATCGTCAATTTTTACGCCCTGTAAACGGTAAACTGCTTGGATTTCTCCCACCATGTAGCTTGTAAGAGCTTCCACTCCCATTACCTTTAAAATATCCTGTAGAACTGGATTGCCATCAATTAACATATCGCCTTTTTTAACAAAATCACCTTCATTAACAACAACATGTTTGCCTTTTGGTACCATATACTCAATTGGTGTAGTGTTATCACTTGGCTGAATAATAATACGCCTTTTTGACTTATAGTCTTTGCCAAATTCAACTCTACCATCTACTTCTGCAATAACAGCATGATCTTTTGGACGTCTAGCCTCAACAAGTTCAGCTACTCGTGGAAGACCACCGGTAATATCTTTTGTTTTGGTTGACTCCCTTGGAATACGTGATAAAATATCACCTACTGACACCTTAGCACCATCTTCAACATTTAAAATAGCATTCACTGGTATGTAATATCTAGCCTCCAAACCATTGGATAGCATAATAGTTTCTCCATTCTCATCAACTAATTGAATACGAGGACGTAACTCTGCTCCACGTGAATATTGTTTTGATTCAATTATAACTTTGCTAGAAATACCAGTTGCTTCATCAGTGATATCACGAATTGACACTCCTTCTACCATATCCTTGAATATAACTTTTCCAGATTTCTCGGTAATAATCGGAATAGTGTACGGATCCCTCTCTACTAATTTTTGTCCTTTTTTCACCTTATCTGAATCATCGGCTATTAATCTTGCACCATACGGTACTTTATGTCTTGCCTTCTCGTTATTATTAGCATCCAATAATAATAACTCACATGAACGACCCATTACGATCCTACGTCCCTCAGAATCAATAACCACATTACGACCTAAAAGCTTCACTTTTGCATCATGAGAGGCTTCTATTGAAGATATTTCAACACCTTTCGTTGCAGCTCCCCCAATATGGAAAGTTCTCATGGTCAGCTGGGTACCTGGCTCACCAATTGACTGGGCAGCAATCACTCCAACTGCTTCTCCAACTGATACTAAAGAACCAGTGGCTAGATCTCTACCATAACATCTTACACATATTCCATCAGCAACCTCACATGTTAGAACAGATCTTACCATTACCACATCCAAACCAGAAGATTCGATTTCTTCTAATTTTGCTTCGTTAATTAATTCAGCAGCTGATAGTAATAGTTCATTAGTAACTGGGTGATACACGTTAATCGCAACTGTTCTGCCTAAAATTTGCTCTGCGAGCGATACAATAACTTCACCACCATCGATAATACTTCTGACTTCTATGCCTTTTGTAGTTTTACAATCTTCATCAGTAATTATACAATCTTGAGAAACATCAACTAATCTACGGGTTAAATACCCAGAATTAGCTGTTTTCAACGCTGTATCTGCAAGACCTTTACGTGTACCATGTGTAGAATTAAAATATTCAAGAACAGTAAGACCTTCTCTGAAATTAGAAATAATCGGGGTTTCAATAATCTCACTTGATGGTTTAGCCATCAAACCACGCATACCAGCTAATTGCTTAATCTGTGCTGCTGATCCCCTTGCTCCCGAAGTAGCCATCATATATATCGAATTTACTTTCTGATGATTAGGCTTATTATTAACAGGTGTCATAGCAATTTCTTTCATCATATCATTTGCTACTTTATCCGTACATTTAGACCAAGCATCAATCACTTTATTGTATCTTTCACCGTAAGTAATTAGACCATCAGAATATTGTTGTTCAAATTCTTTTACCTCAGTCAATGTTGAATTAATATGACTATCTTTTGATTTTGGTACAACCATGTCGTCCATACCAAAAGAAATGCCTGAGGAACAAGCATATTTAAATCCAAGTTTCATTAGTTGATCAGCAAAGATCACTGTAGCCTTTTGTCCACAATGGCGATACACCAAATCAATAACCGCAGATATATCTTTTTTAGTCATGGGTTTATTTACGAACTTAAATCCAACATTATGATTACGTGGTAATAATTCTCCTATAATTAACCTACCAAGGGTAGTATCCACCATAGTTGATACAACATCCCCTTCAACATTAAGCACATCGCGACGAAATTTTATCTTTGAGTGAATAGTTATTACCTTATTATACAAAGCATGTTCAATCTCCGACATGCTAGCAAAACTCATTCCTTCACCAAGTTCATTGTCAAAAACCATTGTTAAATAATAAAGACCTAGTACTATGTCCTTATCAGGGACAATAATCGGACGACCATTTGCCGGACTCAATATGTTGTTTGTTGACATCATAAGTACTCTTGCCTCAAGCTGAGCTTCAATTGAAAGAGGGATATGCACTGCCATCTGATCACCATCAAAATCAGCATTGAATGCAGCACAGACTAAAGGATGTAGCTGGATAGCTTTCCCTTCTATCAGTAAAGGTTCAAAAGCTTGGATACCTAAACGGTGCAAAGTTGGTGCTCTATTCAGCAACACTGGGTGTTCACGTATGACTTCTTCTAAAATATCCCATACTTCTGATTTCTCAGCTTCAACCATTTTCTTAGCAGCTTTTATAGTGGTAGCAATTCCATATAATTCAAGCTTTGAATAAATAAATGGCTTGAATAATTCCAACGCCATCGTCTTTGGTAAACCACATTGGTGTAACTTAAGTTCTGGTCCCACAACGATAACAGAACGACCAGAATAATCCACTCGTTTACCAAGCAAATTCTGACGAAAACGACCTTGTTTACCTTTTAGCATATCACTAAGTGACTTAAATGGACGTTTATTAGTATTTTTCACTACTTTACCACGACGACCATTATCAAATAATGCATCGACCGATTCTTGTAACATCCTTTTTTCATTTCTGATGATAATATCCGGTGCTTTTAGTTCAAGTAGTCTTTTTAATCTATTATTTCTATTAATAACCCTTCTATAAAGTTCGTTAAGATCAGAAGTTGCAAACCTTCCACCATCAAGCATAACTAATGGTCTAATTTCAGGTGGGATAATTGGCAGAACAGTCATAATCATCCATTCTGGCTTATTCTCAGATTCAAGAAAATCTTCAACTAACTTAAGTCTTTTAACAATCTTCTTCTTTTTAACTTCTGAAGATGTATTTAATAAATCTTCTTGCAAACTCTTCTTTAATTCAGGTAAATCAAGTTCTGTAAGCATCTGCTGAATCACTTCAGCCCCAATAGAAGCAGTAAAACTATCTTCTCCGTACTCATCTTGTGCCTTTTGCAAACCATCTTCCGATAAAAGATCACCTTTTTGCAAAGCAGATAACCCAGGATCAACAACAACATAACTTTCAAAATATAGAACTTTTTCTAGATCCTTCATAGTCATATCTAGCAATGTACTAATCCTTGATGGTAAAGATTTCAAGAACCATATATGGGCAACTGGTGCTGCTAGCTCAATATGCCCCATTCTTTCTCTTCGGACTCTAGATGTAGTAACTTCAACACCACATTTCTCACAAGTGATGCCACGATATTTCATACGTTTATATTTACCACAAAGACATTCATAGTCCTTCACGGGTCCAAAAATTCTAGCACAAAATAACCCTTCTTTCTCTGGCTTGAAAGTACGGTAATTTATTGTCTCAGGTTTCATTACCTCACCAAAAGACCATGAACGCACTTGATCAGGACTAGCAATATTAATTCTTATTTGATCAAATTGCTGAGTACTGCTTAATTGTCCGTAAAAATTTGTCATCCCTGTTGTCATAAAGATTCTTCCTTAAAAAATTTTATCAGATCTAGTTTAGTAAAAAGCCTCTTGGACCTTCTGTAATTGCAAAAAATAGCTTTAATCTGTGGTAGTATCCTCAAGCTTTACATTTAAGCACAAGGACCTGAATTCTTTGATCATCACGTTAAACGACTCAGGAATACCCGATTCAAAATTGTTATCACCTCGGACAATAGATTCATAAATTTTAATTCTACCAACCACATCGTCTGATTTTACAGTTAACATTTCTTGTAACGTATAAGCAGCACCATAAGCTTGCAGTGCCCAACACTCCATCTCACCAAATCTTTGACCTCCAAAATGCGACTTACCACCTAATGGTTGCTGAGTTACCAAACTATAAGGACCGATAGAACGAGCATGGATTTTATCATCGGCCAAATGATGTAATTTTAGGAAATATTTATAGCCAACTGTAACAGCACGATCAAAATACTCTCCTGTTCTACCATCAATCAACCTAATTTGACCTGATGGGTCTTGATCTGCAAGGACTAGCATTTCTTTTACATTCTCAACCTTTGCACCATCAAAAACTGGGGTTGAAAAATATACCCCCTTATCGATATTATTACAAAACGCAATAATCTCTTGATTGGACATTTTCTTTATATTTTTTGTCGTTGAGTTATGTCCATATACCTCGGAAACAAAAGATTTAAGCTCTTCTACATCAATTTTGTTGTTATGAACTTGATCCAACATAGAAGATATTTTTTTACCAAGATTTACTGCCGCCCAACCAAGATGAGTCTCTAAAATCTGCCCGACATTCATACGTGAAGGTAAGCCAAGTGGGTTAAGAACGATATCAACTACTGTGCCATCTTCTAAAAATGGCATATCTTCTTCTGGCATAATACGAGAGATAACACCCTTATTTCCGTGTCTTCCGGCCATTTTATCTCCAGGTTGCAACTTATGTTTAGTAGCAATGAATACTTTTACAACTTTAAGAGCCCCTTGTGGTAAGTCATCACCACTTTGTAATTTCTCTACTTTGCTAGTAAAACGCTTATTAAGCTTGTCTTGCTTTTCATCATAATGACGTTTAATTTGCTCAATTTCATTCATTACATTAGCATCTTCAACAATCAGTTGCCAGAATTGTCCTTTTGATAATGACTTAAGGGTTTGATCACTAATTAATTGACCGGATTTTACGGATTTAGGACCGCTAACAATTATTTGTCCTGTTAAAATCTTCTCTAAACGCATAAAAACAAAATGCTCTATGATTCGAAGTTCATCATCCCTATCTTTTGATAATTTTTCAATTTGTTGCTTTTCAATAGCTATAGCACGCTCATCTTTTTCTATTCCTCTACGAGAAAACACTCGTACTTCTACCACTGTACCAGTGATCCCAGTAGGAACACGTAAAGATGAATCCCGAACATCTGAAGCTTTTTCTCCAAAAATAGCTCTGAGTAATTTCTCTTCTGGAGTCATAGGTGACTCACTTTTAGGGGTAACCTTACCCACCAAGATATCGCCTGGTTTTATTTCTGCACCAACATATACTATACCGACTTCGTCAAGATGGCGTAAACTTTCATCACTAACATTTGGAATATCGCGAGTAATTTCTTCGGGACCAAGTCTTGTATCTCTAGCAATTATTTCAAATTCTTCAATATGAATTGAGGTATAAATATCATCTTTTACAATACGTTCTGATATTAAAATCGAATCTTCAAAATTATAACCATTCCATGGTAAAAAAGCTACCAGCACATTTCTACCAAGAGCTATTTCACCATTATCTGTACTTGGTCCATCAGCAATTACTTCACCTTTTTTTACATAATCACCAACGTTAATCAACGGTTTTTGATTAATACAAGTATTATGGTTAGATCTTTGAAATTTTAATAAATTATAAATGTCCACACTAGGTGATCCATCTGTTTTCTGCTCCTTAGTCCTTACCACTATTCTAGTTGAATCAACTTGCTCTACTATCCCATCATGCAAGGCTACAACTGAAACCCCAGAATCTTGTGCAACAATTCCTTCAATACCAGTCCCAACTAGAGGGGCATCACTTCTAATAAGCGGTACAGCCTGACGTTGCATGTTTGACCCCATCAAGGCTCTATTAGCATCGTCATTTTCTAAAAATGGAATAAGTGATGCAGCAACGGAAACAACCTGCATCGGGGTAACGTCAATGTAATCTACTTCTAGAGGGGTAACCATAACAAAATTACCACCTTCAGTTCGACAGTTAATTAATTCTTCTTGTAACAAACCTTTTTGATCGACAACTGCATTAGCTTGAGCAATTTTATATTTTCCTTCTTCAATAGCTGACAAGTAAACAACTTCGTCAGTTACATGACAATCCACGACTTTTCGATAAGGTGTTTCAATGAAGCCATGCTTATTAACTCTAGCATAAGTAGCCATGGAATTAATCAAACCTATGTTCTGTCCTTCTGGTGTTTCAATTGGACAAATCCTCCCGTAATGAGTAGGGTGGACGTCCCTCACTTCAAACCCTGCTCTTTCCCTGTTAATTCCACCAGGTCCTAAAGCTGATAATCTTCTTTTATGAGTTATTTCTGATAATGGATTAGTTTGATCCATAAATTGAGAAAGTTGTGAAGTACTAAAAAATTCTTTTACTACAGAAACTAAAACTTTTGAATTTACTAAATCATGAGGCATAACGGCATCAAGATCAACCACCGACATTCTTTCAAGTACTGATTTCTCCATACGAACAAGACCAATTCGGAACTGATTCTCAATTAGTTCACCAACTGACCTAACTCTTCTGTTACCAAGGTGATCAATATCATCTATCGAACCTTTACCATCTTTTAGCTCTACTAAAACTTTAAGAATATTTTTTATATCTTCAATAGTTAAAATAGCTGTAGATTCTGGTACATTAAGTTCCAATCTTGCATTCATTTTAATACGACCAACTTCTGAAAGATCATATCTTTCATGGTCAAAGAACAAGTTGTTAAATAATGTTTTAGCAGCTTCAATATTAGCTGGTTCTCCTGGTCTTAATACCCTAAATATGTCTATCAATGCTGATTCATAATTTTGATTTTTATCAGCAAATAAGGTGTTCCTTATGTAAGGACCTGATTGTGGATTTATAGCAAGTACATCGACAGACGAAATTTCAAGAGTCATAATAGAATCCAGCATATCCATTGTGATCATTTCACCAATTTCGGCTAGTACCTCAGCATTATTGGGATTAACGAGATCTTGTGATAAATATTTGCCTACTAAATATTCACGTTCTACCAAAATATTTTTCACTCCATCTTTAGCAAATTTTTTAGCCAAACGAGGAGTAATCTTCTGACCAGATGCAAGTATCACATTGCCGGTATCCGCATCCACTAAGTCATTAACTAGCCTATGAGCAGTTATAGACTCAGGTATAAACTTTGTTGCCCAACTTGCATTTTTGGTAAAACATGTTACCGTATCATAATAGAATTTTATAATTTCATTGGTAGACATTCCAATGGCCCTAAGAAGAGTAGTAGCATAAAGCTTTCTTTTCCTATCTATTCTAAAGTAAACAATATCTTTAGCATCAAATTCAAAATCTAGCCATGATCCTCTATAAGGTATAACTCTAGCAGAATATAGAAACTTCCCTGAAGAATGAATTTTTCCATCATCATGATAGAAAAATACGCCAGGTGACCTATGCATCTGTGATACCACCACCCTTTCTGTACCATTAATAATAAAAGTACCATTCTTTGTCATTAGGGGAATATCCCCCATATAAACTTCTTGTTCTTTAATACCTTTGATTTCTTTTGCTCCAGTGTCTTCATCAATATCCCAAATACTTAATCGCAATGTGACTTTAAGAGGAGCAGCATAACTAAGACCTCTTTGAGTACATTCTTCGACATCATATTTAGGGTTATCAAATTCATATTTAGCAAATTCTAAATATGCAATATTAGAGGGGTCGTGAATCGGAAAAATTGAACTTAATACTGATTGTAATCCTCTGTTTTCTCGCTCGGAATCTTTAACTCCGAATTGTAAAAAACCTTTTTCATAAGAATTCTTCTGAACCTCTATCAAATTTGGTATAGACGCTACCAAATTTATGTGACCAAAATTTTTTCTTACGCGTTTGCCAATTGATAAGGACTGCGTTGTCATATAATCTCCCGATTAATGCTTTTAATAATTTTTTATTTTGAAACCAAGTAAAAAGCTACTTCAAACTTGGAGTTTCACATATTACAATAGTCTCCATGTCGTTCCCTTCAATGTCACCCCTACGAAAGTAGCGAGGTCTAGAAAAAGCCTAGAAGGCTACTTTTTTAGATCCCACACCGAAGCTGGGATGATATAGAGTTTGCTTATCCGTGTGTCATAGCTTACTATTACCAACATCTTTTAAAAGCCATAAAATTTGAAACTATCGACGTCATCCTGAGCTTGTTTCAGGATGACGTCCCACAAATCCAAAAATGTGGGTAATAGTAAGATGCCGTAGCTCGGATGACATCAACCCTAACAAAGATAACATTAAATCTTCTATTAACTTGTTACATCGAATTCAGGTTATTTAATTCAAAATTAAACTTTAATTACCAATTTCTTTACTTTAACATAAACTAATTGTTATACTCAAATAGTCTGAAGAATGGGGACAACAAACAAAGGGCGAGCAAACGCAGCGTAGTAAACCGTTGTTCGTACGCGAAATCCCCGCAAGTATTTGCGAAAGCAATTCTTCAAAGCATTCGAGTATACCTTAGATTTCTTTTTTAGCATTCTATATAAACTCCAAATAAAGATAAAACTCTAAAAAAACTCGATTTAAAAATATACTTGAATGATTTAAAGAATTAGAGCATAAAACAAGAGAGGAGCATAGCGTATGTGCATTAGGAACAAAAACATGCGAATACTCTGTAATTTTGCGAAGCCAATTCTTTAAATTATTCAAATATAATAAGGGTGTACTCAAATGATTTGAAGAATGGGGACAACAAACAAGGGGTGAGCAGACTATGCATATACTCTTCTGCTTTGAATAATTGGTTTTTGCAAATACTTGCGGGGTATTCGCGTACTCACGTACTTCATGTACACCTAGTCCGCTCACCCCTTGTTTGTTGTTCCCATTCTCCAAATCATTTGAGTATACATCTAGTACGTGAATACACAAATACCCGAAATTTTGCCACACCAATTCTTTAAAGTAGAAAAATATACTAAAATGCACAAATCTGTTTCTTATCTTCATCTGATTCAGAATTTTGGATAAACAAGTACAAAGACCTCTTAAACCAAAAGAACTTTGTCTTAAAAGTTTTATAAATTTTTGTACAAAATGTAATAGTTTACACAGGTATGATAACATATTTAGCAACATAACTCGTAAGCCAAATAGAATATCACACAACAAGTTCATTTCCATTATCAACAATACAAACCTAGATTTAGTCCCAAAATGTTTCTACCAATCTATGTAGATTCTAAATCTTGCGGTATACTCGAATGTGACTCCGAATTGGATTTGAAAATGAGGGGCGAGCGGACTAAACGTACGTGAGTACGCGAGTCCCTGATATTTTCAAATCTAATTCGGAGTCACATTCGAGTATACATATATTTATTATTATTTTGCTTTATAAAGAAAGGCTATCACAAAACTACTACATGGGTATCAACTTAAGCAGCCTAAATACCACCCCCGTGATGGTTAATGTCATTCCTAGCTAAAAGCGGGAATTCAAAAAATAACCTGCAAAGGCTATTAGATATTATGGATTCCTCTACCTGCACGGGAATGACATCTTATTGTTGAAACACTGCTCAACAATAATAACCCTGTACTTAAGTTAATATCCATGCAAACTGCTGGGGATTCGCGTACTTACAAATGTACGCTTAATCCTTTACCCCACAACTGTCGAAAGTTTACAAACACCTATACCACAGCGTCATTGCGAGCGTAAGCGAAGCAATCTAGGAAACAATCTATAGATAAATGATGTTACTGGATTGCTTCGTCGACCTTACGCCTCCTCGCAATGACGTATAGGGAAGCTGTATTTACTAACTTTCGACAGTTATGTCCTTTACCCCTTTGCCCCTATTCTTTTAACTTAGAGACTTATCCTAACAACCTGCACAGAACCTAATTAATACGGACTGACAAACGAGTTACTTAATACACCCCCAAAGTAAACTCTAGGCTTTTTCCACCCGATAATATACTCAATTATTTTAATTCAATTTTTGCTCCAGCTGCTTCTAATTTTGCTTTAAAACTTTCAGCATCTTCTTTATTTACACCGGATTTAATAGTTTTTGGGGCAGCATCTACTAATTCTTTAGCCTCTTTTAAGCCAAGACCAGTAAGTTCTCTAGTTACCTTAATTACTTCTATTTTTTTATCACCACTACTGACTAAAACAACTTCAAAAGCTGTTTTTTCAACTACTGCTTCTGATGCTACAGGACTCGCCACCTGTGCTACAGGAGCTGCGGCTGTTACACCCCATTTTTCTTCTAGCATTTTTGCAAGCTCTGCTGCTTGAATTACTGTAAGTGTTGACAATTGATCTACGATTTTTGCTATGTCTGTCATAATTTTCTTCCTTTTAAAACTTTTTTATTAAATTATTCTTTATTTAGATAAGCTTGAAAAATTCTAGCAAACTTGGCTGCAGGAGCTTGCACCACACCAGCAATTTTAGTTGCAGGAGCTTGTACCAGCCCAATAATTTTGCCTCTAAGCTCATTTAATGAAGGCAATTTTGCAAGTTGTTGTACAGAATTCGCATCTAATACTTGATTATTTACTAAACCACCAACTATTTTCAAACATTCATTAGTTTTAGCAAATTCTACGACAACTTTCGCAGCTTCAACAGGGTCTTCAGAATATGCAAAGGCTGTCGGACCAACAAGCAAATGTACAATATCACCAATACCAGCCTTATTTGCTGCTATTTTCGACAAAGTATTCTTAACTACTTTGAACCCCGCATTTTTTGCTTTAAGAGACCTACGCAGTAGAGTTACTTGACTAACAGTAAGCCCATGATAATGAGTAATTATCACGGAATTTGACCGTTTATACACCTCTTCAAGTTCTACGACAAATTCATGTTTCTCTGATCTTAACACCTTAACTCTCCTTGTCGTATTTTACGATATACTTGCTAAATCTATTTTTACTGATGGACTCATAGTAGAAGATAGATATATTGCTTTTAAATAATTTCCTTTAGCACCAGAAGGCTTTGCTTTAACTACAGCAGATATCAAAGTTGATGCATTATCTAGCAAATCTTGTTGGGAAAATGATAATTTACCAATTCCAGCATGAATAATACCTGCCTTTTCAATTCTATATTCTACTTGACCACTTTTGGCATTTTTAATTGCCGTTACGATATCGGTAGTTACAGTCCCAAGTTTTGGATTTGGCATTAAGCCCTTTGGGCCTAAAATTCTTGCCACTGCACCTATTGCTGGCATCATATTTGGTGTTGCAATACAAACATCAAAATTAATTTTTCCTGCTTTAATATCATCGATAATTTCTGTAGAACCAGCAATATCTGCTCCAGCTTCTTTAGCTTCTTCTATCTTTTCATCCTTACAAATCACTGCAACTCTACTAACTTTACCCGTACCAGCTGGTAATGCAACAACACCACGCACCATTTGATCCGAGTGCTTAGGATCTACCCCTAATTTCATCACCACTTCCAAAGTAGAGTCAAATTTAGTATAAGACACAGACTTGAGTAGCTCTATTCCTTCTGCTAAAGTACGATTGGCAACTAGAGCTACTTTTTTTCTTGCTTCCCTAATCTTTTTGCCACCAACTAATTTTTTATCAACTAACATATATTAATCTCCTACCACTTCAAGACCCATAGATTCAGCAGTACCACGAATAATTTTAGCGGCAGCTATTAAATTATCAGTATTAAGATCTACCATTTTAATTTTTGCAATTTCAATGCAATCTGACATGCTAACCTTACCAACAAATGCTTCTTTTTTAGTAGCACTAGAACCTTTAGGAATTTTAGCAAATTGTTTTAAGTAATACGATGCTGGAGAAGTCTTAGTCACAAAAGTAAAACTATTATCTTCATAAGCAGTAACCACGACTGGGATAGGAGTCCCTGGTTCAATAGCACTAGTCGCTGCGTTAAACGCCTTACAAAACTCCATAATATTAAGTTTCTTCTGACCAAGTGCAGGACCAATAGGTGGGGATGGATTAGCCTTACCTGCTGGCACAGTTAACTTAATATAAGCGGTTATTTTTTTTGCCATTATAATCTTATCCTTACTTATTTAATTAATAGCCTTATTCACGTGAGCCTTGTCAATACACTCTCAATGTCATATATGGAGTCCATTGATTGGTATGGACCAGTCCATGCAATCACTCCTGCATCTATGTCATCCCTGCGAAGGCAGGGAGCTAAAAAAGTAACCAAGAAGAATATATAAACTTTTTTAGATCCCGCACCGAAGCGGGAATGACATCGAGTACATATTAAGCACTTTTTCTTTTATCTATTAGGCTTACAACCCGACTTTTAAATTACCCTGACCCTGCCCTAAACAAGCCCTAATTATTTTTCTTAACCTGCGTAAAATTTAGTTCTATAGGAGTTGCTTTACCAAAAATAGATATAGACACACGCAATCTATTTTTGTCATAATCAATTTCTTCTATAACCCCTGTAAAAGTCTCAAACGGACCATCAGTAACAATTACTGCCTCGCCAATTTCATATAATTTCGAAATCCTAGCATCTTTGGTTTCAGCTTCCAGTTTACTAAAAATATTTTGTATTTCTTTTTCGCTAAGGGCTTGTGGAGTACTTTTACTACCTAAAAAACCTGTAACCTTAGTTACACTTTTTACCAAATGCCAAGAATCATCTGTCATATTCATTTTAATCAGAATATAACCAGGCATAAATTTCTTCTCTGTCTTAACGTTTTTACCACGTTTAACCTCAGGTACTTCAATAACCGGAACAACGATATCCTCAAAAGACTCCGACATACCCTGCTTAGCAATTTGATCGAGAATCATTTGCTTTACACGCTTTTCTGAGCCTGATAATGTATGAATAACGTACCACTGCACCACAATTTTTCCCTAAACCTATTCTTTACTTCCCAATATTAAGTAAAACCTGCATTATGCTATGTATACCGTAGTCTAACACCAAACAAATTATACTAAAAATAAATACAGCCACCACTACTATAAGAGTTGAAGTTATCAACTCTTTCTTACCAAGCCAAACAATTTTATAAACTTCTTGCTTTACTTGCTCGTAAAATTTGTAGACTCTATTTTCCTTTAACATATTATATGAACTCATTATAGTTGGCAGGAGCGACAGGAATCGAACCCGCAACCTTCGGTTTTGGAGACCGACGCTCTACCAATTGAGCTACACTCCTATCATATTTTTACTAAAAAGTCAAGTGTTTTAATTTCAATAAAATTCTTACTTATTCAAATGATGCCATTAGCCAAGGCAATTTAAAAGTCACTTCTCATTTTTGATGTCATATATAATATCATATTATATATGATACACTAATTGATAACTGCTTTTGACTATCATCCCATAACCTATTCTTCATTTGTATAATATCCTTCATCGTTGCCTAAAAGATCCATTTTTCACTCCTTATTATATATTATTCACAAAAAATAACATCATAGCATATTATATGTAATACACTAATAGCTATCTTAATAATTTTTTTTATTTTTTAGCTTTAATAGTTTCAGCCACCTGCAACGGCACTTGCTCATAATGAGAAAAAACCATACTATATTGAGATCTACCTTGCGATAAAGATCTCAAAGTACTAACATACCCAAACATTTCAGCTAGAGGCACATTTGCAGTTATAACTTGTGCATTACCTCTTGGATCCATACTTTGCATTTGCCCTCTACGACTATTTAGATCACCAATAATATCCCCCATATACTCATTAGGAGTAATTACTTCAACTTTCATAATTGGCTCAAGTAATTTTGGATTACCTTTTGGCATACCTTCTCTAAAAGCAGCTTTTGCAGCAATCTCAAATGCAAGTACACTTGAATCTACATCGTGGAATGCTCCATCTATCAAAGTTGCTTTAAAATCAATCATTGGATAGCCGGCAACTACACCTGTATCTTTAATATTATTTAGACCCTTTTCAACACCAGGAATAAATTCTTTGGGTATAGATCCTCCAACAATTTTGCTTTCAAAAGCAAATCCTGTTCCAGCTTCTTGAGGTTCAAATATTATTTTAACCCGTGCAAATTGTCCAGCTCCACCAGATTGCTTTTTATGAGTATAATCAATTTCACAATGCTTGGTAATTGTCTCTCGATAAGCTACTTGTGGTGCTCCAATGTTAGCCTCAACTTTAAACTCACGTTTCATACGATCAACCATAATCTCTAGGTGCAGTTCACCCATACCTTTAATAACAGTTTGACCGCTTTCCTGATCAGTTGATACTCTAAAAGATGGATCCTCAGCAGCTAACCTAGACAATGCCATTCCCATTTTTTCTTGATCGGCAGTTGATTTTGGCTCTACAGCTAATTCAATAACCGGTTCAGGAAATTCCATTCTCTCCAAAATAACCTGCTTATCCGGATCACACAAAGTATCACCAGTCGTGGTATTTTTAAGACCAGCTAGAGCAACAATATCTCCTGCAAAAGCTTCTTTAATATCTTCTCTTTCATTAGCATGCATCAGAAGCATCCTACCTACTCGTTCTTTTTGGTCTTTTACCGTATTAATGACAGTAGCACCTGAACTAATCTTACCAGAGTAAATCCTGATAAATGTAAGCGATCCCACAAATGGATCGGTCATTACCTTAAAAGCTAAAGCAGAGAAAGGTTCAGATGCTGATATTTTAAAATCTTTTTCTTCTCCAGAATTAATATCTATTCCCTTGACTATTCCAATATCGATTGGTGAAGGTAAGTAGTCAACAACCGCATCTAGCAAAGGTTGTACACCTTTATTTTTAAAGGCACTACCACATAACACAGGAAAAAAGACTCGTGAGATTGTTCCTTTCCTTATTACTACTTGAATTTCTTCTTCAGTAAATTCTTCACCTGATAAATATTTCTCCATCAAATGATCATCAGTCTCAGCAACCATTTCAATTAGTAAAGCACGGTATTCTTCAGCCTTTTCTAACATATCAGCAGGGATTTCTTGGTACGAATATTCAGCTCCAAGAGATTCATCCTTCCAAATTATGGCCTGCATCTTGACTAAATCAATAACTCCTTTAAAATTTTCTTCAATACCAACTGGCAACTGAATTACTAAAGGTTTTGCACCAAGACGATCTTTAATCATTTCTACACATTTGTAGAAATTAGCACCCATTCTGTCCATTTTATTGACAAAGCACATTCTAGGTACTCTATATTTATCAGCTTGTCTCCAAACTATTTCTGACTGAGGCTCAACACCTGCCACACCATCAAATACCGCCACCGCTCCATCTAAAACACGTAAAGATCTTTCTACTTCTATAGTAAAATCTACGTGACCTGGAGTATCAATAATGTTAATCCTTATATTTTTCCAGTAACAGGTAGTAGCAGCAGAAGTAATAGTGATACCACGTTCTTGTTCTTGTGCCATCCAATCCATAGTGGCACCACCTTCATGAACTTCACCAATTTTATGTGATTTTCCTGTATAAAAGAGAATACGCTCGGTTGTGGTAGTTTTACCAGCGTCAATATGAGCACAAATACCTATATTACGAGTATTAGCAAGAGAAAATTCTGTAATCGCCATATGATTTAATTACCTTGGTTGCGATTTTTTGGGACTAAAATGAGCGAAAGCTTTGTTAGCTTCAGCCATTTTATGAGTGTCCTCTCTTTTTTTAATAGCAACCCCTCTATTATTTGATGCTTCAAATAATTCCTCTGCCAACTTATCAATCATCATTTTTTCAGAACGTTTATTTGCTGCATTGATAATCCAACGTGACGCAAGTGCATACCCTCTTCTTTCATCAACAGGGGAAGGAACCTGATAGTTTGCACCTCCCACACGCACTGAGGTAACCTCAAGATATGGCTTTACATTATTCATAGCATTATTGAAAGTTTCATAAGGATCGACCCTATGTTTTTTTTCTATTTTACTAAAAGCAGAATATACTATCTTTTCGGCTAAAGCTTTTTTCCCTTCCTTCATGATATTATTAATAAATCTAGCAAGCAGAGGGCTATTATATTTCATATCAGGCAAGATAACCCTTTTCTCTGCGGCATGACGACGTGACATCTTATCTCTCTATTTCAAATTATTTTTTTACAGCTTGCTTCGCTGATGTACCATAACGTGAGCGTCCTTGCTTACGATTTTTTACACCCTGAGTATCATAAGCACCGCGTACTATATGGTACTTAACACCTGGGAGATCAGGAACTCTTCCGCCCCTTACCAACACCGTAGAGTGTTCTTGTAAATTATGCCCTTCACCAGGTATATAAGCATTCACGTACTGCCCATTACTTAAGCGAACACGTGCCATTTTACGAAGAGCAGAATTAGGTTTCTTAGGAGTAACAGTTTTCACTATTACACAAACACCTTTCAAAAATGGATTAGATTCCAAAGCTGGGGATTTTGTCCTACGAATCTTCGACTGTCTTCCAAAACGTACTAACTGATTGTTTGTTGGCATGCAATACTCCAAATTTTTCCTTTTGATATTTATCTATCAACCCTTAAAGCTATAGGGAAAACTATATACTGTACCACTTTCATTATTAAGCGACAACAAGTGGAACTATAGCTATTTTTTTTATAAAAGCAACGAGTTTTTAACAACATTGACTAGATTAGCTATTTTTATGAACTTAGGGTTGTAATTATTCCCCTTAAAGCTTGTAATTCTGTACTAGATAATTTATCTATACGAGTAAAAATATTCATAATATTTTGAGTCATGTGTAATTTTTTCTCAGGCACTTTAAAGAAATTCTTTTTGTTTAATTCAGTAAACAAATGTTCAAAGAAATATCCTAATTCTCCTTTTGATGCTACTTCCTGTTCATTACTAACATTCATTCTCAGCTGTTTATTACGAAATAGCTCATAACATATAATAATTACTGACTGTGCAATATTAAGAGAACTAAAACCCCCTGTATTAATGTTAATAATTTTATGGGCATAAGTAATTTCTCTATTTTGCAGACCACAATTTTCACGACCAAACATGATGGCGACTTTAAGACCTGTAGGATAATCCTGACTTAAATTCTCTGATAGAACATAGTTTTTATTGATATTACGTGTTGCTGAACTTGTTGCATATAAATAATCAATATCCTCGATACTTGCTTCCAAACTATCATAAATCTTAGCATTATCTATGATATTTACCGCTGATACCGCCATACTACGTGCCTGTTCATTCGGCCAACCATCTCTAGGTGAAACGATTCTCAACTCTGAAACATCAAAATTTTTCATTGCTCTAGCAGTAGCACCAATATTCTCACCCATTTGAGGTGCTACTAAAATAATAATTGGCATAAATATCTTTGATTAATATGTAATTATTTTCTTCTAAATAGCTACTTAATTCCTACTAACTACTCGTATCTAATTACTATACTCTTTTATCTGTGTCAACTCTTAGTTTCATAACGGGTCAATGATTTTTTTATTTTACCTAATCTTCTTTAATCAAAGAACGTATCAATGCATTCACTGCTTGCTGATGTTCTGAGTTACGAATTTTCATAAAATTCCTTGACACTTCTATACACATACGCTGATGTTGAGTAAGCACAGGCTCGACATTGTCAGCATCTTCTAAACCTTGATAGAAATAATCGATATTTTTATCTAATGCTTTAGCAATAAGAACCAACCTACCTATTGATATTCTATTAATACCCTTCTCATATTTTTGTAACTGCTGATGTGTTACCTCTATTACCTCTGCAAGTTGTTGACGTGACAACCCCTTGGCAAGCCTTAGAGAATAGATTTTTCCACCTATAAATTGATCAACTTTTTGTATGTAGTCATTTCTTCGTGCCATAATTAACTCCTTTATGCATGAACTATTAAATTTTAAGAATATAATAGATTATTAACAAATAAAAATATTACTGTCATATATTATATAACCTAGAAAGCCAACAATTCACATAGGAACACCCACATGCAAACTGTCTACTATCAGTAAATATTGATTATATTTTTTGTTTATGTACAAGTAGTGCTTAATATTTTTTAACTATTATATAATTATACTGATCGTATAGATACTTAGCAACCTTGTAAATTATAATTTCATTTTTATCGTATTTTTTTAACCTTTTTTTACTATTCTAGATAGAATAAGACTAAAAAAATTAAAATCATAGAATTAACTAGAATATTTAAAGAATTATTGCAGAATGTTAAAAAATATACTTAATATAAAAAGTGATAATGTTGAATTTTATATATATACTTGAATGATTATATAAAATAAAAGAAAGTTACTTGATGAAAAGAATTATAAAATGCCTATATCAGGCAGCCTTTAGAACAATTGAACATGATGGTGTTGAACATTCAGGGTATATGTCATTTATGGTACTCCTAACGATCTTTCCTTTTTTAGTTTTTTTGTTAGCACTAACAAGTTTTGTTGGAGCATCAGAACTTGGAAAGAATTTCATCACCATTCTTCTTGAAAGTATGCCAGAATTGGCTACTGACTCAATAAAAACTAGGATAAATGAACTTGGAAAAACTCCGCCTCAGAGCCTAATGACCTTAGCGATAATGGGAAGTATTTGGACTGCTTCATCTTTTGTTGAATGTTTAAGAACAATTTTAAATAGGGTATATGAGATAAAATCTCCTCCTACCTACATAAGGCGAAGATTACTTAGCATAGCACAGTTTTTAGTAATCAGTATATTCATTACCTTTGCCATGCTTATTCTAATTATAGTACCAATAATATTAACAAAACTACCGATAATTTTACAAATGATAGAAGAACATAAGCACACTTTAACCCTTTTTCGATATGTTATAATTTTCTGCTCATTATTTATTACCTCCTCATCACTATATTATATAATCCCTAATGCAACATTAAATTTTACAGACGTAGTGCCTGGAGCTTTATTAACGGTAATTTTATGGGTAATAAGTGGATATTTATTATCTACCTACATAATATATTATAACCAATTAAGTATAATATATGGTTCACTTGGTAGTATAATAGTGACTTTAATATTTTTTTATATTATTAACATGATTTTTATATATGGTGCAGAATTTAATTACCTACTAAGAGAATATCCTTGAAAGCAGAAGAGTATATCTTCTGCCATAGTACCCTACATTTTTTATATCACCACTATTAAAATGGCTGCTGATCGTCTATTAGCGAGGAGTCGCTGAAAGCGGCGACGCGGCCAATCCAGGATACGCGAAGCGTTACTTTAAAAAACAGCTTCGCTGTTTACCTAGATCGCCACGGCATCTAAAGATGCCTCGCGATGACGATTATAGAAAAATGTAGGGTACTATGATCTTCTGCTTTCAAGAAAAGCTATGTTTTTCATTTTATTCACCTAATTCAATTATACCATCAACATTCCACCATTAACATGGATAGTTTGACCGGTGATGTAGGAAGCTTTGTCGCTTGCTAGGAAAGCTACTACGTTTGCAACATCTTCGGCTTCTCCGAAAGTTCTAAGAGGAATTTTTTGCATTATAGCCTCTTTTTGAGCTTCCTTTAATTTATCAGTCATGTTTGATTTAATAAAACCAGGAGCAACTGCATTAATTGTGATACCCCTACTTGCTACCTCAATTGCTAGAGACTTTGTCATACCGATCAAGCCAGCTTTGGAAGCACAATAATTTGCCTGTCCTGGATTGCCGGAAACTGCAACCACAGACGCTATGTTAATTATTCTACCATAACGAGTTTTCATCATTTCCTTTATCGCTTCACGATTTAGAATAAAACTAGCTTTTAAGTTTATATCTATAACTTGATCAAACATTTCATTGGACATTTTTATTGCCAGCATATCTTTAGTGATTCCGGCATTACAAACTAAAATGTCGATTTGTTCAAGACTAGCCACCAAGTTAGTACATTCATCAATATTTGCTAGATTACATGGTACTATCGTATAATTATCTTTTAAGCTATTTGCAAGTTCTTGTAGTTTTTCTTGGTTACTACCACTAATTATCACATGACTACCAAGAGAGTGGAATAGCTTAGCAATACTACCACCAATTGTCCCAGATGCTCCAGTAATTAGAGATTTTTTAGCAGTTAAATCTATCATTTTTATTCTTCCTCTTCTATAGTTATCGTTTCACTATCAAAAGTAACACTAGTATTATGAGAAGACTTTTGACGAATTAGTTGTTCTATTTCAAAGCAAATAGCAGGGTGTTCTCTTAGGTAATGTTTGACATTTTCTCTACCTTGACCTATACGAGTGTCATTATATGAAAACCAAGAACCCGATTTTTCTATTATTTCAAATTTAACACCAAGATCAATTATCTCGCTTTCTCTAGAAATACCACTACCATACATTATATCAAATTCCGCTGTTTTAAACGGTGGAGAGACTTTATTTTTAACAACTTTGATCTTAGTTTGACTCCCTACTAGCTCTTCTTTATCCTTGATTGTTGAAACTCTTCTAATATCTAGCCTTACTGAAGCATAAAATTTTAAAGCATTACCACCCGTGGTAGTTTCTGGACTACCAAACATGACACCTATTTTCATTCTAATTTGGTTAATAAAAATAATTATACAATTAGTTCTTGAAATTGATGCAGTGAGTTTTCTAAGTGCTTGGCTCATTAATCTAGCTTGTAGCCCCATATGAGAGTCACCCATTTCCCCTTCAATCTCTGCTTTAGGCACAAGAGCAGCAACACTATCTATAACGACCATATCAATAGCTCCAGAACGTACTAGAGTATCAGTTATTTCAAGTGCCTGCTCTCCAGTATCTGGTTGAGAAATAATAAGCTCGTCAATATTTATGCCAAGTTTTTTGGCATATGCTGGGTCTAAAGCATGTTCTGCATCAATAAAAGCACAAGTACCACCTTTCTTCTGTGCTTCAGCAATTATATGTAGAGTTAAAGTGGTCTTTCCTGAACTTTCCGGTCCAAAAATTTCAATAATTCTTCCCTTAGGTAACCCACCTATACCGAGTGCCAAGTCAAGCCCTAGCGATCCTGTTGGTATTGCCTCAACGTCTACAGCAGGGCGTTGACCGAGTTTCATGACAGAACCTTTGCCGTAACTTTTTTCAATCTGGCTAAGTGCGGCAAGCAATGCTCTTTCTTTGTCTATAACGTTCATTTCTAGAATCAGCTTAATAAAATCAAATTAAATTTATAAAGTAACATACGAGGAAAATCCAGTAAAATAATTACAAATATTAATATCATAATGATTTAAAAATTGCAACTAAAAATTAAAACAAATCTATTCTTTAACCTAGGTTCGATGTAAGCCATCGGTTTAATAGCTCGAGTAGGAGGTTCTCTTTTCAGAGGACCTCCCCTCTATGATCTGTCAACAGAGTATAATTACTTTATTATCTAGGGATATAGAGATAGCTCTAAATTCAAACTTATTTGACAAAACCTTTTTCTTGCTTAAAAAATAATATTATCAATAACAACGAAATATTACACCCAAATGTTTCGTTGAATCTTATTTTATCTGATAGATATTCTATATATATTAATAATTCTTACAACACGTTGATTTTTGATTTGCAAGCTTTCAACGAAATAATTACGAAAATATTTCCAAGTTACCTTCTTTATAAGATGTATCTTAATGCTAATAATATTAATAATTATAACTATTTAGTATCCAACCATTATAAGATCAATAATCAAGTAAGTATTATAGTAAAATTAGGGATTAATCCTCTCTCTGATTATTATTTTAGCAATATTAAGAAACTATACAAATGTTTATTAGTAAATGTAATAGCTGCTTTTGTTACGTGTAGTGTAATTTTATACATAAATTTGCAAGTGAAGCATAATATTACAAGGATAGAACAATTAGATGATAATTTATTTGATACAAATAATGATACAAATAAGATGAACAATGCCTTACTTTTATATAAAGAAGCTAGTAAAAACTTAAACACTTTTTTTATAAAAAAAGCAACTGAGGAATATATAAAACAACAATTAAAATATGATCCTGAGCAAGAAATAGAATTAGATAAGATATATCCCAGTAATTATTTATTTCCAATCTGCTTTACTAAGCATGCCCAAGCAGAGATTGATACAAAAGCACTAATTAATTATTTAAAAAAATATTTCGCTGAATATTTTTTATATACAGCAATAAAATATGAGTGTAATATAGATAAATTAATAGTAGATTGTGGACAACATGTTTTCTATCAGATAATTTTCAGTCTACTTTACAATTTAATAAATTTTATGAAGGATCAAAGTAAAATACCTAAGTCCTTATGTATAACATTTACTACCCATAAATTAACTATTTTCTATGATGGATTTTTATTAACAGAACAAATAATGGTAAATTTATCAAATAGTATGATTGTAGAAACTATTGATCCGTTTTTACTGAATTGTAGTAAAATATTTCAATCTTTAAAGGAACATGGGTTAAACTACGCAATAATATAATGAAAACAAAAGAAATATAATAGAGATTGAGTTACGCAAAACTATAACTGCTAACAAAGAAAAAGCTAAGGTAATAAGTTTGAAAAAATATAAACATATAAAATAGTAAATTGTTTACACTTGGAGGAAAAGATGAAAAAATCTCTATTAATAATTATGGTATTAATTATGTCTTATATATCAGTTGTTCAAGCGGCAATATCTAATCTTGTTATACCAGTTAGTTATTTTGTTGACCATGTTAAACAATTAACTTTAGTTAAAAACAATTTAATTAAATATAGGCAGACAAGTCTCGTTGGCATTAGTGGCATGGGCAAGACTCAACTTGCAAGAATGTATGCTTATGAGAATAAAAATAATTATGAGCTTATTTGGTTTATTGATTGTAACTTAAATATTAATGAAGAGTTTTTAAAGCTAGCAAAGTCAATTAATGAAGAGGCTAAGACTAACTTAATATCAGAAGATGTAGAATCAGCAAAGAGAGAAGTATTGTCTTACTTATCTAGTAAAGATAAATGGTTGTTAGTATTTGATAATTTAAAGATCAAAGAAAATCAAAAAGTTCAAGAGTTCATTAATTGGGAGCATAATGGTCATGTTATCTTTGCTTCCCAAGATAGTGAGTTATTACATAATACAATCAAAATGACGGCATTTGAAAAAAATGATGCTATAATACTTGCTAATAATATTTTAGAAAAAGACGATCCTAAACTAGTAGGGTTTTTAGTTCAAGAATTTGTTGGTTATCCTATACTTATAGCACAAGGTGCACAATTATTAAACCAAGCACTAGGTTTAAATCAAGAAGAGTATAAAAAGAAGATACAGAATTCTACCGATAAAATTAAACTAAACATTACTCTAGCAATTAATGAATTAAAACCAAATACTAAAAGACTACTGAATAAGATAGCCTTGATTAATAACCAAGGCTTTTCCAAGGACTTACTAAGGATTATTACTGATAATAAAAATACCATTGATGATGATATTTATCAATTATCTAAATTTGCTTTGATAGCTAACATTGACCCAAATGAAACTAATCCTATTTTTGAAATGCATGATGTTGTTGCTAATAAAATAATGGAACTAAATGGAAATAAGAATAATAGAGCTTTTTTAGAAGATGTTATTACTAAATTGGTTAATTATATTCCAAAGGATGTAATAAAAGGACGTGTTTTTAGGAATTCTAGGACTATCCAAGACAATTTTGAAATAATTGAAAAAAATTCCATCAATTATAATATTGCTATATATAAATTGATGGAGTTAAATACCCAATTAATAATTCAATATATGAACTCTTATGATTACTATAATGTAGAAAAAAAAATTGACTGGTTTAATAAAAATGATCAACAAGGAAATTTTAAATTATGGTTAATGAATAATGATGAGAAAGCCATGTATGCAGCTTATCTAGAATTAATAGGTATCTATTACAGAGGTAAGGTTAATTATAATACTGCGATTGAATATTACACCAAAGCAAAAGAAATCTTTGACAAAGTAAAAGGTTATGAAGCTTATAAATGTAATGTAGTATATTTCTTAGCTAAAGCCTATATTTCACTAGGAAGAACTCAAAAAGCAGAGGAAAATATTCAAGTAGTAGAAAATATGTTTAATAAGGAGTTGGTAAATAGTCCAGATATAGTAAATTTGTATTATGCCAAAACAAGTTTATTTTTTATGCAAGGAAAATATAAAGAAGCACTAGAGCAAGTTAATAATACTATAAAAAAACATATTGAAGGTGGAGTACAAGCTAATGATATATATCTTGTAGGACCTTATATGTCAAGATCTGAAATACTAAACTCCTTAGGTAAATATAATGAAGCCTATGAACAATCACAGCAATTATATGATATGCATAAGTCAGTAAAGAAAGAAGATCATGAAGTATTTGGTCGAATCTTTACCCAAATGTCAAGAGCTGAACTTGGGTTAGGAAATGCTAACAAAGCTCTAGAACGTGCTCAAAAAGCTACAACCATATTCATTAATGATCCAAGCAGACCTAATAAAAACCTTACCACCTCACCAGATATAGATTTAGCTAAGGCGTTTGTTGCTGAAGGGGATACATTAGCAGCTCTTGGTCAAAACGAGAAAGCAGTTCAGTCTTATTTAACAGCAGAGATGTTATATTGGAATAATTATAAAGATAATATGAAAAATGTCGATGAAGTAAGTCTGATGTACTTAGCAGCAGCAAAAGCTACTTGTCATTTAGCAGAAAAAGCTTGGTATATTAAATTTCATGATCAGCATATTAGCAAATTTGGTGCAGATCATCCTAGAAGTGTTGAGATACTAAAGATGGATTCGATATGTTATCCTGAATCTCAACGATGAGTTATTTTTGTTTCAGTATCCATTTAATAAATTTCTTATCAACGCAAGTTGCCAATTAATTGCTAAGCACAAAGCTGAATTTCATCAAGCCTTTGAAGGTAACTTATAGCATTAAAAGGCTCAAATTTAGCTATATTTTAAAATATAGCTAATTATAACGAACATTTTAACTACGACTCCTACTTGTAAACCGCTTTAAATAATGGTTTACCTGTATAATTAATTGGCAACTCGCGTTAAAAATATAAATACTCATACTACACTGCTCTAGTTGCTTACCAAAATATACGGAAAAGAGAAATTAACGGTTTGTGTAATGTGGCTCATAACTCGATGTTATGGTTTAAAAATGTTGATAAATTTAAAGATTTAAGCCCTAGTAAATTTGTTAGATATTTACTTAATAGACGACATGGTTCAGAGATTCCCATTGCTCAATGCAGCGATAATAATTTTCTAAATAACTAATTTAAAGGAAAAAAAATGAATTATGCCGAAATCTCTAAACACACAATTTTATGCATATATAAAGCTTATGAAAGTCTTAATGAGTCTCCAATTGACAAAGGACTCAGAGCCTTAATTGAACTAAGAGTATCGCAAATAAATGGCTGCTTTTATTGTTGCAATTTACATCTTATCGATGCTAGAAAGAATAATGTTTCCCAAGAGAAACTAGATTTATTACCAATTTGGTTTTCTAGTAAAGAGGCTTTTAGTGAAAAAGAAGTTATAGCTCTCAGGTGGTGTGAAGCCATAACGCGTGGCTCTTTCGAAAAGGTTGACGAAATGAAAGATGAACTATTACAGCGTTTTTCTGAGAGGGAAATTGTGGATATTACGAGCTGTATTTCAATTATGAACGCCTTAAATAGAATAGCTATAACTGTAAATTGTAATCAGCTATTGCCCCCCTATTGTAATAAACTATTGCCCCCCCTAACCACATAAAAAAATTAGTTAATTTTGGTTAAAATTCAGATAGAATTTTCGGCTCTGTCCAAAAAACTGTGTAAATTCGAAAAAATAGGTCATTAAATTTTGTTAAGCCTATCCTCAAATTTAATCATCAAATGAGCCATAGCTTCATTCCAGTTTGGAATGGGCATAGTCCATTTTTTGGTCATATAGTCAATTGTCAAATATAAACTTTTAAAAACAGCATTATCATTAGGAAAAACCCGCTTATTATTTGTTACTTTACGCAATTGACTATTGACAGATTCAACTGAATTAGTTGTATAAATTACCTTTCTAATTGACTCAGGATACCCTAGAAAAATCATTAGATTGTCCCAATTATTATACCATGATTTGGCAATTTGTGGATATTGTTTATTCCATTTTTCTTCAAAAGATACTAAAGCTAAATGGGCTTGTTCTTCCGTTACTGCAGTATATATCGGCTTTAAATCGCTAGACAGTTGCTTCCTATCTTTATACGACACATATTTTAAACTATTTCTAATCTGATGTACAATACACAATTGATGTTCTGTTTTTGGATAAACTGCTTCTATTGCCTCAGACATACCAGTAAGATTATCGCTACAGGCAATCAGTATATCTTTTAGCCCTCTATTTTTCATTTCGGTAAAATTACCGAGCCAAAATTTTGCCCCTTCATTTTCACTGATCCATAATCCCAATATATCTTTTTTACCAGATAAATCAATTCCTAATGCAACATATACTGCCTTATTGATTATCCTTTTATCTTGCCTGACTTTTACTACTAAACAATCAAAAAATACTATCGGATATATCTCTTCTAATGGTCGACTCTGCCAAGCTTTAACCTCATCCATTACATCATCAGTAATTTGGCTGATTAAGCCTTCACTTATTTCAACACTGTATAACTCCTGTAACTGAATCTTAATATCAGATATACTCATGTCTTTAGCATATAATGATAGTACTTTATCGTCAAAACCATCAAAACGTTTCTGGCGTTTTGGTAGTATTGCGGGTTCAAAGGTATTATGCCTATCCCTTGGTACTTCTATTTCTACAGCTCCATGTTCGGAGATCAGTTTTTTGCTAGTTATACCATTACGAGCATTATCATTATCTGCACGACTGTATTTATCATAGCCTAGATGATTATTCATTTCTGACTGCAGTGCCTTCTCTATTAAACGTTTGGTCAATTCTTTTAATAAACCTCCTTCTTTCAGTATTGTACTTACATCTGTATCATTATCTATTAATAAATCTACTGCTTGCTTTATTGATTCATTAGTTTTTTTATTCATGTAATTTCCTTTTTTGTTATACTTTTATATATAACCTATTTCGAAATTTACACAGTTTTTTGGACAGAGCCCTACCATCTGCTCGTACAAATTTGCTCATATATAATTATAATTTGTTTACATTAACTAATAATTCCATAATTTGTTCAAATTGCAATAGATATTCTTGTTGTTTATCAAGATCTTTTAATTTTAAATTATTGCTCATTTGTTCATTATCGCCAACAAAAATAGCATATTTAGCCTTTTGTAGGTTAGCTCGTACCATTCTTTTAGCTATTTTGCCGTTAGTATCTAAGGTAACAGGAATATTTTTTTGACGCAATTGATTTGTTAAAATTAAGCAATATTCTAAATTATTGTCGCTGATGGGAAAGACAAATACTGGTCTTGGTTTAGATATGTGGTACTCTCTCATTAGGCTAAGGCGTTCAATTCCAGCAGCAAAGCCAATGGCTTTTACTTCAGGACCTCCCATAAGTTTGCTCAGCCCATCATAGCGGCCACCAGCAAGAACTGTCGATTGACTACCAAGTTTGCTAGTAGTAAACTCAAAAGCTGTATGACAATAATAGTCAAGTCCCCTTACTAATCTTGGATTAATGATATATTTTACATTGAGTAAATCTAAGTATTTTAGTAAATTGTCAAAATATTTTGCAGCATCACTGCTATAATATTGGGACATGAGGGGGCTATTGACAACTATTTTTTTATCGTTCTCATCTTTTGAATCTAATATACGCATTGGATTCTTGATAAGCCGCTTTTGGCTATCTTCTGATAATTCTGACTTATAATCATTGAAATATTCTACCAACTTTTGTTGGTAAACAGCACGAGTTGCAGTACAACCCAGTGAGTTTATTTCTAAAGTTGTATCTTGATCTATTTCTAAAGTCCGAAGAATATCTAATGCAAGCTTGATTGTTTCAGCATCGGTGCTAGGTCCTTCTCCACCAATATACTCAAAATTTATTTGATGGAACTGCCTTTGTCTTCCAGCTTGTGGTCGGTCATAACGAAACACTGGGCCGCTTGAGAAAAATTTAATAGGTAATGTTTGTTGCAGATTATTAGATATAAAAGCCCTGATAATGCCAGCCGTAAATTCCGGTCTAAGAGAGATATGATTACCGCTTTTATCAAGAAAACTATATATTTCCTTACTTATTACATCAGAAGTTTCTCCAAGTGTACGATCAAAGACTTTAGTATATTCAATGATAGGTGTACTTATGGCTTGATAACCATAAAGCTCACCTATATGTTTGGCTGTGTTTATTATGTAATCGTGAATTAGATAATCCTCAGGTAGTAGGTCTTTCGTACCACGTAAAGATTGTAATTTATCACTCATACAAATTAAACCTCTCGTTTTATAAAAAATGATCTAATGACATACAGAATAAACATTGCTACAAACCAGTATATTAGTGCTTTCCCCGCAGTCATTAAATTAAACTCACCATCAACTATTTGTATAACTAGTAAGTATAGACAAGCTACTAAAACAAATGGGATAATGATAAATGCAGCAGGACATTTAAACGGTCTTGTTGCACCCGGCATTTTTATTCTAAACAACATAACTATTATAGCAACTGCCATGTAATCTACTAGAGCTCCCATAGATGATAGCTGAATAAGAATTGCAGTTGGACAAAATCCCCCTAATAATGCAGCAAGTGCAGAGAATATTAAAATAGTAATATACGGACTATCATATTTAGGATGAAGTTTTGCAAAACTTTTTGGCAGTAACCCGTCTCGGGCAATTGCATAAAAGATACGAGACGTACCATAAATATTCATCATTAGTACTGTAGTCATACCAGCGACAGCACCAGTAGCAACAATTGCCGAACCAACATTACTGCTATTCAGACTAAGTGCATAAGCAAGTGGTTGATCATTATTAAGTTGATCAAAAGGTGCTATACCAGTGGCCAAACCAGCTATTATAACATATACTATTGTTGAAATTACTAATGACCCAATAATGCCAATCATTAAATCACGGTTGGGGTTTTTACATTCTTCAGCTGTAGCGGCTATCGTACCAAAACCTGTCATAGCAATAAATAGGATAGATGCACCAACTAGCATATTATTAAAGCCGAAAGGTAAAAAATTCTGCCAATTTGTAGCATTAAAATGTGGAGCAGCTGATACAATAAAAGCAAAGATAGCTGCCATTTTTATAAATACCAATATAGCATTTAGTCTTTTACTATCTTTTGTTCCTAAATATAAAATAAAAGAGATAAATACTACAATAAGAAAAGCTGGTAAATTTATCATCCCACCATTCGCGGGTACAGCAGTTAAAGCCTTAGGTAAATATATTCCGCCTGCTGACAATATTGCCTGAACATATCCGGACCAACCGGCTGCAACAACACCAGCAGCAAAACCAAGTTCTAATACAATGACGCTACCAATTAACCAAGCAAATATTTCCCCAAAAGCTACATAAGAGTAAGTATACACACTACCAGAAGTAGGTAACATTGTGGCAAGCTCTGTATATGCAAGGGCAACGAAGATGCATGTTACACCGGCAATAGCATATGATAGCATGACGGCAGGACCGGAATATGTGGCAGCGACTATACCGGTTATTACAAATACACCTGTGCCTATTATAGCACCAAGTCCTAATAATATTAGATCAAATGCTCCTAAAGTTTTACTAAGGCCACTAGTATTACCTAGCTCTTTTATTGATTCAAAACTTTTTTTTGTTAAAAAGCTCATTAATTCCTCCGATTTTAATAGTAGAAAACCCTAGAAGGGTGTATCAATCTAATACTACAGTTGTAGTATCGTATCACTAGACTATCAGTAGTGAAAACTATGTCATCCCTGCGTAGACAGGGGTCTAAGAAAGTCTAAATAGCTTAAAAGGACACTTTCTTAGATCCCTGCCTTCGCAGGGATGACAACATTGTTTGTATCACTAGACTATCAGTAGTAAAAACGATGTTACCCCTGCGTAGGCAGCGGTCTAAAAAAGTATAAATAGCTTAAAAGGACACTTTCTTATATCCCGCTACCTTCGCAGGGATGACAACATTGTTCGTATCACTAGACTATCAGTAGTAGAAACGATGTCACCCCTGCGTAGGCAGGGGTCTAAAAATAACCTGCAAAGGCTATTAGATATTATAGATTCCCGCCATTGCTGAGAATGACATACTAGTGATTCACGCGGGCAATGCCTCATAGGGATGACAACATTGTGAATAACTACAACTATAGTGCTAAGATTACTTATTTTATAAAAATAGACTTTTTTGAAATTGGATTTATACAATCTCTCTAGTAATCCATCCCCCCCCAAGGACTCGATCATTATCATATATGACACAAGCTTGACCAGGAGTTACAGATTTTTCTGCAGACATTAACTTTACTCTAATTTCTGTATGACTTATTTTACTAATCTTGGCAAAGGTAGCAGGTCGAGTCGAACGAATCTTAACTTTTACATCAATTTCTTCTTGCTCGGTCATTTTTTTACCAAGCCAATTAACATCTTTAATAGTAAATTCGGTTGAATCTAATGCTGAATCTGGACCAACATATATAATTTTTGTAGTAGGATCAATTCTTACTACATAAAGTGGTGTTTGAAAGGCTATGCCAAGCCCACGACGTTGACCTACAGTATAATTTATTATACCATTATGTGTGCCAAGTTCAAAGCCATCTACATGAATTATTTTACCTTGCTCATTAGCATTGTTTCGTATACCACTAATTACTTTCCTATAGTCACCATCCGGTACAAAACAAATATCTTGACTATCAGGTTTATCGGCAACGCTTAGATTAAATTTACTAGCAAAATCTCTTGTTTGCTCTTTGCTCAATCCGCCCAAAGGAAAAGATAGATAATTTAGTTGTTCCAAAGTAGTTGCAAACAAAAAATAACTTTGGTCTTTTCCAGCATCAATACCAGTATGTAATTCTGCCCCACCTATACCTTCGATTTTTCGAACGTAATGACCAGTAGCAAGACAGTCAGCCCCTAAATCTTTTGCTACTTTTAGCAGATCTTTAAATTTAACTGACTGATTGCATTTTATGCAGGGCAGGGGCGTTTCGCCTTTAATATAACTATCAGCAAAGTCATCAATTACTGATTCTTTAAATTTAGACTCATAGTCTAAGATATAATGCGGAATGTTCAATTTATCTGCTACCATTCTTGCATCGTAAATGTCCTGTCCAGCACAACAGGCATTTTTTTTCTTGGTAGCTATACCGTGATCATATAATTGTAAAGTTATACCAATGACTTTATGACCTTGTTCATGGAGCATAGCAGCCACTACTGAGCTATCAACCCCACCAGACATTGCAACTACTATCGTAGATGGATTGTTTATTCTATTATTCATTGTATTGCTAGCCTAGCTAACCTGAATTCGATGTAACTTGTTACATCGAATTCAGGGATACATATAGAAACAATCAGGTTTGAAGCGGTTCTTCACCTGATTGTTAAATATTAATTTGCTAATAATCTTATTTTTATACAATATAAAAATAAGATTATTAGCGGTAATAGATTAAAATGCATTCGTAGAACCGCTTCAAGAATGCATTTTTCCTTATAACAAGCCAATTCGATATAAGAATTAACAATTCTTATATCGAATTGAGGTTAGCTAAACGAAACATTATATTATAATAACTTTACAGTTAAATGCAATAGGCTTTTTTGAGAATTTTCGGATATTCTAGATTCATAGAATTATAGCTGAAATCTTTTAATAGAATACTCATTTAACGGTTGCCAAAATAAACGATTAAGCAATACTACAAATAGAGCCATAATGCCCATACCTAAGACTATTTTATTAAAGTCAGCCTTTATTGTCATTTCAGCTATATAACTTCCAATACCGCTTGCTGCTATTTTCTGATCACCAAAATTAATAATTTCTGCCACGATACTAGCATTCCATGACCCACCTGATGCAGTTATTGCTCCTGTTATAAAATATGGGGTAATTGCCGGTAACATTACTTTGAACCACCAATTCCAACCACTGACTCTAAAAATTTTTGTGGCATCTTTAAGATCATTGGGAATAGTAGATGCTCCTACTATAACATTAAATAATATATACCATTGAGCTCCCATAATCATCAGAGGACTAAGCCAAATATTAGGGTTTAAATCGTAACGAGTAATAATTATAAAGACAATTGGAAATAATAAGTTTGCTGGAAAAGCTGCAAAAAATTGTGCTAGTGGTTGTACAATAGCTGTTACTCTAGGATTTAGTCCAACATATATACCAATCGGTACCCATATAATTGCTGCAAGAATAATAAGTACTACCACACGTAACATAGTAATTGATGCTAAAACAAATACATTCAATAGCTCAGACCAACCAATATCGTAATGCAAAAAATGATATATGTAATAGGCTGAAAAACATGCTATGCCGCCCAGCATAGTATACCATAAATAATCGCTCCACGAAGGATTATTGGAAAAATTATTTGACGAACTTGAATTTATTTCGTTATAACGATTAAGTATGGGGAGATAAAGTATAAGTTTTGCAATATAAGCAATAGGGGAGAATAATTTTTGAATAATCAAACTTCTTTGAAATAAATTTAATGCCCAAGAATGTGGTGCATTGTTACCTGCATTCATTTCATAACGAAATCTATCAGACCATGCCACTAGAGGTCTAAGTAGCAATTGATCATATGATATAATCACCAGTGACATTGACATAATTGCTAAGCTAATTGCATAAAGATTTTTCTGCATAATTGCTAAAGCAATATATGATCCTATTCCAGGCAAGATTATATGGGTATTGCCAACTGTGATAACCTCTGAAGCTACTACGAAAAACCACCCACTAGATATTGATACTACAATATTCCACACTAATCCTGGCACTGCATATGGAACGCTGACCTGCCAAAATTGCCTCCATTTTGACATTCTAAAAATATATGCTGCATCATGCAATTCTTGTGGGATATTCTTAAGCGAATAATAAAAACTAAATGTCATGTTCCAAACTTGCGATGTAAAAATGGCAAATATCGCTGCACATTCAGCTCCCATAATACTTGACGGGAAAAGAGCTAAAAAAACTGTAACTGTAAAAGAAATATATCCAAGAATAGGAAGAGATTGAAGAATGTCTAGTAACGGAATTAATATTTGTTCACATTTCTTGCTTTTAACAGCTAGGCTGGCATAAATAAAAGTAAAAATTAATGAGACAATTACCGCAATTAGCATCCTCAAAAGTGTTCTAAGAGAATACTGAAAAAGATTACTATACTCTAGAGTTACTGGTTGCTGCTCTAATACATCTATTGGTGCTGCCATCTGCTTTAAACCCCAGGCAATAAAGATAAGGATGCTAGCGATTATCAAAAATGTTAATAAATTGAAGATAAAATTGGAATGAGTTTTTTTTGAATATTTTATAGAATGTATCATTAATTTAACCTTAACTTAAGCAGCTTCTACCATCATTCCTGTGAAAGTATATGTCACCCCTGCAAAAGCAGGGGTCTAAAATTATATAACATACCTTCTATGCTATTTTTTAGACCCCTGCCTACGTAGGGGTGACATCCAAAGGTGCAGGGATGACATCGGAGCTATTAAACCGATGTCTTACATCAATACTTGAGGTTAACTATATCTAAATCAGAATTTGTTATCACTTTTTGCCATAGTACTATACAGACCATCTTCTTTCTTAATTATATCATACTCTCTTTGAGCTATTGAATCGATGAAGTAGACATTACCTGATATACCAGTATACGGGGTTTTACCATTAATAGCTGCTAAAAATCGTTCTTCGGTAAAGTTAGTACCCATATATTTTGATGTTATCCTTCCTAGATCATAAGCTACAGCATGCATGAAAGACAAATGATTAATACCTATATTCTTAGCCCTTTCTATTATATTACTATTGACAATATTCAATGAACCGGTGAAGATAATACTTACTGGTTCAGAACGATCGATATCAATTCTGTTATCACCTATTATAACTGCTTTCTTATCTAAATTATGCTTATGAATACTATCAAAAAGCAAATCTAAATTTTTACTATCATCTGACAGAAAAATTACAGGTTTAGTTGCCGTATCCTCCATTTCATTTAAATTATCAACACTATTTGAGACAGTTAAAACCGCCTTTTCTATTGATTCCGGTATATTAGCATAAAATTCACTCCGCACTAAGGTAGAATTTTTTTGAATTAGTATATTTTGGATAAGTTGGTTTATAGTTTGTGCATGGTTACCTGAAGGTAAAAGTGCAATGAAATTGTTATAACCATTATCGGCAAAGTAATTAATTATTTTTGTGAGCTGCTTTGACGGAGCATGACCAAATACAAAAAGTTTTTTGTCTGCCAATACAGGATTATTAGACATGGTAATGACAATAATACCATGTGCTTTAGCTTTATTGGCAATTAGAGAAGTAAGATTTGAATATAATGGTCCGAGTATAATTTTTGTTTTACGTAGCAGTATTTTATCCATTGCAGCAAGTACCTGCTTTTCATTAGAACCATCATAAGAGGTAACATGAACATAAGTTTTTAAGCCATCTTCTAGACCCATTTTAATTAATTGGTTGTATTGCTTACCTAATGTAGAATGTTCTCCTGTTAGGGGCATTAAAATAGCCACTTCTAGAGTTTCCTGAGCAACTTCTTTTGGTCTAAGAACAACAACCTCCTTATTAGATTGGCAAGAAAATAAAGAAACAAGACATATAAATGATAAGGTGACCTTTAAAAATTTTTGTGCATAACTCAATCTAGAGGGTGATTTTGTCGTCGAAACTCGTCTTCGTTCCTCACGTACATTTAAGTACGCTCTAGTACTTGGCTTCGTTTTTCCTAAAAATCTCGAAAGCTTCTTTGACTTATGCAGGAAGTCTTTTATATTGCTCATAATGCTTACTTATAGGATTAAATTATGATCTTCAAACCAGGACTATACATTGTCTCAACACCTATTGGTAACCTAGATGATATAACACTCCGGGCTTTAGAAACGTTAAAAAATTCCACAATTATACTGTGTGAGGATACTAGAATATCAAGAAAATTACTAGCAAAACATAATATAAAGACTAAGTTACAAGTATATAATGATCATAGTGATTATCAAGAAAGAGAATTTATCCGCACATTAATTGATAATGGAGCAATAGTTAGTCTAATATCTGATGCTGGAACACCGTTAATTGCTGATCCTGGTTATAAACTAGTAAGAGCTTTAAGGAAACTTAATTATCACATAGATGTAGTGCCGGGCGTTTCGGCATTAACTACCTCTATAACCATTTCTGGATTACCATCAGATCGCTTTCTATTTGCTGGATTCTTACCAAAAACTACTGAAGGTAAAAAGAAGATTTTTACAGAATTATCTAATATAAAAGCAACTTTGATTTTTTTTGAAACTGCTAGCAGAATAGAACAATCGCTACATACAGCTTTTACTGTTTTTGGTAATAGGGAGGTATGTGTAGCACGAGAACTTACTAAATTTTATCAAGAAGTAAAGTTTGGGTTAATAGAAGATGTGATAAATTTCTATAACTCGAACATTATCAAGGGGGAAATAGTGCTGCTAATTTCCGGTACTTCTGAACCTCATAAAGCTCTTCTTGCAGATGACTTAAAAAAATTTATAGATTTATACTTATCTAAAGGATGGAGTGCAAAAAGTGTCACAGATATAGCTAATGAAAATTTTGGAAGAAGCTACAGCAAAAAAGAAATATATTCTATAGTTAATAAAATCAAGAACTCAAGTGATTAATATACTTCTCCTACTTCGAAAGTTGCAAACACAAAATAAGTAGTGTATAGTATTACTTATAAATACTTCACGGAAGTTCGATGTAACTTGTTATAGCTAACGCGAAAAGGTTTAAGGCATAGTAATGGTGATAGAATTGATGTCATTCCCGCTTCGGTGCGGAATCTAAAAAAATAGCCTAAAAGACTATGAGATATTATAGATCCCTGCCTACGCAGGGACATCGCTTCTAACTAAGCTAAGATTAACATATACCTAAAACCTTTTCGGGTTAGCTATACATCGAATTCAGGTTACTTTTACTTAATACTATAAAGGAGACAGAGTATGAAAAGAGCTGAGGATAATACTGTAGTAAGCGTGAAACTTGCACCGCAAATTAAGAAGAGGTTGCAAGTGCTTGGTAAAATTAAGCAACGTTCAGCACACTGGCTGATGAAGGAAGCAATTACTAATTATCTCAAATCAGAGGAACATGAAGAGCAATTAAAACAAGAGACGATACAGCGTTGGCAAGAAGCAAGAGAAGGTAAATTTTTAGGAAATGACAAAATAACTGAGTGGCTTGATAGATGGGGAAGTGATAAAGAAGAGGAAAGACCTTAATGGAAAGATTAGTATGGTTGGAATCAGCAATTGTAGATTTGGTACGACTGAGAAAATTCATTGATAAAAATAATCCTAATGCTGCAAAGAGAGCAGCAGAAACAATAAAGAAAGCAGTTATCAAACTTATAGAATTTCCTTTGACAGGTAAACCGGTGACTAATCTAATAGATTATAGGGATTTATTTATTCGATTTGGCTTATCAGGTTATATACTACGATATCGAATATATAATGATACCATCTACGTAGTCCATATTAGACATGATAAGGAAATAGAATTTAAATGATTTGAGTATAACCTCAAATATTGATATAATAAATTAATAGTAGGCTCAAGTAATCATCGCCATTAGGGGTGATATCACCACCATTGTGTCATCCCAGCGAAAGCTGGGATCTAGAAAAATAAACCGAGAGAATTTGTTAAAATTTTTTAGACCCCGCTACCTTCGCAGGGGTGACATCCGAAGGGGTAGGGATGACACTCTAGGCTATTAAACCGATGTCTTACATCAATACTTGAGGTTATACTTAATGCAAGAAGTTTATTCAACATCAAAATCAAAATACTGATCCTTATAAGGTTCGTCTTGTAAGGTATAATGCCACCACTCAACCGAATATTCCTTAAAATTATGTTTTTTCATTTTCTCACGTAGATAATTACGATTTTGTAAGTAAAGTTCATCAATTAGTTTAGTATCATGGGAGGATACTAGATCCATAAGATCTACAGAGCTATACATGTCAACCGTATTATCATCAAAATAAGGGATTAGACGACCATCTTTTAGAGGTCTTTTTATCATTTTAGGGTGTGGATTTAATTGTTTTTCAAGTTCGATAATAGTTAAATCTACAGTACTTCCACGGCTATGAGGTGATCGTTTAGCAACATAACCTAATTGAAAAATTTCAGCCTTATTAATGTATGGATAATAGGAGTCTTTCATTTTTTGATCAGCAATATCTTCTCCCCAGCTAACGAAATATTGTACAGCTTTATTAGGTCTATAAGCATCATAAATTACCAAAGAGTAGTTATCATTTTTTATATCTTGCTGAAGATTTTTTAAGGCAGTAGCTGCTTCTTTAGTTAGCACAGCTCTATTAGCTTTATAGCCATCGATCCGCTTTCCTACAAAATTTCTAGTATCATAATACATCATCTGTTGAATTATAGTAGAATCTATTTGATCCAAATACACAAAACCTTCCGGTAAATTGACTGTTTCATTCAACATAATAACCTTCTAATTAAAATTATATTTTTAAACCGGACACTAGTGTGCGAAAGCAGGAATCTATAATATCTAATAGCCTTTGCAGGCTATTTTTTGGATTCTCGCTTACGCGGGAATGACATAATGGCGGCAGGGGTGATATCACCCCTAATGGCGATGATTACTTGAGCCTACTATTATTACATCGATATTTGAGATTATATCAAATAATTGTAGATTAAATTATTGCCAATGTAAAATAATAATTTATTATGCCTTTTTCTGCACTCATTAATAATGTAAAGTATCTGATGAAGAAAGTTGTAATATCCGGAATGATTGGTAATGGTTTAGAGTGGTATGATTATGCTTTATATGCACAATTTGCTTCTATAATTGGTAAGCATTTTTTTCCAGACTCGACAATGCGTGAGACACTCACATTGGCTGTATTTGCTGCTGGTTTTATTGTGAGACCACTTGGCGGTATAGTCCTTGGTAATATAGGTGATAGATTTGGCAGACGTAATGCCCTAGTGATAGGCATTACAACTATGGCAGTACCAACAGCTGCTATTGGATTACTACCAAGCTATGACACTATTGGAATAGCTGCACCAATAATTTTAACTTTTATTAGGTTATTACAGGGTTTTGCTCTTGGTGGAGAATTTAGTGGGTGTATTTCTTATATTGTCGAGCATGCTGAAGCGCAGCAGCGTGGTCTTGCTGGTAGTAGCTCTTTTGTTAGCATGTGTGGGGGTATGTTACTTGGTCTTGCTACTGCAGCTGGGTTTTCATATTTTATGGAACAAGAATCTCTAATAGAATGGGGGTGGAGAATACCCTTCATTGTTGGGTTATTTATCGGTGCTATAGGTTTGTACATCAGAAGCAATTTATCAGAAAGTCCTATTTATAAAAGAGCCAAAGAAAATGGTTGCTTATCTAGATTCCCTATTCGTGAAATTTTTTCAAAATATCGGCTTGAGTTAATTATAGCAATTGGTCTTTATGTTACAGTTACAGCACCATTTTATACGGCGACGGTTTTTATCGGTAACTTCATGACGATACTAGGTTATAGTCAAAGTCAGAGTTCCATTGTTGGTAGTGTAATTTTGATTACAATGATGATTATATTCCCCATTTCTGCGACAATTTCTGATAAAATAGGTCGGCGTCCTGTTCTAATTACTGGGATACTACTAATTATATTATTATCTTACCCGATATTATTAGGACTTGGGTCGATGAACTTTGTGATTGCTGTCGTGTCTCAGATAGTGTTTGCCGCAATAATTGCTATTTATATGGGACCAATTCCTACTGTCTTAGTGGAAATATTTCCAACTAGTGTTCGTTTTACTGGTGTGGCTCTTTCTTACAACTTAGCTGCTGCCATATTTGGCGGGTCAGCACCAGTAGTTGGCATGATGTTAACTACCTATACTGGTGATAAATATGCAATATCTTATTATCTGATTGCCCTTGCGGTAGTATCGTATGTTATTTTAAGATTTTATAAAGAAACTTACAGAAAAAATTTAGCAGATAATTATGAATGAAATTCTAGAAGTACCAAATGGTGAAAGTAAAGTGCTACTACACTCATGCTGTGCTCCATGTTCAGGAGAGCTGATGGAAAAAATGTTAATATCCGGTATTAATTTAACTATTTTTTTCTATAACCCTAATATTCATCCTAAAAAAGAGTATGAAATTCGTAAAAATGAAAATATCCGTTTTGCTGAGAAAATGGGTATCAGTTTCATTGACGCAGATTATGACGTGCAGAATTGGTTTGCGAGAAGTAAAGGTATGGAATATGAACCAGAAAGAGGTAAACGTTGTTCTATGTGTTTTGATATGCGTTTTGAACGGACAGCTCTTTATGCCTATGAGAATGATTTTAAAGTTATTACCAGTTCTCTTGGTCTTTCCCGCTGGAAAGATATGGATCAAATTAATGAATCAGGGATCAAGGCTGCTTCTCATTACGATGGAATAACTTACTGGACTTATAATTGGCGTAAAAATGGAGGTAGCAGTAGAATGTACGAAATAGCTAAACGTGAAAATTTTTATAAGCAAGAATATTGTGGCTGCATCTACTCACTTAGGGACACCAATAATTGGCGTAAGTTAAATAACCGTAGTGAAATTGAAATTGGAGAAGAATATTATAAGGAATAAGGATTTTTTTTACACATGAATTGTAACAATTATCTTGATTATCAATAATAGTAAAGGTACTTTGGATAGGGAAAATGATTTATTAAATTTTAAGTCTTTAAGTATTAGTGGTCAATTATTTTTAGTGTATAGTGTTATTTATGAATAATTTCAGAATTTTATTGGTAGTTTTTTTCCTGTTTTTTACTAGTAATTGTGTTTTTGCTTCGCAAAAAACAGTAAAAATTGGGTCTGGTTCTATTTTGAAGGGTTATTACTCTATCGGATTGGATTTGTGTAAAACCTTTACTTTAGCTGATAAAAGTGTAAATTGCGAAGTAGTACCTACCAGTGGAGGTGTTGAAAATTTAGCTTTGCTAAAAGAAGGTAAGATAGATTTAGCTTTAGTTCAATCTAATGTAGCACTTGAGGCTTTTGAAGGTACTGGATATTACTCTAATACAGAAAAAATGCAAGAAATGCGTCAGGTACTTAATCTATATGATGAGTTTTTTACTGTTGTTGTAAAAAATCGGGATGAGATAAAGACTTTTTCAGATATTGAGGGTAAGAGAATATCAAATGGCTTGTCATTCTCTAGTAATACTATTACCTATAATGCTATAAGGAAGTTATATAATTTTACTAAAGAACCAATAGATGTTGATGAAATTAATTATGAAGAGTCAATAAAAGAATTTTGTAGCGGTAAAATTGATGTGATAATGATGACGGTAGGTCATCCTAATGCCCTGGTGGGATTTACTGCTAATAGCTGTAAAGTTGATTTTGTGCCTATTGAAGATAATAAAATTGCACAATTAATTGCCACTAATAAAGCTTTTCATAAGGCATTACTGGATAAAAGATTATATCCTGGGATTACTCTCGATCAGAATACAGTAGCAGTAACAGCAATTTTAGTTACTAATAGCAATATGGATGCTAAACTATTGGATAAATTTATCGGAATGTTTCACAAAAACGTAAAACATTTTAAACATTCTAATTATATGTTATATAATATAGATATTAAGCATTTTGCTGATACTAATAATTTTGTTTTGCCAAAACATTCAGTAGTAAGAAATAGATAATAATATAAATGCACCGGAGTAGTGTTAATTGTGTTTAAAAATATAATAATACCAATAGATTTGTCGGATAAACAATCAGTTAAGGTGATATTACCAAAGGCTTTAAGTTTTGCTACTATCTTTAGTGCCAAATTACATTTTCTTTATATCATCTCGGATTTTGGTATGAAAATGGTTGAGGATTATTTGCCTAAAAGTTGGGCAAAAGATCAAAAAGAAAAATATCGGGTACAAGTAACAGAATTAATTAGACAATATGTGCCGGAGGAGATCGAAGTTGAATTGCATATTGGTCGAGGGGCAGTCTATGATGAAATAATACAATATGCCAATGAAGTGAAAGCTGACTTAATCATTATTTCAGCAGTCAGACCACAGCTTAGAGACTATATGTTAGGCCCTAATGCGTCCAAGATTGTGCGGCACTCGGGTATGTCTGTTTTGGTTGTCAGAGAATAAAACATTGGCTAGATATGAGAGAGGAATTTTTAGAAAAAGCTATAAGCTGATGACTATTGGAGGTTATCTTGATAAAATTTCTTGAAGACTTAATTAGTTTTCAATCAGTAACTCCTGAGAGTGGCGGTTGTATTGAATATATTAATGATTTATTAGAAAAAAATGGTTTTAAGACTGAAATCAAAATATTTGGAGAGGATAATTATAAAGTAACCAATCTTTATGCTGTTTATGGTAATGCAAGACCTAATATTTGTTTTGCTGGACATGTTGATGTCGTGCCAACAGGTGATAAGGCATTATGGCTTAACGACCCTTTTATAGCAACTACCGTAGGTGATAAGATTTATGGTAGGGGAGTTGTTGACATGAAGGGAGCGATAGCATGTTTCCTAGCTGCTAGCTTAGATTTTATTAAGTTAAATCTAACTCCGCATGGTTCAATTAGTTTTCTAATTACTAGCGATGAGGAAGGAAACGCCAAATATGGCACTGTGGAAATGTTAAAATATTTGCATAGGGATAGTAATAATTTGATCGATCTTGCTATTGTAGGTGAACCAACAAATGAGCATCAAATAGGCGATACCATAAAAATTGGTCGGCGAGGAAGTATTAACTTTAACTTAGTTCTATATGGTACAATGGGACATGTGGCATATCCATTACAAGCCAATAATCCGATTACTCCTTTAGTTCAGATACTCAATGAGTTGGTTAATTATCGACTGGATGAAGGAAGTGAATTTTTTCAACAGTCGAATCTAGAAGTTACGTCTATTGATGTAGGTAATGATGTGACTAATGTAATTCCTTCAAAAATTACAACAAAGTTTAATATTCGTTTTAATGATCTTCATTCACCATCGAGCATAACAGATTTGATAGATCAGATAATTAACAATTATTGTACTAAATACAATGTTAAATATGAGTTAAAGAATGTAACTTCAGCAGCTTGTTTTATCCAAAAACCAGTAGGGCTAATTGCCGATTTTGTTCGGGTAGTATCTAATACAACAGGACTATATACAAAATTATCTACTAGTGGTGGTACTTCTGATGCGAGGTTTATCCAAAATTATTGTCCTGTTGTGGAATTTGGTTTACAATCTAATACAGCTCATAAAATTAATGAATACACAGAAATTAACGATTTACAAAGGCTGTATCATGTGTATTATAATTCTCTGATAAAATTCCTAACTGAACCTACTTAATTAAGTTGTTAAAACAATCTATGTTAAGTAGTCAGGGGTACAGCTATGCGGGTGTGACGAAATTGGGAGACGTACTAGATTTAGGTTCTAGCGCCGCAAGGCTTGGGGGTTCAAGTCCCTCCATCCGCACCACAAAATAATAATACAAAAACTGGAGAGCTTGATTTAATTTAGTAGCTCTTCAAGTTTTTGTAAGGTTTTAATATTGCTAATGAGTTTTTTAGTATGCAAGTCACAGAACTTAAAAATGAAGGTCTAGATTTTGAAGTTAAAGTAGTCCTTCCTTCTTCTAAAATTGCCAATGAAGTACAAAAAGAATTAGATAGTTTAGCAAAAAAAGTTAAGCTTGATGGATTTCGTGTTGGTAAAGTGCCAATCAGCATTGTTAATAAAAAATATAAGCAATCTGTTAGGTCTGATGTGGTAAACCATGAAATTAATCATGCAGTACAGCATGTTATTAAAGATCATAAACTAAAAACAGTAGGTGATCCACAGTTAGAAAATTTACGTAATGAAGAGAATGAGGATATAGAATTTACTCTAAAATTTGAGCTATTACCTGATATTGAATTGCCAGATTTTAAAAAAATGAAAATTACTCATCCAAAGTTAGTAATTAAAGAAGATGATGTTAATAAGCAAATAGATAAGCTTGCATCTATATCAAAAATTTATAATAAAGAAAGTAAAGGGAAAGTAAAAAAGGGGCAGGAAGTTACTATTGATGCGATTGGTTATGTCAATAATGAGGCTTTTGAAGGTGGTAAGGTTACAGATTATAAACTAGTAATTGGTAGTGGAGCTTTTATTGAGGGCTTTGAAGATCAGCTTATTGGAACTAAGACTGGAGATGAGGTAGAAGTCAACGTTAAGTTTCCTGAAGATTATCATATGGAGCAAGTCGCAGGTCAACCGGCTAAGTTTATTGTACAAGTAAAGGCAGCACATTCTGCTGATGAGGTAGTTGTTGATGATGAGTTTGCTAAGAAATTTAATTGTGAAACACTAGAAGAGTTACGTGATAATATTTCTAAAAGCATAGAAAATGAATATAGTGAGTCTATACGCACTTTAATGAAAATGAGCTTATTTGATCAATTAGAAAAGCTATTAACGTTTAATGTTCCTAAATCTTTAATAGACCAAGAGATAAGTATTCTGAAATCTCAAACGGAGAGAAATAGTGATTCAGATTCGATATTTAAAGATAAATCAGAAGCAGAAATTAGTGAGTATTATAATAAGCTAGTCTTACGTCGTGTTAGAATAGGTCTAATGTTATCCGAATATATGAAAATTAAGAATTTACATATCGAGCAGAAAGATCTTGTAAGTGCTATTATGGCTCAAGCAAGGAAGTTTCCAGGTCAAGAAACAGTAATATTTGATTTTTATAAAAAAAATCCTAATGCTCTTGAACATTTAAAGGGTCCGTTATTAGAAGAAAAAACAGTACAACATATTTTTGACAATGAAGTGATCTTAGAGGAAAAAAATTATACGAAAGAAAAGCTTGAAGAATTTTTAGCACAAGAAGAAGATCGTGTGGTATAGAGCATAGTACCCTATATTTTTTGTGTAATCGCACCTACAGACACTGCAATCGTCATTGCGAGGAGCTGCGACAGCAGCGACGTGGCAATCTTTATGCAGTATACGCCTCACTTTACTAGATCGCCACGGCATCTAAAGATGCCTCGCGATGACGATTATACAAAAAATGGTACTATGGGTATAGAGTCAAGTAGCAGGGCATTATCAGTAAGATATATTTGGAGGGTTTTATGCAAAATACTAATTTGATAATCGCTGTAGCAGGTCTATTTTTAGTGTTTGTTACATTCTTTATTTATAAAAAGAGCAAGAAAACACCGGTTAGAACGCTTGTCGATGATCCTAATAATGCAGAACCATTTAATAAAGAAAATAATAAAAAGAACCTCTCTCTCAAGGATAGAGTTGAGCTATCTTGGAAGTTTTTATATGAAATTACAGAATTAATTATTAGTAAATTCTCTAAAAAGGATGTAGAGTTAGTAAATAAACTTGGTCATATCCTACTAGATAATGGAATGAGATACGAGCATGTAGTAGATCTTGGTATCAAACAACAGGCTATATCAAGGGTTGCAAGCATTGAACAACAAGCACATTCCCAATCTCAGAAAACTTTGGGTAAATAAGTATACTCGTAAATGAAGAGTCATAGTACCCTACATTTTTCTATAATCGTCATCGCGAGGCATCTTTAGATGCCGTGGCGATCTAGGTAAACAGCGAAGCTGTTTTTTTAGAGTAACGCTTCGCGTATCCTAGATTGCCGCGTCGCCGCTTTCAGCGACTCCTCGCTAATAGACGATCAGCAGCCATTTTAATAGTGGTTATATAAAAAATGTAGGGTGCTATGATGAAGAGTATACTACCTGATTATTCAATAATAATGCTACTAATCACCTTATCTCAAAACGATGTCATTCGAGCTACGGCGGGGATATCAAAAACCTTTAAGTCTAAGGTGTTTTTGTATTTTTAGATTCCTCTACCTACGCGGGAATGACAGCTCTGTGCAGTAACTACAATTGTATATACTCGATGAAAATCAAGAATTGCGTTGTCGTCTTCAGGGATCTTCGGTGCTCACGTACTAAATGTACGCTCCGCTCCTCGACCCTTCGACTCCTAGCACTTCATAATTTTGATCTTCGTCTATCAACTCTTCATTTACGAGTAGTATATTAGAATGCTTTATTATTTCTAGCAGAGCCAGCATAAGGTTTCCTATCATTATTATTACGAGGAAAATAACTTTTTTTGCCATTATGGCCATTAAATGGTTTTCTGCGATTCTTACTTTCCCTCATATCTTCTCTTGAAGTAGTTTCGCCTTGATTTATTAGGCGATCAATAGCTTTCCATCTAATATTATCTTCTGGCGAAATGAATGATAATGCACAACCTGAAAGACCGGCTCTACCAGTTCTACCTATTCTATGCAAATAATCTTCTGGAGCCATTGGTAAGTCATAATTGATAACATGCTGTGTATGAGGTATATCTAAGCCACGAGCTGCAACATCTGTTGCCACCATGATCCTATGACGAGAAGAGCGAAATGATGAAATTACACGATCACGTCTACCTTGTGTTAAATCACCATGTATAGCTTCAGCTTTATGATCTTCAAATTTTAACATTTTTGCAAGCTGATCAGCACCACGCTTAGTTTTTACAAAAATAATTATAGAACCATCACGTTCATTTAATTGCTTTATAAGCTCAGGAAATTTCTCTTTATCAGAAACACGCAAAGTTTCTTGTTTTATTTGAGATGCAGCCTTAGTAGTTGATCCAACAGTAATACGATGAGGATTAACCACGTATTTTTGCGATAATGCAATAATATGTTTTGGCATAGTAGCTGAAAACATTAAAACCTGGCGTTTTGCAGGTATATATTTATTTATCTCTTCTAATTGTTCTTTCATACCCATATCAAGCATTCTGTCCATTTCATCAAGTACTACCAATTGAACAGTATTTAATTTTAAAGTACCACGAAGTAAATGATCTATGATACGACCTGGTGTGCCAATTATAACTTTAGGATTTACTTTTAGTTGTGTAAATTGTTTATGCATTGGTTCACCGCCTATCAAAACCGCACTGGGAAGTTTTATTTGAGTAGTTACCTTAGTTAAAGTATCACGCACTTGAGTAGCTAATTCCCGAGTTGGAACAAGTACCAAAGACATTGATTTAGTCTGTATAAAAGAATTGATTATTGGTAGCAAATAGGCAAGGGTCTTACCCGAGCCAGTTTGACTAGAAGCTAGAACATCACTACCTTGCATAGCAACCGGTATGGCCTCTCTTTGAATTTCCGTTGGAGAGGTTATGTTCATGCGTTCAAGTGATATAATCACTTCATTTGGTAAATTAAAACTTTTCATTATATAAGTCCAATATTATTTATCTTAAATTAAAAATGCTCAAATGCTTTGAGTATCACCCCAGCAAAAGCAATAGGTGTTCGTTTTAAGTCGGTTGTCATCTAAAACTAAACCATGCGTCATCCTGAATTTATTTCAGTATCTAGAAAATCAAGTAGCTAGCCTCAACTATCGATGTAACAAGTTACATTGTTAAGCATCAACTGCGAACAATGTCACCCCTGCTTTCGCAGGGGTGACATCCGAAGGTGCAAGGACACTCTAGGCTATTAAACCGATGTCTTACATCAAATTCAGGTTAGTCAAAGCATTTGAGTAAACATATATTCTATATTTTAAAAGAATAAGCTTATGATTAAGTTCTTACGTTATAACGTGAGTTGTCAATTAATTGTGTAGTAAAAAACTGTTGTATTATAATGCAACAAAATATACTCACATGATCCAACAAAATTATAACTTTAACTTACAGTGAAACACTGAATTACAAAAAATAATCCATGAAGTGTATAAAAAGATGATACTACCCAAAATTCACTAGTTTAATAACCACTCATAAATTTTGAGTAGTTGCTTGTAGTTTTAAATAAATATTATTTTATTTGTAGATTAACAGCAGAAATTTTCCCCTTATTATCTTCTAGATCAAAGCCAACACTTTGACCTTCATTAAGATTACGGATACCGGCACGCTCTACAGCCGAGATGTGAACAAAAACGTCACTCCCACCATCGTCTGGCTGGATGAAACCGAAACCTTTGGTTGTATTAAACCATTTAACCTTACCTACTTTAGTAGCCATAAAAACCTTTTAGTATAGAGTTACTTACTTGAACTTAATTCGCAACTCTTCCGTAGAAATTAAACCAAATAAATCAATAGATACAAGGTTTTCATGCTATTAAAGAGTTAATTATTAAACTCAAGCGATATGTTACTCTTTTTCTTAATAATTGTCAACAAGGGATAAGAAAATATGCGTAGATTCTATATTTTTCTTTGAAACGTAGACATTTTAGCACAGTTTATTAACTGATTTATCAATTCTGTAAGTAGAATTTGAAAAATAAAAATTGTAAAATTGCTAGATGTATAGCATAGATATATAAAGCATTATGGCTTATAATCCGCAAATTTATAGCAATTTTTTGCTCAAAATTTCTTGCAACCATAAATATATATTGCAAAACTCCAAATATAACTACTATAAGTACATAGATATACGACAAGGGAAAAACAGCAATGGTATGCAGTACAGTCAAAATCATAGATATTGCAAGGGTAAGCCTAAGATTACCTAGATCATGTTTAGCTATATAGCCAAGTAACATGATAGCTAAACCTATGCTACCATAATCAACCAAGAACCAAGTGCAGAACCAAAGAGTTCCAAGGAAGACAACGTGACAATAACCCTTATAGAAAAAATTATTTAGGCTATTTTGAAAACAATAAAGATAGCACTGACCTAGAAAAATAGGAATAAGTATGTTAGTTGTGGTGAACTGCTTAAATAATATGGTAGTAAAAATATGTAGTAGAATTCCGACTACAAGAATTTTAATTTTTGGTTTTTTATGAAAATTATAGCCAACAAAAAAGCAAAAAATCGGCATACTAATACGACCGATAATCCGCATTATTTCGTATTCAGGGAAAAAGTATAACCCTAAATGATCTATCACCATGGTTATTATGGCTATAGTTTTCAAAAAATCTTGATAATTAGATTCAGTTTTCATCATTAATAAATTAACCTCAAGTATCGATGTAACAAGTTACGCGAATTCGGGATAAGAATTTGTCAATTCTTATCCCGAATTCGGTGAAGTTAGTAGGTTGAGCATAATCCTCGTTAGGGTTGATGTCATACTAGCTACGGCATTGCCAACGTAGATCAAAAAACCAACGTAACCTCGAGTATCGATGTAAGAATAATTATTATTCTCTGCACGCTCGATGTCATCCCTGCTTCGGTGTGGGATCTAAAAATGTTTAAGCACTTAATCCTTGCTACTTCTTTAGACCTCTGCCTACGCAGGGGTGACATCACCCACAATAGAGATGATACTGGGTCTAGCATTAACTTGTTACATCGAATTCAGGTTAAATTATTTTGGATAAAGTCTAAAATAAAAAACCATTAGAAAAAACGTTATCGCTCCAGCTAAAATCGTGGCTGCCAGCATAAAAGTTTTTACTAATAACAATTCGGAATAATAATATTCGGAACAATAGTGCTTAATCACCCAAATTACTAGTACCATTATTACGCAGCTGAATAAAATCTTGCCACAAAAAGAGTATAATTTTGAATCAATGAAAGAATGACCATATTTCTTTGTATATATATATAACAACCAAACATTATACCAAGCAGTAATAGAGCAGCCAAGAGCGATACCAAGATGACCAAATGGTTTCATCAGAACGATATTTAATATAGTATTCACAGTAAGAGAATATAATGTTATTTTTAAAGGAGTTTTCGTATCACTATTAGCATAAAATATAGGTATCAAAATTTTGGCAAGTATAAAAGCTGGTAAACCAAGGGCAAAACCGGAAATAGCTTCAGCAGTTTTAATTGTATCAGCATAAGTAAAAGCTCCACGCTCATATATTACATGAATGATTGATTCTGATAAAGTGATAATACCGAACGCAGCTGGCAAAGATAATAAAAGCCCAACTTTAATAGCATTATTTTGAATCCTTGCCGCTTTTTCTAAATCATTCATTTGGTATGTTTTTGATAATTCTGGTAATAATATAGTACCAAAAGTTACCCCTATTATAGATAAAGGAAATTGGTATATTCTATCTGCATAGGATAATATTGAAATTGTCCCTTCGATGAAGCTAGCTATTGATTGCGAGATAAATAAGTTAAGTTGCTGAAATCCAGAGCTAATAGTCGCTGGACCCATACCAAACAAAAACTTTTTTACATCTTTATTACATGGGTCAAAAACTAGTGGGAATGATAAACCAACCCTAATTACACAAAAAAACATAAAGATAATTTGTAATAACCCAGCAATCAACAAAGATAAACTAATCGATATAGGAGTAGATATATGTTCTTGTAATATTACCGTTGTAATTATAACAGTAATACTTAAAATGATCGGAGAAAAAGCAAAAGCTGCAAACCTTTTTACTGAATTTAAAATTCCCCCTAGTAAAGCACTTACCGAGATAAAAATTAAATATGGCATGGTAATGCGACACAAAATCACTGTCAAATTAAACTTGTCTAGATCTTCATGAAAACCAGGAGCAATAATGAACATTAATGATGGCATGAAAACCTGCATTAACACTACTACACTTACTAAAGTAATGAGTAAAATAGTAAAGATAATGCCAGTGAAATGGCGTGCTGCTTCTCGAGATTCTATGAGTTTTGTATTAAAAATAGGTACAAAAACGACTGAAAGTGCCCCTTCCCCAAAAATACGCCTAAATAGGTTGGGTAATTTAAAAGCAACATTAACACTATCAGCAATATTACCAGCACCAAATAATGAAGCAATGAATAATTCGCGAGCCAAACCAAATATACGGGAGATGAAAGTAAAGGCAGCTACTATAATTCCAGAACGAAATAATGTTGTATATCCGTTGCCTTTCATTTAAGCCGTATTGATGTCATGTAAGCACTATTCTGCACCTTATCGTTTCCGATCATAAAGCAAATACCAATTATTGATTTTCTATCTTATACCAATTCCCAAAACTAAATTAGCACTAGGAGTACGAGTGTCGAGTACCGGAGCATACATACTAGTACGTGAGGAGCGGAGATCGCGAAGTAAGACGACGTGATGATTAGTTTTCGGAATTGGTAGTAGATACCCTTAATATACCTTCATTAATCAACTCCTTAGCTTTTTGAGCATTTTCCCAGCCAGTTACCTTCACCCACTTACCTTTCTCTAGATCTTTATAATGTTCAAAAAAATGTACTATACGTTGTTTCAACATTGGGCAAAGATCATCTAAATCTTTTATTGAATCAAAAGTAATATCTAGCTTAGAGCTAGGCACAGCAATAATTTTTTCATCCAATCCAGATTCATCTTCCATCATTAAAACACCAATAGGGCGTGACCTAATCACAGAGCTAGGTATGACAGGATAATGTGATACAACTAATACATCTACCGGGTCTCCATCCTCTGATAAGGTATGCGGAATAAAGCCATAATTACATGGGTAAGACATAGCAGTTTGCATAAACCTATCAACAAATATTGCTCCTGATTCCTTATCCATCTCATATTTTATAGGACTATCTTGCATTGGAATCTCGATAATCACATTTATTTCTTCATGATCGACTTTGGTCTTAATTTTATCAACTAACATCACTTTATCCAATTAATAAATAATTTCTTTTGCATTTTTGCAAGCAAACATCTACATAATGACTAATAAATGGCTTTAAAAGGTTTTCGTCGCTTATCTTACCATTTTCATTAGATGCCACTAATACTCCAGAAGCAAATTTTTCAAATATTTTTTCTTCAATCTGCTGGATAGAGTTGTGTCCATCTAATAGCTCAATAATATATTTTTCATGCAATTGCAATAAAACAATAGCATTAATTCGATTTGTCACAAACAAATTAGTTGAGTCTAATTTTTGAGCTTGATATCTTGCTAAATCACTTACTTTTGGTTTTGACGAGATTTCATATACTGACTGAGGCCTTGTTGCAAATATTTGTACGTACCCTTGTAACACTAGTTTTATAATTACAGAATCTAATTCTTCTCTAATATCTTTAAGCTGTAATTTTTCTAATTTTTTCATAGCCAATTTACAAATTTGATCCAAAGTCAAAGGATTACCAATATTATCAGCATAAACATAGAAAACTGCCTTTATTATAGGAGAAAACGTCGAAATATTAGGGGATTCTGAATTATTATAATGAAATCCCAAACTTTCTACTGTATTATTCATATCCACTTCATTCTCAGGCATGACTGGTATAATATTAGTAGTAGTATAAAAATCACTTAACTTACTTGGTTCAATTTTCCTATCTATAGTGATATTATTGTGGCATAACAAAGTAGTCCTAAATTTACGATTAGTGATAAAATCCATATATTGTTCGGTTCTAACAATATCATTTATCGCTTGTAATTGCTCTGCAGCCTTGGCAGGTAAATTACCAACAAACATCGCAGAAAGTGCAGAATCTCCAAGATAATTTAAATTATGTTTTCTAGCTGTACTTATAAATTCATGGAAATAAAAAGCTGTATTTTCTTCTCCAAGATATTCATGTAGTAAATATGAATCATGTGTAGTTTTAAGAAGTTTAGTTTCGTGTTGTAAGAATTTAGAATAAGAACTATCTGAACCTTCTAAAGAATCATTAACAAAATCTAATAATAATTTAGCTTGTTGTACTTTACTATGGTTGTCAGTAAAAGTGCTACTGTGAAACATCATCATATCTCTGATAGTTTTTTGCATATTCCAACCTGGCAGAGTATTATAACTAATAAAGGCAATACCGTTAGGGTTTAATAATTTATGGCAAATTTCAAAAATCTTGTCCTTAACTATAGTAGACACCCACGAGATTACTCCATGGCAAATTATATAATCAAACTTACCAACTGACTCATCAAGATTTAGTATAGATAAGTGTTTTAGTTCAATATTTTTAAGCCCTAAACTCTTAACTATTTCTATGCCATTAACAATTTGGACTTTTGACAAATCAATTCCTAAAGAATAAGATTTTGGGTAACTTTCAGCAAAATCAATCATATTGGCACCTTCAGCACAACCAATATCAAGTATCCTAGCGGTTTCTATAGCAGGAGGTTTCATGTTAAATAATAGGCCAATAGTTCTTAAATGTTCCGGTCTTGTATAAGTAAAAGGAAAACTTTCATAAGGAAAATCATCATAATTAATATTATTTGTTTGCTTTTCTAGCAAACTGTTATTAGGATTGTTTTTTTGTCCCATAATTTGCTCCATGATAAAAGTAATAATTTCTAGTGGATTTAGTTATTTTAAGCAAGAGTTTTCTACATTTCTGTAGGGTAACCTAATTAATAAGTATCTACGATTAAAATTAAATTTCTTTTGATGTTATTTCTTCTTGATCTTTTTACAGTATTTCCTTATATTCATGACTTGTTTTTGTATAAGTGAGCCTTTTAAAAGCGGGTGTAGCTCAGGGGTAGAGCGCTACCTTGCCAAGGTCGAAGTCGAGGGTTCGAATCCCTTCACCCGCTCCAGTATAAAAATGGTTCTAAGATAATACATATTCTCTCTACGGAGACGACCTAGATATGTCTGGAATAGAATTAAATAAAATTGCCGCTTCTATTTTGTTAGCCAGTTTAATTGCAATGATGGTAGGGTTTATAACAAATATTTTGTATAAGCCTGTTTTACATCCTAAATCTCGAGGTTACAGTATAGAAGTAACAGAAGATTCTCATAGTGACCTTGACGCTAAAGCTGTTGTAGAAGCACCAGTGAATATAGAAGAATTGATGAAAACTGCTAATGCTGAAGCAGGAAGGGAGATAGCAAAAAAATGCCTAATGTGCCATTCTCTTGATAAGAATAAAGCTAATAAGGTTGGACCACATCTATGGAATATCGTTGGGACGGAAAAAGCTAAAGCAGAGAATTATAAATATTCAAGTGCTTTATCCAGCAAAGGGGGAATTTGGGATGAAGAAAGTTTATTTCATTTTTTGCATAAACCTAGTCAATATATACCTGGCACAAAGATGACTTTTGCTGGTTTAAATAAACCTCAAGATATAGCTAATGTTATAATGTTTTTAAAGACATTTGTTCATGACTAAATTCTCCCTCGGTGTAACACATCGGTTAATAGCCTAGGGTGTTCCTGCATCTTCGGATGTCACCCCTGCGTAGGCAGGGGTCTAAAAAAGTCTAATAGTTTTCTTGGCTATTTTTTTAGATCCCAGCTTTCGCTGGGATGACATAATGGCGGTGACATCACCCCTAATGGCGATGATTATCCTACTATTAATTTATTACATCGATACTTGAGGTTATATTAGTTGAAGGTATTCTATGATCCTATCTGAAATTTCAATAGTAGAATGGTGGCTGATCGCTGGCGTTATTTGTATAATTATAGAATTTGCTAACATTCCAAATGTTGGTTTTTTATTTTTGGGTCTAGGTGGAGTATCTACTGCAATAATATTAAACAATTACCCGGGTCTTTTAAAATACCAGTATATAATTTTTGGCTTTGCTTCTTTTATGTGGCTGATTACCTTATGGTATCCGCTAAAATTTTATGTTTACAAGAAATATGATAAGTACGAATATTCTGATATGCTTGGTAAGGAAGTAGTGGTATACAGCAATGAACTTCTAGCAGGGGAAACAGGACAGGTATTGTGGTCAGGAACTATTATGAACGCTAAACTCAGCAAAGATACTATAAAATCGGTACATAAAGGAGATCTACTTCGCATAGTGCAAGTTGATGGTAATGTGCTTATATGTACTGCAAAAAATGGGAGTGTTACGAACTGATTCTTTTTGGTAATTTTGTCGTCAAAATTTGCTTTTGCTCCATAACAATCGTCTGTGTATGCGAAGGTAACTGGCTTCGTTTCTTCTAAAAATCCCAAGAGCTTTTTTGACTTATGTAGGAAGTCTAGTAGTAAAAATAACCCCTGCGAAAGTATTTCCTATTACCCACATCTCTAGATTTGTGGGACGTCATCCTGAATTTAGGATATATTAAAAATGCTATAATCTATATCCTGAAACAAGTTCAGGATGATGTCGATAGCTTCAAAGTTTATGGCTTTTAAAAGATGTGGGTAATAGTCAGTAGTTGCGAGGAGGAGATTTATGAGTAATATCAAAATTCGTTACTGTGCAATGCAGGACCTCTCTTGCATGTTACCTCTCATGGAACAACTTGGGTATAAGGCCTCAGAGGATGAATTAAAAGCAAGATTTCAAAGATTCACAAAAAATGATGGTTATGGTGTTGCTGTAGCATGTTTAGAATCCCAAATTGTTGGGTGGGTTGCATGGTCTAAGTCTCAACTTTTTATATCAGATAAAACAAGATTTCATATTGAAGGAGTTGTGGTTGATGAATGTTACCGAGGTCAAGCTATTGGAAAAAGACTGATGGATTTTGTAGAGAACGTTGCACAACAGTCTAGTCCAAGCATCGTTGATTTAACCTCTGGTCTTAGGCGTGCCAAGGATGGAAGCCATGAGTTTTATAAAAGCCTTGGTTATCAGAATGATGGTCTGATGGCAAAACTATATTTAAAGAAAGAAATTGAATGAGTAAATCAAAATCTCTTTTAAAGCCAAATGCATGGGAGGCTTATTACAAAGAAAAACTTCATAAACCAGCAAGAGAGTTTGTTGTTGAATTCTTTAAAAAAGTTGAATTACTAGATAATCAAAACATGCGAGGTACAGCCATTGATTTAGGGGCAGGAGTAGGACATGAAACATTTTTGTTATTAGAAAAAGGCTTCAATGTTATTGCAATAGACAACCAAAAAATGGCTTTTGATTTTATGCTTATTAAGTATCCAGAAATTGTTAAATATAAAGATCATTTTAAAACTTTAATATCTTCTTTTGAAGAGTTAGATTCTCAAGAATTACCAAATGTAGACATCATAGTTGCTAGCTTTTCTGTACCGTTTTGTAAACCTGAATATTTTGAAAAATTTTGGAGTAATATTGTAAATAAGATTGATTTAGGTGGTTATTTTGTTGGGAACACTTTTGATCCCGAAATTGTAACTTTTTGTAAGGAGGATAAGAAAAATATGACTTTTCATACAAAAGAGCAAACAATTGATCTTTTTAAAGAGTTTAACATTATTAGTTTTAAAGAAGTGAAGACTTCACCAAAAGAGGATGGGAAAATTGATCATTATTATGAAGTTATAGCCAAGAAGAAATAAGATAAACCTTGTTACAGGACATGTTATGAATATTCATTTTGAAAAAGCTAACTTAAGTCATAAAGAAACTATTTTTAACTGGTTAAAAGAACCCCATGTTCAGGAGTTTTGGGATAATAGCCAAGAACATAAAGATGATATTTTAAATTTCATCAACGGTCGTATAAAGCCTTCAAGCTACGCAGATGGCCTATACACATATTGGATTGGGTGTGTCTATAACGAACCTTATTGCTTGGTCATGACACTACAAGAAAAGCAGGAATATTCTATACCACTACTCAAAAAAGCTTATCTTTCAAAGCATGGTCACACCTATAGCATGGATTATACCATTGGTAATATAGCTTATTTTGGCAAGGGATTAGGAGCAAAGACTTTAGAAGTATTTATTGATTTTATTAGAAGTAGTTATGATAGCCAAGCTGATACTTTTTTTATCGATCCAGATGTTACAAATCCAAGGGCTAGACATGTTTATGAAAAGGCGGGATTTAAATATGTCGATGATTTTATTATGGAAGGAGAGGGGGTATTTGCTGGACGCAAAACCCATTTTTTAGTAAAGCGATTGTAATCAATGGTTCAAATTAATACCAAAGTAAAGAATACAGTAAAGTTTCAGGAAAATATTTTAATCCGCCTTGCTGAAACTACTGACATCTCATCATTTGTCGCTCTATCATATAAAAAGCGTCGTGCTTATGAAAAAGCTCAGCCACAGTTTTGGAAATATGCTGGTCCTGAATCCGAGGAATTTCAAAAGCAATGGTTCAAAGAATTATTGAGGTTAGACGATCACATTATGCTGGCTGCAGTTTATAAAGAAAAAGTCTTAGGTTTCATCATCGGTAGATTAATGTCAGCACCGAAAGTCTATAACCCGGGTGGACTAACACTTATGATCGATGATTTTTGTGTGGAAAGTAAACACGATTGGAATTCTATTGGTCAGAAATTGATTAAGGAAATCAAGGAACTCGCAAAAACTAAAAATGCTACTCAGTTTCTTGTCGTTTGTGGTGCATATGACGAACCCAAACGTAGTTTCCTTAAAAGCATGGGTTTAACTGTAGCTTCTGAATGGTATGTGGGAGGAATTACCCCAATTCGGGATAAGAATTAGTTAATTCTTATCCCGAATTCGCGTGAATTGTATGATTACGTGTAATTATTATTCTAAGTGCCTTCGATGTCACCCCTGCGAAGGTAGCGGGGTCTAAAAAAATAGCCAAAAAAACTATTTAGACTTTTCTAGATACCTGTCTACGCAGGGGTAACATCGAAGGGGAATCAGGGGTAACATCAACCCTAATAGGGATGATACTGATAACAAGTTGTATCGATCAGGTTACTCCCCAAATCTAACTTAAAACAATGAAATCAGTTGTGTTTATTATGAATTTTATTATAATGAACTATTTAAAGGCTTTATTTTAACCTGAGGTTATCTTAAGGCACAAATATTACTGACTCTAAATTAACCTGAGTTCTATGTAATAAGTTAATATACTCGATGAAAATCAAGAATTGCGTTGTCGTCTTCAGGGATCTTCGGTGCTCACGTACTATAATGTACGTTCCGCTCCTCGACCCTTTGACTCCTAGCACTTCATAATTTTGATCTTCGTCTATCAACTCTTCATTTACGAGTAGTATACTAGCCTCAGTATCATCCTCGTGAGTGTTGATGTCATATATGGACGAGTAAGTAAGTCAATAAGAAAAATGATGCGGGAGTAATAAAAAAATAAGCTGTCATATATTCGGCATCTAGTGCCATAATAGTTTTCGCATTCCACGCAATCCTTGGAGTTATCCACTCATTCTTACGGCTTCTAGAGCCTTGACATAAAATCTCGGACTTGTTTTTGGAATGCCCATTTATTATCTCCAATCACTTTCGCTTATATCGTACCTCTTAAATCCTATTTACTTACTTCTTCTTTTATATAGATAAAATACAGATAAATCTATATACACCACCAACTATCAAGCATATGCACATTTTCTTGTAACACATACATACGCTATTCTAGCTAATTTGTTTGCTATTGCCACAGCAGCCTTATTAAAGCTCATCCTTCCCAACAATTTTTTTGCCCATAGCACTAAATGATCAGTGGGGTCCTTTTGTATTTTTGCTCTGATTGCAATAGACCTTGCTCCTTGTATCAGCATAGTTCTAACATATCTATCTCCTTTCTTAGTGATAGATCCAAGACTTGTTTTACCACCTGTGCTATTTTGCTTAGGCACTAATCCCAAACTTGCAGCAAAACTTCGACAATCATCATAATTTTCATAAGCTGCTATGCTTAGTATATTAGCATTAATTTCTCCAATACCTGGTATTGTTTTTAATAAAGTAGCTGTTTCAGATTCTTTATTTATTGCTATTAGCTGTTTATCTATTGCTGATTCTTGTATTAATAACGTAGCAATTTCTTCAGCTATTACCTTCATTTCCTTATACATTCTCTCTGAAATCACACCAGCATTTTTGGCATCTTCTACTATATTTAATGCCTCACGGGCAAATTTAGATTTACTCATTTTTATGTAATAACCAAATTCAAGTAAATCACTCATTAAACCATTACTATATTGTACTCTTTGTCTAATAATATGTTGCCGACGTTTATGTAACCAACTAATCTCTTGTTGTGATATATTTTTTATACGAACCGATTTTAACTCCGGATCTTTTCCTGCTCTTGCTATTGCCAAAGCATCATTTGTATCATTTTTTTGCCGAGTTTTTGCAAAAGCTTTTACATCACATGGTTTAAGTAATTTTACTGTAAAACCTGATTCCATAAACTTATTGCTCCAATAATGACAACTGCCACATGCTTCCATTACCAATAAACTATTCTTGGGAATGTTTGTTAAAATGTAGTCTTCAAATTCTTCTCTGTGTAATTTTTTAGCTAATATTTTTTCACCATCTTTATTTAATGCAACAATATGAAAAATTGTTTTTGCTAAATCAATGCCTAGTATGTTAATATCTTTCATGGTATGGACTCCTTTTTAATTATTAAATAGTATAATTATGTGACCGAATTATATTCGTGATCACGGTAGTAAGTAAAGTTTCTTTTACTTACTCGTCCATACCATCATTCTTAGCAACGGCGGGAATGAACCCTAGACTATTAAACCGATGTCTTACATCGATACTTGAGGTTAAATTAGTAGATTTAAGGAGGGTTATGTATAGAAACTTTATTATTATAATCTTATCTTTCATGCTTACAGGTTGTCTGCCAGCTATTTTTACTGCAGCAACTACCTCTACTCTTGCGGTTGCAAAAGATCAATCAATTGCGGAGACAATTGATGACGTAAAAATATCTACAAAAATCAAAGCTTCTTTTATAAAAAATAATTTCAGGGAATTATATACTAAGATTAAGGTTGAGGTAAATCAGGGTAGGGTACTACTGACTGGAATCATAGACAAAAAAGAAGATGCATTAAAAGCTGTAGAAATTGTGTGGGGTGAAAAAGGAGTTCGTGAAGTTATTAACGAACTAATAATAGATAAAAAAAGTGATCATTTTGACTTAGTGCAATATACTAAAGATGCTATGATTACTAGTCAGATCAAGGCTAGAACTTTTGTTAACCGAGATGTAAAATGGGTAAATTATACCATTGTTACAGTGAATGATATAGTATATATATTTGGTATAGCAAGGTCTGAGGAAGAATTAGAAAAAGTTACTTCTATTGCTTCCCAAATTAATGGTGTGGCAAGGGTTGTCTGTCATGTTAAAATAAAAGAAACTGAAGAAAATGATAAAAAATAATCTCAATTCGATATAAGAATTATTAATTCTTATATCGAATTGGCTTTGTTATATGGAATATTATATTTTAACAATCAGGTGCTAAACCGCTTCAAACCTGATTGTTTCTACTTAACCCCTGAATTTGATATAACTTGTTATATCAAATTCAGGTTAAATATGATATAAATGAAAGTGAAACTTAGATATATTCTTTTGTTGCTAGTTTATTGTATAGGGCTTAGCTCTTGTTCTACTAAGCCTAGTCTATATCGTAAATTATCGCAGGAAGATCCTAAAAATGTTCATTATAAGGGGCATTATAAGATAGGCAATAAATATACTATCAAAGGTAAGACTTATAAACCTAAGGAAGATATTAATTGTAACCAAGTAGGTATAGCGTCTTGGTATGGTTCTAAGCATAAATTTCATGGAAAAAAAACAGCAAATGGTGATACATATAATAAACATATGCTAAGTGCAGCTCATCCTAGTTTGCCATTACCTAGTTTGGTTAAAGTTACTAACTTAAGTAATAATAAATCCCTGATTCTTATGATTAATGATCGCGGTCCTTTTAAAAAGAACCGTATTATAGATGTTTCGGAAAAATCTGCTGAAATTTTAGGATTTAAAAAACAAGGTATAGCAAAGGTTAGAGTACAATATATGAATAAGGAGACTAAAGAATTTTTGAATAATATTGCTTTAAAGCCTAAGGAAAATTGTATTGCAAAAAAGAAAGTAGCCAATCCTAAATGTAGCGTTAATTGTCATATTAAATTAGTAAATCTAAAACATAAATTGGCAGTTAACCCTTGATGATTTTTGTATTATAGTGTATGCCCAAATTGGAAAACCAATTCTTCAAGCTTTTATAGGAGTATACATGATTGTTTCTGGAAAATATAAATTAAATAGTCCTCAGTGTCTTGAGTCTTATAGGAAAATGTTGTTGCTTAGAAGATTTGAAGAAAAATGTGGGCAATTTTATGGTATGGGTCTAATAGGTGGGTTTTGTCACTTATATATTGGGCAAGAAGCAATAATTGCTGGTGTGGATTTAGTAAAACAGGTTGGTGATAGTACTATTACCAGTTACAGGGATCATGCTCATATTATTTCAGCAGGGACTGAAGCAAAATACGTATTAGCAGAGCTGATGGGTAAAGAGACTGGTTGCTCGAAAGGCAAGGGTGGTTCAATGCATCTGTTTGACGTAGAAAACAAATTTTACGGTGGACATGGTATTGTAGGGGCTCAAGTGCCTATAGGTACTGGCCTAGCTTTTGCTGAAAAATATCGAAATACTAATAATGTATGTTTTACTTTCTTGGGAGATGGGGCAGTGAATCAAGGTCAAGTATATGAAGCTTTTAATTTAGCGGCGTTATGGCACTTACCTGTAGTTTATATTATTGAAAATAATCAATATTCAATGGGTACTTCAGTAGCTCGTTCTACCTTTATGACTGACCTTTACAAGAAAGGGGAGTCATGTGGTATTACGGGATTTAAACTAAATGGTATGTCGTTAGAATCAGTTTATGATTATGTTCGGCAGGCTGCGGAGTTTGTTAGAAATGATGGTGGACCAATAATATTAGAAATGGATGCTTATCGTTACAGAGGACATTCAATGTCTGATCCAGGTAAATACCGTAGCAAGGAAGAAGTGGAAAACTATAAAGAACAAGACCCATTATCACAAGTGAAAAATATAATTTTGGCTAATAAATATGCTAGTGAAGAGCAGTTAAAAGAAATTGAGAAAGAGGTTAAAGAGGTTATTGCAGAAGCAGTTGAATTCTCAGAAAGATCAGCCTTACCGGATGAAAAAGAGCTATATACGAATATTTACGTTGAATGAGTAGAAACATGTTACAAACGACGGTACGGGAAGCCTTACGTGCAGCAATGCAAGAAGAAATGTTAAGAGATGATAGTATCTTTATTATGGGAGAAGAAGTTGCTCAGTACCAAGGAGCGTATAAGATAACCCAAGGGTTATTAGAGCAGTTTGGTTCAAAAAGGGTAATTGATACGCCAATAACAGAACATGGTTTTACTGGTGTGGCTATCGGAGCGGCATTTGCTGGGCTTCGTCCCATTGTTGAATTTATGACATTTAATTTTGCCATGCAAGCAATGGATCAAATAGTTAACTCTGCAGCTAAAACTCATTATATGTCTGGTGGAACTATTAAATGTCCAATAGTATTTCGTGGACCAAATGGGGCAGCAAGTCGAGTTGCTGCCCAACATAGTCACAATTATACAGCTTGTTATAGTCATATTCCGGGGCTTAAGGTAGTAGCTCCCTATAGTGCAGAAGATCACAAAGGGCTTCTAATGACTGCTATTCGTGACGATAACCCGGTTATTTTTCTAGAAAATGAAATTCTCTATGGCCATAGTTTTGAAGTCCCCGAAATAATAGAACCAATTCCATTTGGTCAGGCTAAGAAACTTATTGAAGGTGATGATGTCACAATAGTAACATTTTCTTTGCAAGTTAAGTTGGCATTAGATGCAGCAAATAGTTTGTATGATAGTGGCATTAACTGTGAGGTAATCGACCTAAGAACTATCAAGCCCTTAGATATAGAAACTATATTAGAGTCGGTTAAAAAAACTAATCGGTTGGTTGTTATAGAAGAAGGCTGGTTTTTTGCAGGTGTTGGTGCAACTATAGCTAGTATGGTAATGAACCAAGCATTCGATTATCTAGATGCTCCTATAGAGATTATCTCGGGTAAGGATGTTCCTCTACCATATGCTATTAATCTAGAGAAATTAGCACTGCCAACTATAGAAGATGTTATTAGTGCTGTGAAGAAAGTGTGTTATACTTAGGTAGAACTTTAAGAATTGGCGTCGTCAGTTTAACCACTACCGATGTCATTCCCGCGTAGGCGGAAATCCATAATATCTAATAGCCTTTGCAGGTCATTTTTTGGATTCCCGCTTTTAGCTAGGCATGGCATCTTTTTGCCATGTAAACACTATTTCTTACCGTATTGTTTCTGATTACAAAATAAATACCAACTATTGATTGCGACTTTTAGTGCGCCACGAAGTGTAAATAAGCTAGCGGTTGAAAGAACAGCCATAGAAGTGTTGACCTAGCACACTATGTATCGAGTCTTGAGCTGATTTTGGTAACAAAGTCAGTTAAGCGTAGACAGAAATATTATAGGTCGTAAGCCGAAAGGTTAAAGTGATTGAGCCTCGTTAAGCAATTCTTTTGGGATCGCAGACTGTATTAAAAGGCAGGAATGCAACATAATACATACCATAAATAGGCAGGTATGTGTTAGATCTCCGGGGTCTAAGAGCATGGTATGTAATAAAAGTTTATTTATAAACGTGGGAGATCCTATATTTTCTTCTTTTAAGAAGTATTAGCCGACAAGTATAAAACGCAAGGGAGCTAAAAAGAAATATAGGAAGTCAGATCCAGCATAGTACTGATGAAATTGGGTAATGCCAATGGAGGGAAGGCTGGTGGGTAAGTTCGACTAACACAGAGAAACGTTATGAAAGCACAGACTTTCAATAATTGACGACAACTAAACTGTGTTAGATAGCTAGATTAAAAATAATCAGGTGAAGGAATTTATCTTGAGCCCATTGCGGGAAAACCGCACGATGAGGTTCTAATCTTACTATTACCCACAAATATTATAGTTAGCTAATTGATAACCTTGAACTAGATCAAATAACCGTTGCCATCCTCTCCACAATACAATAGGACTAGGCTCTGGATCATTTTTTCTTGCTAAATACCCACCCAATTTAGCAACCCATATTATAGCATTTTTTATTGTAGGAATTGTATTATTAGGGGGAGCTGCTTTGTGTATCTTTACATACAAAACTCGCCATTCTTCTTCAGCTAATATTACACTACATGGTAGATTAGGATTAGTTCTGCCAATTAAAGTAATAAAAAAAATTCTCCAAGCAATTATGCTCATGATTGTCAAGTATTTTATTAATCTTTCTCCTGTTGCAAGTCTACATTGTTCAACCCTAAATCCAGATTTTAAAATTTTATGAAAAATTTCAATTCTCCATCTTAAACAATACCATCTTACTTTCTCTATAGCTTCTTCAAAATTATTGATAACTATATTGGTTAGTAACATCCATTCTAATGGTGTTGTTCCACTAGGGGGACGACGCTCAATAACATTGATGGCATATACTGGTAAATTTGGCAATGTTTCTGTTTTATGTCTTACATTGTTTACAGGAGGATTCATTATAAATTTTCCAAATCTAACTTCCAAATGTCTAATCCTATTAGCTTTATTTTCTTGACTAGTATCTTTAACTGCTATTTCTCCAGCACACTGGAAACCCGATACTACCTTCCACAAATATTGTCTATCTTTTTTGGAATATTTTGACTTTTTATTTATTTCTCTATCCTGTGCAGCTCTAACTAAAACTTTAGATTTCTGAGCTTGTGCCAATTCAAAAAAATCATATATATCAGCTTCTCTATCACAAACAGTTATAATTTGGGTATTACCATTATTCGTTGCATTAATAGTGTTCTGTAATGCATTAAGCCACTTTATACTTTCTTTATCTTTAATATGTACCGTATTACCATGACTAGTTTTTTTTAACTGTTGTATTTCTTCAGGCACTGCTGGTCTATTGTGAATCTTTTGATCCAACAACCCAAGTGCTAACCCATTGCTAGCAACCGCAAAGGCAGTATGCATTATCAGACCTTTACATTCAATATTTTTAACATTCTTTCCCTCTTTTCTTGATAACACACCCAATCCAGTAGTTTTTTTATGACTAGTATATGTGATATAACTAGTATCTTGTATAACAAGAACTTTATCATGCTCTTTGATTCTTTCTACTGTTTTAGCAATATGGGATTCTAATATTTTTGATTCCTTAACATTATCGTTTTTTTAAAAACGATATGCTGCTTTTGTTTCTGCCCAATTTCCACATGCTTGATTAATTGAGCTTTCAGGTATATTCGCAAAATTATCAGCTATCTTTATTAACCTATCTGTCAGCCTTTTATCACCCAAAATAGCTCCACTAAATTCCTCGGTCAAATAATTATTTATTATTTCTTGACTCATACTATACCTCTACAATGTAATATTTTAATTGCAAATCAGTATATTATTTTTACTTCTTTTTCACCATTGTTATTTTGTGGGTAATAGTAAGGGTTCTAATGAGGGGCGTAAGTGGTAACGCTTACGTCTACTCTCTAACCACCCTGAATGTTTACCAAAACCTGAATTCCTTGTTACATCGAATTCAGTGTTATATATAGAAACAATCAGGTTTGAAGCGGCTACCCACCTGATTGTTAAAATATAACACTCCATTCAATATGTGATTTTAATAATTAAAATCACATATTGAATGATGAAAAAAGTTAAAATGCACTCGCGTCAGCCGCTTCAAGAGTGCATTTTTCCTTATAACAAAGCCAGTTCGATATAAGAATTATTGGCTCTGTCCAAAAAACTGTGTAAATTTCGAAATAGGTTATATATAAAAGTATAACAAAAAAGGAAATTACATGAATAAAAAAACTAATGAATCAATAAAGCAAGCAGTAGATTTATTAATAGATAATGATACAGATGTAAGTACAATACTGAAAGAAGGAGGTTTATTAAAAGAATTGACCAAACGTTTAATAGAGAAGGCACTGCAGTCAGAAATGAATAATCATCTAGGCTATGATAAATACAGTTGTGCAGATAATGATAATGCTCGTAATGGTATAACTAGCAAAAAACTGATCTCCGAACATGGAGCTGTAGAAATAGAAGTACCAAGGGATAGGCATAATACCTTTGAACCCGCAATACTACCAAAACGCCAGAAACGTTTTGATGGTTTTGACGATAAAGTACTATCATTATATGCTAAAGGCATGAGTATATCTGATATTAAGATTCAGTTACAGGAGTTATACAGTGTTGAAATAAGTGAAGGCTTAATCAGCCAAATTACTGATGATGTAATGGATGAGGTTAAAGCTTGGCAGAGTCGACCATTAGAAGAGATATATCCGATAGTATTTTTTGATTGTTTAGTAGTAAAAGTCAGGCAAGATAAAAGGATAATCAATAAGGCAGTATATGTTGCATTAGGAATTGATTTATCTGGTAAAAAAGATATATTGGGATTATGGATCAGTGAAAATGAAGGGGCAAAATTTTGGCTCGGTAATTTTACCGAAATGAAAAATAGAGGGCTAAAAGATATACTGATTGCCTGTAGCGATAATCTTACTGGTATGTCTGAGGCAATAGAAGCAGTTTATCCAAAAACAGAACATCAATTGTGTATTGTACATCAGATTAGAAATAGTTTAAAATATGTGTCGTATAAAGATAGGAAGCAACTGTCTAGCGATTTAAAGCCGATATATACTGCAGTAACGGAAGAACAAGCCCATTTAGCTTTAGTATCTTTTGAAGAAAAATGGAATAAACAATATCCACAAATTGCCAAATCATGGTATAATAATTGGGACAATCTAATGATTTTTCTAGGGTATCCTGAGTCAATTAGAAAGGTAATTTATACAACTAATTCAGTTGAATCTGTCAATAGTCAATTGCGTAAAGTAACAAATAATAAGCGGGTTTTTCCTAATGATAATGCTGTTTTTAAAAGTTTATATTTGACAATTGACTATATGACCAAAAAATGGACTATGCCCATTCCAAACTGGAATGAAGCTATGGCTCATTTGATGGTTAAATTTGAGGATAGGCTTAACAAAATTTAATGACCTATTTTTTCGAATTTACACAGTTTTTTGGACAGAGCCGAATTATTAATTCTTATATCGAACTGAGGTTACCAAACTAAATTTAATAATTTGGTGATGTATTTAGTAATATACTAATAATTTGGTCGATAAGATCAGAGTTAGCATTAATGTAATCTTCAGTTAACTTTAATAACGCAAGCAGATTGGATTTAGAAGCATTATCCATAGCACTTGTCTTTTTATCAAGCTCAAATTGTAAGCGACAGGAATTACCATAAATTTCCCCTAATTCAGCATTATACAAACCTTGAGCTTTCATCATTCCGTTAATCAAATTAGCTTTTAGTACCCAACCAATAACCCCTGATTTACATAAATCTTTTGACTCTATGCCTAGTTTTGTCCATCCTGTACCAAGTGATATAAGTACGATATCTTTTTGAGTTAGTGTATCATCTAGCTCATAAGCTAAATTAACAGCTGTCAACTCAGGATTACTGGCAAACATACCCCCATCTACTTGATAACTGCTGTTATTATACGCATTAGTTAGAAGCTTTGGTGCAAAGTATATAGGGGCAGCACTGCTAGCTGCTGCAATATCACTTATCAGAAAATCATTATTAGGGTCTTTAAGTGCCTGCTTTCTAGTCCACACCTGTGGTGAATTAGTATCCAAATTATAGGAAGTAACAGCAGTAGGGTTTATTAGTTGGCTCATCCTAGTATTACCAAAAAACCTCATTAATATCTTGTCATATTGATTCCGATCGTATTTTGGTCCCCAAAGACCAAAACCAGTATATATTTTTCTAAACATGGACGCGTAAAAAATATCTTTAGACTTTTGCATATATAGATCTACAATATTAGAAGCTTTATGTTTTGGTTGTCCTGATTCATTAGGTGTAGCGAGAGCTAACACCACAAGTCCACCTGTAGAAGTACCTACCATAAGGTCGAATAACTCACTGGCAGGTTTACCACTTCGATTTTCAAACTCTGCAACAATACGTGCTGGTATAATACCCCTAACCCCACCGCCATCTATTGATAGTATTCTAACAGCTTTCTTCTTATTTTTAAGAATAGATATATTTTTTGTTATTAAAGGACATAAGTTGTTAGAAATTAAAGGAGAGTCTTTTTTGCTATATTGTATTTGTTTCCTAGGAGTACAAGCAGTAAATACTACTAATATAAGTAAAAATGCCATGACATTTTTCATAATAACCTAAGAATATTTAATTAATTTGTAAAAGTTAAGACTTAATTTTATAGACACTATAAAATACGTATTTCTTCGTCAAGATAATTCAGGTTATATTATTCTATATTTTTACTGCCCTGACCATCAAGGCCTTTAGTTCCATCCAGCTTTGCATTAACTAAAGATATTTTACTAACAAAAGCTCTAATGAAATTAACATTTGTTAAATCAGTATCATTAAAATTTGTATTATAAAGTTTGGCAGATTCTAATTTGCTACCGATAAGCGATGATTTACTAAAATCTGTGTTATTTAGATTTGCCATGGATAAGTCAGTATTTTGTAATATACAACTCTGAAGCTTAGAATTAGATAAATCTACCCTTTTAAGAACCGAACCTGAAAAAATAGTTTGATTAAATACAAGATCTAGTAAATTTAAACCTTGTAAATTCATATTTGATAAGTCTTTTACCTGTTCTAAATCTTTTACAGAATATATAATATTTGCTGACTTAAGCTTATCAAAGTCCTGACTATTTAATACAATATTTCTATTAAAATCTGAATTAACAAAATTACCATCTTTATATCTCACATTATTTAGTTGAGAATTTATAATTGATGAATTATCAAAGGTCACTTCTGACAAATCTGAATTTATGATAGCCATTTGATAAAGATGACTATCAACAAATTTGGTACTATTTAAAACAGTATTCTGCATAAGCACTTTAGTAAAATTTACCTTATTAAATTGAGTACTAGAGAAATTAGAGTTTATTAACTCACTATTAGTCAAATCAGAATTAATAACAGTTGCTTGTTTGACATAGCTATTATTCAGTAATATACCAGTAAGATTACTATTCTCAATATCGCTATTAACAATATTAATTTTATTTAACTTAAGCAAAATGCTACTGCAATTCTTTATTGATAAGTCCTTTATGCTAGTGTTATTAAAGTGAGTATTATCTATAATACTCTTTTGAATTTGCACTTGCTGCAATTGTGCATTATTAAAATTGGTATTTTCAAAATTACAACTTTCAATAATTGCATTGGTAAAATTCGCAGACTGAAAAGAAGAAAAAGAGAATAACGAGTTAGTAAGCTTTATATTTTTTAATTGAGCCTGATTAATAATACCATGAGTAAAATCTGAATTATTAATAATCGCTCCAGTAAAATCCACCCCTGTTAGATCTACAGATTCACAATAACAATCAGTGATACTAGCGTAATTAGCTAATATTTGCCGCAAATCTGTACCATAAAAAATAGAGTTTGATATAACTGCCTTTTTAAAACTACTTTTTCCTAAATTGCTTTTCTGAAAATTAGATTTACTTATAATACTATCATCAAATACAACTTTAATAAGATTGGCATTTTCAAAATTAACATTTTCTAAATTAGCTTTGATAAAATCAGTGTCCTCAAAATTTGATTGAATAAAATTATTATTTTCCAAATGGGCATTTTCAAATATAGATGCTTGAAAATCTGAGCCATAAGCTGATATATTTTTTAATTTAGTATTAGAGAGATCACTTTCTTGAATTACAGATTTTGTTAGAATTGCATTCTCAAAATTTGCTCCTGAGAAATCCACACGTGATATTTCACAGAAACTTAAATCAACACTAGAAAGATCTTCATCTATCAGTTTAACACCTAATAATTTTAATCCCCTTAAATTTGAACCAAATTTACTTTTAATATTTACTCGTACCTTATTTTTATTTTGTTCTATTATATAATTCCTAATAACAAGACTTTGACTATTAGATAACAAACCATCTGCATCTCTCGGAGAATCCGAACATCCGGTAAGGAATGAAAGAAAAATTAGAATAAAGAATTTTAGTTTGAAATACTCCAATAATACAACCTGCCCATTATCGCTTCCTTCAGTGTCATCCCTGCGAAGGCAGAGACCTATAATACTGAATAGTCTCTTAGGGTATTTTTTTAGACCCCTGCTTTCGCAGGGGTGACACTGAGGTTGTTTACAGAGCATTCTTTCTGTTTACACCTGTTATATAATGATATAAAGAAGAAAATATTAAAATTTTTACTAAACCAGTTGGTATAAATATTATAAACCCACTATAAATAGCTTGTTTAATTCCTATAATTGTTGCCAACCAGCTAACTCCCAAAAAGAAAATTATAATGTGACCAATAAGACAACTAAAAAACACTACTAAAAATCTCTTAGTAAATTTTTCAGTTAGCCTACTATTAAGTATACCCATAACAGGAGCTGCTAGTAACATTCCTATAAGATAACCACATGTTGTACCAAAAAAACAATGTAAACCACTAGATAAATCTGCAAACATTGGCAGCCCTACTATTCCAGCTGTAAGATAAGTTAAAACTGTAGCAAAACTCAGTTGCGGGCTATAAGTAAAAGCGATAATACTAACCACCACAGTTTGCATAGATATTGGTACTGGCTTGATAGGAATACTGAGTTGACTTCCAGCAAAGAGAGCTATTACCCCCATCATCACTTTAATAACAATTACAGCATGCTTATTAGCTATAAAATTTGCTAGAGTTTTCTTATTCGTAACTGTCATAAATTTCCTCCTCGTTAAATTTATTATTAGGAATATGTAAATGGAGCAATTTTAATTTACGATGTAAAGCCGAACGTTCCATACCTACAAAGGATGAGGTCTTAGAAATATTATTATTAAACCTATACATTTGAGCAGCTAAATATTGCCTTTCAAAAACCTCTCTTGCCTCTCGAAGTGGCATGGTCATCATATCAACATTATCTTCCTGCTTTGCAGAACTAGCATTATTAACTAGAATTTCTGGTGGTATCATAGATGGTTTTATTACTTCATTATTATTTGAAGATAGTGGATTCATAATTAAAGTCCACTCTATCACATTGCGTAATTGCCTTATATTACTGGGCCAACTATAAACTTGCAGAGCTGCAATCGTTTCATCAGAAAATTCACGTGCTTTTAAACCAGAAAATTTAGCAAGCTGCCTAACAAAATATTTCACTAATACAGACATGTCATCTTTTCTATCATATAAAGATGGTATTTTTAGGGAAATAACATTTAGGCGATGATATAAATCTTCCAATAGCTCACCTTTACTTATTTCTTCTTGTATAACCTTAGAAGTTGCAGCAATAATCCTTATATCTAATTTTATTGCTTTGCTTCCCCCTACCTTATGAAACATTTGATCTTGCACAAATTTAAGCAATTTTACTTGTACCGAAACTGGCAAACCACTAATTTCATCTATGTATAAAGTACCATTATTTACTATTTCTAATATTGAAGGGCGTATAATGCCTTGGTTCTCTATTCCTTCAAATAATTCTTGATGAACCCGGTCAGGATCCATGCATATTGGACTAAAGATTACGAAAGGAGCATTAGCCCTTTTTGATTTTTTATGAATTAACCGAGCAGCTAGTTCTTTACCACTACCAATTTTACCTTGAATCAATACTCTACTAGTAGCTAAAGCAGCTTTTTCAATATCAGACTTAAGCTTAGCTGTAATGTGAGAGTTACCTATAAGCTCAGTTTTATCAATAACCTTTGATTTTAAATCAAGATTTTCACGCTTTAACTTAGCTGCTTCACAGGCTCTTTTTAATAAAATCACTAACTTATCGTGACTAAATGGCTTTTCTAGATAGTCATATGCACCCATTTTGATAGCATTTACTGCAGTTTCAATAGTACCATGTCCACTAATAACTATCACAGGCATTAGTGGATAGCGTTTTTTTACTATTTCCAAAATCCCAAGCCCATCAAGTTCACTACCCTGAAGCCAAATATCTAGAATAATTGCCGAGGGGGTTCTTTCCTGGAGTATTTTAAAAGTTTGAATACTATTAGCAGCAGTTTTGGTAGTAAATCCTTCCTCTTTTAAAATATCTGAGACTAAATCTCTAATATCTGCTTCATCATCAACAACAAGAACATCTATAGACATTGATTTTTCCTAAAACTAATTATTGAAATTATACGTTAATAGCTTATATAAAAGAAATCAACTGTTTTTATAACATTTTTACCACATAATCAAAATTATATATATTAAGCCCACACCAAGGCGATACTATTTAAGAACTTGTTTTATAAGAGGAACAGTAACAGCTCGCTTATGAACTAATGCAAAATGCGTTATTACCCCTAATAATTTTATCATTTGATCAAATTGCCTCGGCAAATTAATTAATAAATATTCAATTACACAGTCAGATACTTTAAGCGATTGATCAGAAAAATACTTAAAGATTAACTTGGTCATTAATTCATCATCAGGCTGGTTTATTTCTAATCTTACAACAGAATTAATTCTAGAGGATAAATCCTGTAACGCAAAATTACTAGCTAAACTTCCTGTAGTCATCAACAAATATTTACGACACTCACTTATTAAATTAAAACAATGGAGAACTTTCCTTTCATCCCAAAATTCTATATCTTCCATAATAAAAGCATTATACTGCATGATATCTTCTGCACTAAGTATATCTAAATCTTTTTTTATAAAAAATGCATTCGACAAATTTTGCCATATTTTACTAAGATAGGTCTTACCAGAGGATGGTGGGCCATAAATCAAAAGTGTAAACTCATACGGTTTACTTCCCCAAGATACAGACCAGTTTTTGATTGAATTGTACGCGACTTGATTAGAAAGTGAATTAATAAAATTATCTAGAACATATAGATCATTACTAAATAATGGTAATATATATTGTTGGGAGTTTGGCATAATTAACCTCAATTAGATATAATACCATTTCCCATTATTAACTACGCTAATACTACAGTTGTAGTTACTACCCGGAGTTGTCATTCTTAGCAACGGCGGGAATCTAAAAAAATAGCCTAAAAGACTATTAAACATTATTAGATCCCAGCTTTCGCTGGGATGACATCGTTTTGACATTAGTACTACAACTGTAGTGCTAAATAGCGTAGTTAATAATGGGAAATGGTATAAGACATCGATTTAATACTCTCGCTTTCTTACCCATCCCCATTAGGGGTGACGTCACCTCTGATTCCCCTTTGAAGCCTACGCGGGAATGACATTGAGAGTGGTTAATTTTTATAAAACTTGCTGGATTTATAAAAATCGATAGCGGCTAAAAACAAAACTTTTATTATACTAGCAATTGGCACAGCAAAAAATATACCAATAAAGCCAAATAGGTTACCCAGTGCTAGAACCGCAAATATTATCCAAAGAGGATGTAATCCTATCTTATCACCTATGATTTTCGGTGATAAAATATACCCCTCAACTATTAGACCAATCAAATAGATAATTATTATATAAAATAATTTATTGACCATACCAAAAGCAAAATAACTAACAATCATGGTAAGAGAAAAGGATATAAAAACTCCAACGAATGGTATAATTATTGAGAAACCAGATAAAATCCCTAATAATACCCCTAGATCTACGCCAAGAATCGATAAAGAGACCCCATAATAAACTGATAATAATAAACAAACATTTAGTTGCCCTCTTATATAAGCAGATAAGGAATAATTAATTGCTGATAATATTTCTTGAATTCTCTTTTTAGCTTTTAAAGGTAGCAAGAGGTCTATATTCTTTGCCATTGTTAGCCAATCCCGTAAAAAATAAAACAATATAAGCGGTATTAATAAAATTAACACAAATAAATTGACTGTTACCTTCGTCACATGCCAAATATTATTAGCAAGGCCTGTGATAAGCAAAAATATGCCATTAACAAAATTACTAATAGAATCTTTTATCTTATCGGCAATATTTGGATCTATTGAATAAACTTTTGCCGTAATAACCGGTGCTAATTCGGTTTGTAAGTAATCTTTATAGGCAGGAATCTTACTAATAAGTAGAGTTGTTTGTTGATATATGATAGGCAACACTACCACAACCACTATAGCAAAAATACTAAAAAACAGCAAAGAAATTACCGAAACTATTATAGTTCTAGATAGTTTATATCGTAATGAGAGATTATCAATTATAGGATGTAATATATATGATATTACCCCAGCTATAAAAAATGGCATCAATATATCAGAGATCAAAGTCAAAGTTACTATAACAGTCCCAATAACAATGACCCAAAAAATAATTTTATCCAAGATGATTCCTCTTCTTTTATAAATTATCCCAAAGTGTGTTATTTCTGTGTAGATCGGTAGTATGTCATCCCTCATAGTACCCTACATTTTTCTATAATCGTCATCGCGAGGCATCTTTAGAGGCCGTGGCGATCCAGGTAAATAGCGAAGCTGTTTTTTCTAGTACGCTTCGCGTATCCTGGATTGCCGCGTCGCCGCTTTCAGCGACTCCTCGCTAATAGATGATCAGCAGCCATTTTAATAGTGGTTATATAAAAAATGTAGGGTACTATGGTCATCCCTATGCTTTCGATCTTACAACCCCTGCGAAAGCAGGGGTCTAATACCATTTCCCATTATTAACTACGCTAATACTACAGTTGTAGTTACTACCTAGAGCTGTCATTCCCGCGTAGGCGGGAATCCAAAAAATAGCCTAAAAGACTATTAAACATTATTAGATCCCAGCTTACGCTGGGATAACATCGAAGGCGAGAGATTAGCATATAGCTAAAACCTTCTTTAGGTTAGCTATATTTTTTTCGATACTTGCACTATAGCAGGTCTAACTAGCCTATCTTTTATCTTGTAGCCTGATTGCATAATACCTATAACACTATCTTGATCATATTCATCTGATACTACTTGTGAAATCGCGTGATGTATATTGTAATCAAACTTTTCCCCTAATAATGGTTCTATTGATTCTAAACCGTGCTTTTTTAGTATGCTAGTCAACTCACTTTTAGTCATTTCTACCCCGGTAATAATACTAGCTAGATCACCTTCCGTATTTTGTGGCTTATGCTCCAAAGCTCTAGAAAGATTATCATTAACACTGAGCAGATCTTTAGCAAAAGAGAAAATTGCATAGTCTTTTGCATCTTCAATTAATTTTTCTAAACGTTTCCTAGTATTGTCAGATTCGGCTATTGTCCTTAGCAGTTTATCCTGTAAAATTTCAATTTGACTTTTCAAGCTAGTAATCTCTTGCAAACTATCTTGCAAAATCAGGGTATCTGCAGGATCTTCCTCTATTTCATTTAGTAGCTGTGCATCATTATCAACCTTAATTTCTTGGTTATCATTATTCTTTTCCTGTTGTTTTTCCATATTTACAGCCTTTTTTCTTGCAAAAATCTATTTTCTTAACATATAGTGTAAATCTTTGTATTTTCAAGTCAATTTTAATTAAGTAATAATCCAATGAGAGATTTTAATAGAAAGAATAATCAATTACGCAATATTTCAATTGAACCTTCAGTTCTGCTTAACGCTGATGGTTCGTGTCTTGTTAAGTTCGGTAATACCCATGTAATATGTAGTGCAACCTATGAAACAAGTGTCCCGCCATTTTTACGCGGGCAAAATCAGGGCTGGATAACTGCCGAATATGGTATGTTACCACGTTCAACCCACCAGCGTATAAAGCGTGAATCGACGCAAGGAAAGCAGTCAGGTAGGACGCAAGAAATTCAAAGATTAATTGGTAGATCGATGCGTGCCGCAATTGATCTAAAAGCCTTAGGAGAAAAACAAATTATCATTGATTGTGATGTAATTAATGCCGATGGTGGAACTAGAACAGCGGCAATTACTGGTAGCTATATTGCACTTCATTTAGCGATTAGATCATTAATTGCTAGAAAAATACTTAAAACTAATCCTTTAATTAGCCAAGTAGCCGCTATTTCATGCGGTATATATAAAGGACAGTCCATAGTTGATCTTGATTATTTAGAGGATAGCAATGCGGAAGTAGATGCCAATTTTGTTTTCTCAGGCAATGGAAATATAATAGAGATTCAAAGCACAGCAGAAAAAAACCCCTTTTCCGAAGAGCAATTTTATGATATGCTAAAATTGGCGAGGTCTGCCGCCTCTGATCTATTCAAGCTACAAAACCAAATATTATTAAATAGTGCAATTTAATATTTTTACATGGAATGTTTATGACTATTAAAGAAATATTTAAAAAATTTACGGAATATTCAGAATTAAATGTTGAAGATTTAAAAAATCTTTTGGTTAACCGTGTTAACCTACTCCCCATAAACCCATTAGATAGCAAAAAAGCTCTTGTACAGAATATACTCAAAACACCCAAAAATTCTACTGATCCAAAGGGTAGTCTTGAAAAAGCTGGTGTAATAATAGATATAATGGAAAAAGTTGTATTTCAGCATACGAGTGATTTTCTAAAAGGTGCTCATATAATGGTTGAGGACAATGGAAGTATGTACGACACCTTAAAAGATTTGGGATTAGTTAAAGAACGAATCTCTTCACATCATAGAGGTAACAAAGCTGAGTCAGATGCATCAGTGCAAGCTGGAGAAATATTTAGGGAATTTCTAGTTGGAAAAACGAAAGACGGGAAAACATGGTTTCAACTAGAAGCTCATTCTATAGGGGGGCTTAGCAATTTTGTAAAACATATGATAGATTACGTGACTTATGTATTAACCGGCAAGAATGTTGGACAATATGGTCTTTCAGAACATGTAGACAGCAAACCTATTACACTTAATGCTAAAGAAGTTAAGGAAAAAACACAAGAGAAAACTCCTACTGCAACTTCCAAATTTGTAGAAAGAATAGAAGATAAAAAGAAAGAAACTCAACATATTGGACGTTAATATCATCGTTCGTAGTTAATACTTACTATGCACATTAACTATTTGGCTGTGCAAATCTCCCTGTAAATATACAGTTTAGCCTTGCTTAGCTTTAAATCTTTTGATTTTCTTGTTTATTACAAGGATTTTACCTTTTCTTTTTACAACCTGACAATCTTTATCTCTTTTCTTTAAAGATTTTAACGAGCTTACAACTTTCATATAAAACTATCCTTGGTATTACTTGCAAAAACCTAAAAAGTGATAAATCAACCTTCAAACTTTCACTAGCTTAAGTTTAAAAAAGTAATAATAATATTTTTTATCAATTCAGTCAACCTAAAACTCGATAATCAAGTTCTTTCTAAGGCATACAATTCCAGGGTAATTTAAAAGTCGGGTTGTAAGCCTAATAGATAAAGGAAAAAGTGCTTAATATGCACTCGATGTCATATATGGACGAGTAAGTAAGTCAATAAGAAAAATGATGCGGGAGTAATAAAAAAATAAGCTGTCATATATTCGGCATCTAGTGCCATAATAGTTTTCGCATTCCACGCAATCCTTGGAGTTATCCACTCATTCTTACGGCTTCTAGAGCCTTGACATAAAATCTCGGACTTGTTTTTGGAATGCCCATTTATTATCTCCAATCACTTTCGCTTATATCGTACCTCTTAAATCCTATTTACTTACTTCTTCTTTTATATAGATAAAATACAGATAAATCTATATACACCACCAACTATCAAGCATATGCACATTTTCTTGTAACACATACATACGCTATTCTAGCTAATTTGTTTGCTATTGCCACAGCAGCCTTATTAAAGCTCATCCTTCCCAACAATTTTTTTGCCCATAGCACTAAATGATCAGTGGGGTCCTTTTGTATTTTTGCTCTGATTGCAATAGACCTTGCTCCTTGTATCAGCATAGTTCTAACATATCTATCTCCTTTCTTAGTGATAGATCCAAGACTTGTTTTACCACCTGTGCTATTTTGCTTAGGCACTAATCCCAAACTTGCAGCAAAACTTCGACAATCATCATAATTTTCATAAGCTGCTATGCTTAGTATATTAGCATTAATTTCTCCAATACCTGGTATTGTTTTTAATAAAGTAGCTGTTTCAGATTCTTTATTTATTGCTATTAGCTGTTTATCTATTGCTGATTCTTGTATTAATAACGTAGCAATTTCTTCAGCTATTACCTTCATTTCCTTATACATTCTCTCTGAAATCACACCAGCATTTTTGGCATCTTCTACTATATTTAATGCCTCACGGGCAAATTTAGATTTACTCATTTTTATGTAATAACCAAATTCAAGTAAATCACTCATTAAACCATTACTATATTGTACTCTTTGTCTAATAATATGTTGCCGACGTTTATGTAACCAACTAATCTCTTGTTGTGATATATTTTTTATACGAACCGATTTTAACTCCGGATCTTTTCCTGCTCTTGCTATTGCCAAAGCATCATTTGTATCATTTTTTTGCCGAGTTTTTGCAAAAGCTTTTACATCACATGGTTTAAGTAATTTTACTGTAAAACCTGATTCCATAAACTTATTGCTCCAATAATGACAACTGCCACATGCTTCCATTACCAATAAACTATTCTTGGGAATGTTTGTTAAAATGTAGTCTTCAAATTCTTCTCTGTGTAATTTTTTAGCTAATATTTTTTCACCATCTTTATTTAATGCAACAATATGAAAAATTGTTTTTGCTAAATCAATGCCTAGTATGTTAATATCTTTCATGGTATGGACTCCTTTTTAATTATTAAATAGTATAATTATGTGACCGAATTATATTCGTGATCACGGTAGTAAGTAAAGTTTCTTTTACTTACTCGTCCATACCATCATTCTTAGCAACGGCGGGAATCTAAAAAAATAAGCCTGAAAGACTATTAAGTAATATAGATCCCTGCCTTCGCAGGGATGACATCGGTAGTGGTTAAACTTATATCTATAACAACTAATGACTGTGACTTTTAAATTACCCTGATACAATTCATGGTAGTTTATGTCATCCCCGCCTACGCGGGAATGACATCGAGTGCATATTAAGCACTTTTTCCTTTATCTATTAGCTTTGCAGTCCGACTTTTAAACTGCCCTAGCATAGATGTAGAGAAATCTAGCTTGTATAAAAAAAATTATTACTATATTCTAACTTTTTTCCAATATTAACTTTATGTTAACTCCTTCAAAATTATTCGTTATTTGGTTATTTGGACTAACTAGCGGGTTTACCTTAATGATTACAGGTAATACTTTAAACTACTGGCTGGCCAAGGAAAATATTGACTTACAATATATTGGTATATTTGCTGTTATCGTAATGCCCTATTCTATTAACTTTTTATGGGCTCCTATTTTTGACACTATACATTTAGGTCGATTAAGTAAACTGCTTGGTCATAGATTATCTTGGATTTGTTTGATCCAGATTTTGTTGGCATTTGCTATCTTTCTTTTAAGTACCATGAATCCTCACCACAGTCTAATATTGTTTGCACTAGTAGGCTTGATAATATCATTTTTAAGTTCAGCTAAAGATAGTATCCTAGGGGCTTTCAGAACCGAAATTATTGCAAAAGAATCTCAAGGAGCAGCGTCTGGAATTTATATTTTTGGCTACCGCATTGGTATGCTAATTTCAAGTTCCGGGGCTATTTATCTATCAAGCTATTTAGGATGGAATAATATATATAAAATTTTTGCCATTTCTGTACTTGTTTGTTCTGCTATTCTGGTTGTAAGTATCTTGCGGTTAGAACACGGCTTATCCTCAAAAACTTATCCAGATCATAAAATAAATATTTCAAACTTTGTACAAAATATCTTAAGACCTGTAGGGTCTTTTTCCTTAGTCTTTTTAATAATAGTTTTCCTTATTTTATATAGATTACCAGATGATTTTATTACTATGATGATGAACCCCTTCTTAATACATCTTGGTTATAACGAATTTGAAATAGCCAGTGCAGGGAAATTTTTTGGCATAATATCTACAATAATTGGCGGACTAATAGCCAGCTTAGTGATGAAAAAAAAGAATATCTTAGATAGCTTGCTGATATTTGGAGTAATTCATGCAATAGTACATACCTTATTTATTCTGCAAGAAATTTATGGCAAGAATTTACCATTATTCTTTATTACCGCAGCCTGTGAAGGTATAACTTGTGGGATGGCTATGACAGCTTACATTGCTTTTATAGCTTCAATATGCACAGGCAAATTTCGTGCCACTCAATATTCATTTTTCTCTTCTATGATGGGATTTTCAAGATCGATTTTTCCAGCTCTTTCAGGATATATTGTCGTACAATTCGGATGGAAAAGCTTTTTTACATTTATTATTATAATCACAATTCCTTCTCTACTTCTGCTACTAAAAATCAGCTCACTACTAAAAGCAAAAATGAAGTATTAAATGTAACCATGAGTTCTATCACGCTGTTGCTGTCGGGATAATGTCTTTTGTGTTTTTGATACTACTGTTTTTGTTTCAGGTGGGGTGTTGTTCACATGACGTTTTAAGCTACTCTGAATCTGCGTTAATTCACCTATAGAGTCGCTTGCAATAGCTTGTGACATATTGATATTACATTCTTTATTTTTTGCTACTTCTTGTACCATTGCTTCATATTGACATTTGGTTACAGGGATAGTGTAGATATTATTCCCTCTTTGTATGTATCCTATAGCATCTTTATCATCCCCAGCAAACTTTAGTGATAATGGGTTGGTTATTTCCACTAACTTTCCTTGCTCGTTATAGTGAGTAGTAAAATAAAGTGCCTTCGAGCTTGCAATATTTTCACCTTTCTCGTTTTGCACCGGGAATGAAAGATGGACAGCTGTACTAGATGGCTTGATTGTTAATGGTAGATTAATATTTCGATAATTACTAATCTCTCTCTCGGTTACGCCATCTTCTAACATTACTTTCGTAGAGGTCTTTATATTAGTTTCTATTAATTTAAATAATTCTTCATCTTTGACTTTAATAACCCTTGACCTAGTAGAGGTTGTGTTTGTTACTGTTTCTCGTTCGTTCCAAGTTAAAGGTTTAAAATGATTAGCCTGAAGGACCTTAGCATAACTTTGTACTTCATCATTCATGGCTTGTGCTATATTTGCTTTTACACTGGGAGCAGCCCAAGCCTTTTGTATTAATCCGTTGTTATTTTTTACAAACTCTTTAAACTCCTGAGAATTAGTAGCAAGACCTGCAACTGCAACTCCTTTATCCGTCTTAATATTTGCTTCAGCAAGGACGTTTTGTAATATTGCTTGTTGTTTGGCAATAATTTCTTGTCTAAAGGCTAATGTTATAGAATCTACTTTTGAAGTTGAAGATTGAACATTAGTAGTTGTTGTTTCGCTAGTATGCATAACGTCTAGTGCTTTTCTAGATATTTGCATAGGTGGTTCGAGATCGCTTATTTTCTTGGTCAGTAGCTGTTTTTCTTCTTGTAATATTTTTGATATTTCTTTAATTAATGCTACTTCTCGGGCTTTATAGCCTAAAATATACTCTGTTTTAGTTTCTTTTCTTAATTTTAATTTTTTGCTTTGATTGATTATATTGTTAAAATAATCGGGATGTTCTTGGATTAATTCTCTTAATTTTAGTGTGTTAATTTTTCCTTTTGTTACTAAAAGACCCAATTTAATTTGCAACCCATACTCTTTTAATGATTGTTGCCTCTTTTGCATAGTTTCCTTAAAGGCATCTTTAATATCGGTAATTTTTATGTTTTCTAGGGGTATATTCTTAAATTTCTGACTCATTGCCATTTTTGCCCAATTTGCTAGAAGCTTGTCACTATAATATTTTGATAATTCTGCAAAACTGTCATCGATAGTCTTATTTAAATCGACTTGTGCAGTATCAAGTAAACCTTTTACAAATGAATCATTATGCCTTAATTTACTTGGGAATTCCCTAAAATGGTTAGTTGGGCCTAGTAATGGTAGATGTCTAGACCAAGAATATGGATGTATGTTATCCTCTAATTGGTCAAGACTTCCAGCAAAATCTATACGAACTAGTTTGGGAGGAATGGTAGAATCTTCTGGATCTCTTATAACTCCTATGTTACCTGTATGAATATCAAAGTCACCTATTAATAAGCTAGTTGGGGCTATTTTATCAAAAGAACTATAATGAAGTTCTTCAAAAGCTTTGCTTAAAGTATTAGATAATAACTCTCTTGTCCCCATGAAAATCGGTCTTCCCCCATCTTTTCGAAGCCAACCACTTGGTTTAGTTTTTGTAGACATGTGTTTATCCATATCTACATACATGTCACCACTATAATTCTTAAAAAATTCAGACCGTACATATACTTCAGAGCCATCACTTTGAAGTCCTCCTTCCTGATGTACTTTCTCGGTAAGATGATCAGGTACAATGAAAGAAACTTTAGCTCCATGATTTGGATTTGTTGCTTGAAAAATTTGCGAACCCAAAAACTCTGATATATTTTTTCGAGAATCCCCTTCGCTTTTAATCATGGATAGAAGGTCATCGGAACTTCTGTATATTCCTCCTAATTTTCCACCATCATTAGCTCCAAGTGACTTCTTTGCCAAATATTTCCAACCGACAAATTGTGATATTAATGGTATTGTTGCCATATTATCCTCTTGGGTTATATTGATTATACTCTCAAATAATTTCAAGAAAGTTTAAGAAATTTCGTAATTCTTGTCGAGCAGCTACGTGAGATATACTAAGTGTTTTGCCATGATTAGCTGTTGTTAAGTCGAGTAATGTTAATCCTTGTAAAAATAATTCCCGAAAAATTACTCTTTCACTAAAGCCTGGGGCAATTTTAAAGCTAATTCTTTTTGCTAATTGTTCAAGAGAAGTAGCAACATTCCTTTTGTTTACTGCATCCAAGTTGCTTAATCTATTACGCATTACAATCCAATTAATTGTTTCGCCATTACGGTTAGCCTTCTGCATTTTTTGTTCCCAAACCATTTGGCTATAGATTGACGGGGTAATAATTGACAAATTGTTAGCATTAACTTTACCTAGTACATCAAAATCAAGGAAACTGTCATTAATTGGCGTAATTATAGTATCAGCATAAGAGTGAGCTAGCCTTGATAAGAAAGAGTAGCTTCCTGGTGTATCGATTACTACATAATCTGCTTTTTTTGCCTGTTCAAATATTTGTTCAAACCTAGTTCTCTCGTCCTCTTCTTTAAGGTCAATGACTTGTTCTTGACTTTCAGTTAAATGAACATGCTGAGGAATGACAACCGTTTTACCCGGGTTTTTTAGATTATAGTCATCCCTATTCTTTAAATAATTTGTTAAAGAACCCTGACGTGAATCAGTATCAATACTAGCTACCGTATGACCATTATAAAGTAAGGCAGTAATAAGATGCATGGAGCAGGTAGTTTTACCCGCTCCACCTTTTTCATTACCAACTACAAATATGCGATTTGGTTGATTATTTTTCATAACTGTCTTGGATAAATTGGTTAAGAAGCCTTACGCCGTAACCTACTGCTCCTTTAGGGCCAAGAGGATTACCTGTTTTATTATAGGCAACACCAGCAATATCAAGATGAGCCCAAGCTACACCTTCCTTTATAAAATTTCCTATGAATTGAGCTGCTGTACAGCTGCTAGCTGTTCTAGGCGGAGTACTGATGTTTACAAGATCGGCAATATCAGATTTAATCATTTCATCAAAATCTTTATGTAGAGGCATTCGCCATAATTTCTCATTAACTTTATTACCAACATTTATTAGTTTATCAGCTAGCTCATCATTATTGGCAAAACAACCAGCATAAGTTTTGCCAAGAGCTATAACAATAGCTCCGGTAAGGGTAGCAAGATCGATTACACATTGAGGTTTGAACTTTTCTTGAGTATACCAAATTGCATCAGCCAAGACTAACCTGCCTTCTGCATCAGTATTATCCACCACTACTGTTTGTTTGGACATAGTGGTTACCACATCTCCTGGTCTTTGAGCATTACCTGAAGGCATGTTTTCTACAAGACCGACTACGCCAACAACATTAACTTTTGCTATGCGGCTAGCCAAAGCCATGATTGCTCCAACTACTGCTGCTGAGCCGCCCATATCATATTTCATGTCTCCCATATTTGCTGCTGGTTTAAGTGAAATACCACCACTATCAAAAGTAACTCCTTTACCAACAAAAGCTACGGGAGGAGTATCATCATCCAAACCATTATACTGCATTACTACCAGTTTAGATTCATTCTGTGAACCTTGTCCAACGCCAAGCAAAGCTCCCATACCAAGGTTTTTCATTTCTCTTTCACCGATAATGGTAATTTCGACTCCTAATGGTTCAAGATGCTCTAATATCTTTTCCGAATAAGATAAAGGAGTTTTGATATTGGCTGGTTCATTCATTATATCTCTAGCAAAAAATACCGCTTTGGCTAATAATCTCTTCTCATTAAATAATTCTTCTGCTTTAGAGTTGTTGTTTGTAGAAATTTCAAGAGATTCTACGACGAATTTTTCTATTTCGCTTTGTTTAGTTTTGTATTTATCAAATGTATAGGAAGCAAGCAAACAGCCGCTAGCTATCAGCATCGCCACAACAGCAGGCTCATATTGTCCAATATTATGAGAGATTTTTATACCAATAGTTCTAATTTTACAGCAAGTACTACTGGATAAAATTTTTCCCCCGATCTCCTCAATACAAGAGGTCTTTAGTTTTGTTTCATCACCAATGCCAACTATAATTAAATATCTTATTTCTCCATCCTTACCGATAGAATTAACAATTTTAATTTGTCCAAATTTTCCAGCAAATACTAATTTATTCTGAATAGTTTTAGAAATTAAACCATGATGTTGTTGGTCAAGTAGCAATAACTCACTGTCTAATTTCAGTTGTTCGTTAATAAAAACTACAGTTGCTTGATTATTTGATAATTCTTTACTTATAAAGTTAATGTTATTGAGCATAAATTCCTATTTTTGAAAGGCTAATTTTATATATTCTTTTTGTAAGCGTAATAATCTGAATAATGGAAGTATATAAAAAACCCACTAATTAATAAAGTAATTCTTTAAGTCTTTAAATATTATATTCCAAAATTCTCTCCCACTAACTAGAAAAGTGATTAATTTCAATTATTTTTTTTGTGTTAAATTACCCTGTAAAAACGCTCGTTATTTTTATAATAAAAATTCAAATAAAATCATTGCTATTTTTATAATATTTATTATAAAAATATGTCTAATAATTAGATTTAGGTGCTTATATCTTAAAAAACATGTTATAAGAACCTAATTTTGTCTGAATATAATTTTATCTATAACCCTTAACCTAAAAATTTCTTTCTTGCTTTTCTACTTGGAAATAGTGTTTTTAGGAAAATAGTTTTATCATCTTCTTTTATATAAGGTACAGCATATATTTCAGTTAGTATCCGTACATATAGAATTTGCTGATCAGGATATTGTTCCTGATTATGATGTTTAGTTATATCTAATAGCTTCCCATCTGCTATAGCTTGAATTATTTCTTCAAAACCTATTCCTCTTTCAAGCAACAATTTTGAATTCTTTTCATAATTATATCTAAATTTAATCAACTTAAATTACCTAACAACTACAATTTTGTGGCTTCTTTATGAATTAACATATTAATATATGTTTGATATGCTAACCCAAGTTTTGAAGCCTTAATTTTTATAGCTTCAATATCCTGCTCCGCTACTCTTATAGTAATAGGATACTTTCTCTTTAGGTGTGTTTTAGCTGCATTTTGCAATAGTTTAAGATCATTTTGATTTTTAATACTAGGTTGTTTTTCAAAATTAATCTCTATATCCTGCTCATATTTATCTAATTTGTAGCTCATAGTTTCATATATTTTATTTAATATAGTAATAAATAGTACATACTATGTCAATACATTATGTTTTTATTATTTGGAAAGAGATCAAATAATGTTATGCTTCTTGAAAAGTTTATATTATGCTATTTTTTTAGACCCCTGTTTACGCAGGGGTGACATTCGAAGGGGCAGGGATAAGCGAATAGTAGTGCATAGTGAGTAAGCTAGGCAATTTTCTTATACTCAAAGTATATTTTTCTTACCGAGTGAATCCATACAATACAAACAATGGTAAATACCACCATTAAAAATGGTGATATAGAGCTAAAAGTAGCTGTTGGTATTAATGTGAAAATAATTGACTGTATTAGACCGCTCGAAGATTTACCAACCTTCGAGCTAATGACGTCGACAGCTGCCTTACCTTTCGTTTTTAACTCTTGGTCAAGAGGAATATATAACATTTCTCTTGAGGTATCCCAAATTGAATATTTAGTACCTTTCACTAGAATGTTTTGTAAAGCACCAATTGACACCGCAAGAGCTAATGGTGTCATGAGAATAGCACTATCAAATATGGATAATACTTGGTGGTCAAATACGATTAAGATAAAAAACAATATACCAGTAATCATCATGACAATTGGTGGAATTACTGCAGCAACAAACCAGCCATGACTACGCATTATATTATTGCCTATTATAGTCATTACCATAATAGCAACTCCAGTCCAAAGAATGTAAAGACTATTGAATTCGGCATAAGTATTAACAGTGGGGTATAATTCCTTAATCTTTGCTTTCCATACTGCTTCTACTAAATTCATTGATAAACCAAAGGCAGCAGAGCAAATTAGCATTAACCATAAATATTTTGATCTTGTTATATATTTAAAACTTTCAATTAAACCCATTCCTTCTTTAGTGGATCTACCACCTTTAGCATTTGCATAAAATGTTGGATTTGTAAAAACATTTTTGGTAATAAATTTTACAAGTAAACATGATATAACAGCAGAAACTACCACGAGACTTGTTGATATTTTTATAAGTGTAGTTTTGTTGTCCGATACGGTTAAGAAATATTTAGCAATAGTGTTCTCAGATGATAAGTTCATCATCAAAAAGCCTACAAATATTAAAGAAGAATTGCCAAATAATGAAAAAAGCGTGTAAAACCTTTTTGCTTCTTCTGTTGTAGTAAGTTCATTAGCAAACTGCCAAAAAAGTAAAACATAAAAGATATTTGGCCAAAGTTCAGATAATGTATAGAAAATCACATAACTCCAATTACCAATTAAAGCTATATACCATTTAAGATGAGGATAAGTCCCCATAATTTGTTCTAGCGAATTTGGACTAATATGGAAAATATCGACATTTGGATAAATAATGAAAGCAAAAAGAATGAAGAATCCAACAAAAAAAGTGATTAAATAGCAAAAAATCTTTTCAAAACTAAAATGATTAAGCATCTTAGCATAGATTATAACGAATAAAGCTGCTGCAGGTGTTACACAATAAACTTTAGTAAAACTTACTACTTCAGCACTAATCTCTGAAATTAAAATACTATCTTTTAAAATTCTTAATATGTTTTGATTGAATAGGACGCAAAACATCAGACCGCACATAGGTATGAATTTCCCAAGTTCATGATTATGGATAGGCCAAAATATAGTTCTGCATTTGCTTTTAAATAAGTTTGACTGTATACTAGTCATAATAAGGATTCCCTAAGACAAAAAAAAAACTTGAGGACATGTTCAAGAGTTTTTCTATAATGGCTTAAGGCTATTATGAAAACCAAAGAAAGTTAGGAACTTATATATTATTAGCCTCCCTATGTCAAGATATTTAAATTGGTCCTAGTAATTATTAGTGTATAAAAAAATATGTTGGACAATGACAAATATCAAAAATATTTTGATCAATATAGTGATTATTCATCCAAATATCTATTGGGTAATAAGTATTGTTCCTTGGGTAAAAAAATAACTAAAACAAAATATTATCAGATTTTATATTATAAAACATTGGCATCGCAAGATTGCATTATTAGTAATAAAAGAACATTTTTAGTTATTCCTTCGATCTTTAACTCCCCGGAAATTCTCTTCTTAGCTAAATCAAAAAGCTTTGTTGATAATTTAAGACATTGTGGTGAGGTGTTTCTAGTTGATTGGTTTGAAGTTGATGAAGCTGATTATTTGTTAGAAGACTACGTAAAGAGGGTAGTTGAAATTATTAGCAATTTAAGACAAAAAAATTATCAAATAGACTTAGTGGGACACTGCATTGGTGGTATTATAGGAATGGCAGCCACTATAATAGTACCAAACATGATAAGAACATTAACATTACTTTCAACACCTTGGGATTTCTCCCATTTTGCTACAGCAAGGAATATATACCAATATCTTGGTCTAGATTATTATGTACGAAATTTGCCAATGATCCCTAAACTACATATTCAGATTCTTTTTTTTCTATTAATGCCAAATTATTTCAGTATAAAACTTGATAAATTTTTTACCATAACTGTACCAAAAATAAGAGATTTATCTTTTAGAGTAGAAAATTGGTTGATGTCTGGAACTGCTTTGTCTAGAAATACATATATACAAATTATGGATGATGTAGTAGGCAATAATATGCTTGCAAAACTTCAATGGAAAGTTAATAATATCACCATTGATCCGACATTAATCAATAAACCAGTATATCAAATAATTGCAAGTAACGACAAAATAGTACCAAAATCATCCATTTTATCCTTACACAAATTATTTAGAGAATCTATGATCTTTGAAGTAGCAGGTGGTCATATTAGCTATTTGATTAATAGCAATTTAGATATCTTATTTAAGGAGTATAATTAGGTAGAACTTTAAAAATTGCGTCGTCATTATCCAAGATTCTAACGGTACTTACGTACTAGTATGTACGCCTAGTCCCTCGACTTGGTGGTAATGCCTAGCTCTTCTTGAAGTTATACTATCGTCTACCAACTTATTAAAATCATAGAATGTGGAGTATATTCGATGAGTAAAAAGGCAGTTTATATAACTCATGCAAAAAGAACAGCAGTAGGATCTCTGCTAGGACGCCTAGGATCAATCCCAGCAACCAAACTTGCAGCTATCATTATAGAATCAATTTTAAAAGATAGTAAACTAGATCCAGCCATTATTAATGAAGTAATAATGGGGCAGGTAATCACTGGTGGCGTAGGACAAAATCCTGCTAGGCAAGCTCTAATCCAAGCTGGATTACCTAAAGAAGTTACAGGCTTCACAGTTAATAAAGTATGTGGATCTGGGTTAAAAACGGTATGTTTAGCGGCAAGTAGCATTATTGCAGGTGATAATGAGATTGTGATAGCTGGCGGGCAAGAAAATATGTCTTTGGGTTTACATGGATCGTATATTCGTGCTGGCCAGAAGTTAGGTAGCACACAAATGGTAGATTTGATGCAGTATGACGGTTTGACCGATGTATTTTCTAATAATTTAATGGGAATTACCGCCGAGAATATATCTAAAAGATTTAATATTACTAGAGAAATGCAAGATGATTTTGCACTAAGATCACACCAAAAAGCACGTGAAGCACAAGCAGAAGGCCGTTTTAAAGACGAGATCTTACCAGTAGAGGTTAAGATGCAAAAAGTTACATTGTTGTTTGATCAAGATGAGGGAATTAGAGCTGATATTAAATTAGAAGTTCTAGCTAAACTACGTCCAGCTTTTGACAAAGAAGGTACTGTAACAGCTGGTAATGCTTCTTCTATTAATGATGGAGCAGCTTGTTTAATGGTAGTATCTGAAGAATCATTAAAGAGATATAATCTAAAACCTCTTGTTAGAATTGTATCATATGCTGAAGTAGGGGTAGATCCAAATATTATGGGAACAGGTCCAGTACCAGCATCGAAGAAGGCTTTGGATAAAGCTGGTTGGAAAGTAGAAGATCTAGACATAATAGAAGCTAATGAAGCTTTTGCCGCTCAAGCTATTTATGTAAATCAACATATGAATTGGGATATTAATAAAGTTAATATGAACGGAGGGGCTATTGCTCCACAACTGTCGAAAGTTCGAAGGTAGAGCGGGTTTTAGAGGATTTTCATAAGTAAAAAAGTAGATATAATCAAGTATTAGTTAAAAGATACACCGACTAATATAATTTACCTTGCTCATTGATAAGGAATTTATTAAAGATATTATACTTTTTTATTCACGAAATCTCTCTAAAACCCGCTCTACCTTCGAACTTTCGACAGTTGTGGCTATTGCTCTTGGTCATCCAATAGGAGCAAGTGGGGCAAGAATCTTAGTAACATTAATTCATCAAATGCAAAAAATTAACGCGAAAAAAGGGCTAGCAACACTTTGTATAGGTGGGGGGATGGGGATAGCTATGTGTATTGAAAAGGTAAATTAATAGTGCAAAAATTTTCATTTGACTTAAAGTTTCAACATAAAAAAGCAAGAACTGGTGTTATCACTACTAGGCACGGTCAGATACGTACCCCAGCTTTTATGCCAGTCGGTACGAAAGGTACGGTAAAAGCCATGTTACCCGAAGCGGTGGAGTCTACCGGAGCTGATATAGTACTTGGTAATACTTATCACTTAATGCTGCAACCAACTGCTGAAAGAATTGCCAAGCTTGGGGGCTTGCGTAAATTCATGAACTGGTCAAAGCCTGTACTTACTGACTCAGGTGGTTTTCAGGTCATGTCCCTATCGAAATTACGTAAAATTACCGAAGAGGGTGTAATTTTTAACTCTCATATTGATGGTAGTAAGCATATGTTAACTCCAGAACGTGCAACTGAGATACAATATCTTCTTGATAGCACTATTACTATGGCGTTTGATGAATGTACTCCATATCCTGCAACATTTGAGCAAGCAAAATCATCTATGGAATTGACATCTAGATGGGGAGAGAGGTCAAGAAAAGCCTTCGTTCAAAGAGAAGGTTATGGTCAATTTGGTATTGTACAGGGGAGTATATATCAGGAGTTACGTGTTCAGTCAGCACAGAATTTGGTAGAATTAGATTTTGAAGGGTATGCTATCGGAGGTTTAGCAGTAGGTGAGGGGCAAGAACTAATGTTCAATGTGTTAGACTATGCTCCGGATTTGTTACCTAAATATAAGCCAAGATATCTTATGGGGGTTGGTAAACCAGCTGATATTATTGGTGCGGTTGCAAGAGGAATAGATATGTTTGATTGCGTTATTCCAACCCGTTCAGGCCGGAATGGTCAAGCTTTTACCAAATATGGTATAGTAAATATTCGCAATAGTAAGTATAGTAGCGATCATGAACCTCTAGAATATGATTGTCCATGCCCAGCATGTAAAAATTATAATAAAGCTTACTTACATCATTTGGTAAAGGTAAAAGAGATTCTAGGGGCGGTACTTATGACGTGGCATAATTTGGTGTATTTCCAAGAATTAATGTCAAGAATAAGACAATATATTGAACAAGGGAAAGACTTTGATTTTGAAAATTAGTTATAAGAGATAATTTTAAGTATATCTTTATCAGAAAATATTAATTAATAGCTGTAAATAATAAATAGTATAAAATAACCTCAAATATTGATGTAAGACATCGGTTTAATAGCCTAGGGTGACATCACCCCTAATGGGGATGATTATACTATTAATTTATTACATCAAACTTAGGTTAAAATAGCCAAATAGTTATATTTGAAAGACAATAGATTGATTACAGAATGTTAATATATAAACGTTATATAATAAGAAATATTGTACCATCCTTGGTGATAATTATTTTCTCGATCACTAGCCTTGTATGGATTACTCAGATATTAAAGTTTTTACACTTAATTGATAAAGGAATAAAAGCTCAGGATTTCTTAAATTTAATTATTTTAGTTATTCCATCTTTGTTATTTATTTTGTTACCTTTTGCAACTATTATCACTATTATTTATACTTATAATGCTTTAAGTGAGAGGCGTCAGATAATTATTCTGCAAAATTTGGGATTAAGTAATATACAACTAGCTAGTCCAGCATTGATTGTAGCCTTGGCAGTTACGTTATTTGCTTATTATATTTCGACTAGTTTATTGCCATTATCTTATGCAAAGCTTAAATCAGATCTTAATTTCATGAAAAATAATTATGCATCCACTCTACTAAATGAGAAGACATTTAATACAATTTCTAAAGATATCACGGTTTATTTTGATAAAAGATTGGCTGATGGTACAATGAAAGATTTAATCCTTTTTGATAATCGTAAACATGATAATCATGCAATTTTATTTTCTAGATATGGGATATTTAAAATACACAACAACTCTTCATTTTTTCAGTTAAAAGATGGAGTTAGGCAGGTATATGACTATAATGGTAATTTAACTAATTTATCATTTGATGTTCTAACAGTAGAATTAGTCAGTAATGATGCTAAAAGATTGGAAAAGGAAGAGTATAGTCGAGAAATCAATGAATATTATATTCATGAATTATTAAAACCCAACAATAATCTATCGAAGCAGAGGAAGATTAAATTAGTTGCTGAGGGACATCAAAGGTTGATTTGGCCAATGTATAATTTTGTACTTGTTTTTCTAACATTGTCGGTTTTTTTAAGACAGGCTTATAATAAAAAATCTAGTCTAAGGCAGATTTTAATTACGGCACTTTCTGCAATAATTATTACATATTTACACTTTGTATTACAAAATCTTGCTTCTAAAGATTTAAATTTTATCTTTGCTTGTTATGCTAACATTATTATCGCTATTATTTTAAGCCTGTATTTATATTTTCGTAAAATTATATGAGTTTTCAAGATTTACCACAATTTCTAAAAATTTTAGAGCAAAATGGTCTCCTAAATCGTATATCTTATCCTGTATCATCTAACCTTGAAATAACAGAAATCAGTAGAAGAGTTTTAATAAAAGATGGTCCTGCTCTTTTGTTTGAAAATGTTATTAGAGATGATGGGACTAAGTCTGATATGCCAGTTTTAACTAATTTATATGCCAGCACGCGGCGGATCGCCTTGGGACTTGGTTTAAAGAATACAGAAGAGTTGAAGAAATTTGGTGAATTGCTAGCTTTTCTTAAAGCCCCAGAACTACCTTCTTCCTTTAAAGAAACCTTTGCTATGTGGCCACTCGCCAAAAGAATATTGGCTATGTCGCCCAAGATTTTGTCAAAAGCTCCTTGTCAAGAAGTGATAATTAATGATCCTGATGTTAATATATTGCCGATACAAACCTGCTGGCCTCTTGATATTTCGCCACTACTTACTTGGTCAATAGTTGTTACAAAAGGACCTAGCTTAGAAAAAATAGATAATTTTAACCTTGGTATATACCGAATGCAGGTAGTAGAGCGTAACAAACTTATTATGCGCTGGCTTAAAATGCGAGGTGGAGCTCAGCAACATAAGCGTTGGCAATCAGCAAAGATTGAACCTTTCCCTGCTGCAGTGGTTATTGGGGCAAGTCCTGCTGTAACTATGGCTGCTGTTATGCCGCTACCCGATAATATGTCTGAGTATAATTTTGCTGGATTATTAAGAGGTAAGTCAATTGAACTAGTAAATTGTGTCAGTATAGATATGAAAGTGCCAGCTCATAGTGAAATTGTTATTGAAGGGCATGTAAGTTTTGAGGAGTATCTACCAGAAGGACCATTTGGCGATCATACAGGTTACTATAATGATGTTGAATATTTTCCAGTGTTTAATGTTAAGACTATTACCATGAAAAAGCAACCCATATATTTAAGTACTTATACTGGTAAAGCCCCAGATGAGCCATCTATACTTGGTGAAGCATTAAATGCAATGTTTATTCCGATAATTCAACAGCAATTTCCAGAGATCGTTGATTTTTGGTTGCCACCTGAAGGCTGTTCTTACAGAGTTGCTGTGGTATCTATTCGCAAAGCTTATGCAGGTCATGCAAAAAGAATAATGATGGGGATTTGGTCATTTTTAAGACAATTCATGTATACAAAATTTATTATTGTGGTAGATGATGATATAGATATTCGTGACTGGAAAGAAGTGGTTTGGGCAATATCGACTAGGGTAGATCCTTCTAGGGATACTACTTTTATCGATAATTCACCAATAGATTATCTTGATTTTGCCTCACCTGTGTCTAGCCTTGGTAGTAAAATGGGAATAGATGCAACTAATAAAATAGCCCCAGAAACTAATAGAGTTTGGGGTAAGAAAATAGAAATGACTAGTGAAGTTGTTGAAAAGATTGACAAAATTTGGGATATGCTTGGTATATCCGCAAAAACTTGAAATATTGATAAGCCAATATTGACTTATTAAATAATTTTTTCTTAAAACACTTAGTGTTAGAAATTTATAGTATATATTATACTTAGCAAGTTAGTACTAGGCTCAAGTAATCATCCTTATTGTGGGTGATGTCACCCCTACTTGCCATTAATCCCAGCGAAAGCTGGGATCTAAAAAAATAGCCAAAAGCTTATTAAAACATTTTTAGACCCCTGCCTACGCAGGGGTGACATCCGAAGGGGCAGGGATGACATCCTAGGCTATTAAACCGATGTCTTACATCGATATTTGAGGCTACTTAAATGATTTGAAGAATTGGAATTGGATATAATGGATAATATTTCTAGTGATGAAATAATCAAAAATATAAAAGAAGTTAGTGATAAATACCAAGAGATAATACTTTGTCTTATGCAGGGTAGGGGGAATCTGATCCCTGCATCTCTTATTGATATGGATAAAAATAGAGTTATTTTATCAAGCTTAAGTGAACAATTTATAAAAAATCCTGAAAAATTTTGGCAACTAAATATTCAGTATGTTGAGAAATTTCAGGATCTTGTCATAAATTCAGTAGAGAAATTTGTAGGAAAATCAACTACTCCTCTTTTTTCACCAAATAGTAAAGATAGAAGGTTTAAGGATTTAGCTTGGCAGGATAATGCGTATTTTGATTTTGTTAAGCAGTTCTATTTAATGTCTTCAGAATGGTTACAGGATAATATCGAACAATATGAACTAGCACCTGACCTTAAACAGCATTTGGCATTTATGACGCATCAATTTATTAATGCTTTCTCTCCGTCAAATTTTGCTTTTGGCAACCCAATAGTTCTTAGTAAAATTTTGGAAACAGGTGGTCAGAATCTTGTTCAAGGCTTAGAGAACTTTCTTGCAGATATAAGAAATTCGAGTGATATATTAAATATAAAAACTACCGATAATAATGCTTTTTTACTTGGCAAAAATATAGCTACTACTAAAGGAAAAATTGTTTTTCAGAATCAATTAATACAGTTAATATGTTATGAACCTAAGCAAAAAACACGGTCGATACCATTACTTATAATTCCACCCTGTATTAATAAATACTATATACTTGATCTATCTGAACATAATTCAATGGTCGCATTTCTTGTCGAACATAATTTTCAAGTATATATGGTCTCTTGGGTTAATCCCGATGAAACTCTAGCTGATAAAAGTTTTGAGGACTATTTAAAAGAAGGAGTTTTAGAAGCTTGTGAATATATAATGCAGTCTGGATATAACCATATTAATGCTATGGGTTATTGTATTGGTGGAACTTTTCTTGCGACTGCCATTGCTTATCTGAAGGCAAATAATTTAAATTATATTAATAGTGTCAGCTTTATTACTACCCTTTTAGACTTTAAAAATCCCGGGGAAGTAAGTATTTTTGTCAATGAATCATCGATTGCTATGATCGAACAAGAAATGAATTCTAAAGGATATTTTGATGGTCGTTATTTGTCGAATAGCTTTAGTTTGCTAAGAGCTAATGATTTAGTATGGTCGTTTTTTGTTAATAACTATCTGCTTGGTCAAACTCCAATGCCATTTGACTTATTATATTGGAATGCTGATCCAACGAATTTACCAACTAATATGTATAGCTATTACTTACGTAATATGTATCTAAATAATTTATTGAAAGAATCGAGTAACTTATCATTATTTGGTACGCCAATTGATTTGAGCAAGATTGACTGTAACTCTTTTTTCCTTGCTGCAAATGAGGATCATATAGCTCCGTGGCAATCGGTGTATGAAGGATTAAAACTATTAAAAGGTAACAAAACCTTTTGTCTTGCAAGTTCTGGACATGTTGCAGGTGTGGTTAATCCTCCTGCAATGTCTAAATATAATTATAAAACTAATAAAGACTTAACCTTTACTAGTGAATCATGGTTTATTAATGCTGACGAACATCAAGGATCATGGTGGCCTTACTGGCTTACTTGGTTAGAAGATAATAGTGGTGAGTTAATAAAATCGATAGATTATGATAGTTTAAAATCCATCGAACTTGCCCCCGGCAAATATGCTCATAAAAGAATATAACCCCTAATTTTTTCAGTCCATTATATAATATTTAAGCTTAAGTTGAGTTATTTTTGCTTATTCTTTATAGTTATTCGTATAATATGTTTTATACGTACCGTTAGGGCATAATTTTTTTTCAACAGTTTCATTATATGAAAAAATTTTTACTATTAATCATATTATTAATCATTAATACTAGAACTTTGGCAAAAGAACAAATAACTAATTTAATCACCCCAGTTAGTTATTTTGTCAATCATGAGCAACAACTTAAAATTCTTGAGAAACATTTAAATAAATATAGACAAGCAAGTATAGTTGGTACTAGTGGTATAGGTAAAACTCAACTGATTAGGATGTATGGTTATGAGAATAAAAATAATTATGATCTAATTTGGTTTTTTGATTGTAACCTTGATTTTAATGAACAATTTGTCAGATTAGCTAAACAACTCAATATAGTCAAACAAACTAATATATCTGAAGAGATTGCTTTAGCAAAAAAAGAAGTAATATCATATTTAACTTCTACTAATAAGTGGTTATTGGTGTTTGATAATTTAAAAGTTAATGAAAATAAAAAAGTACAAGATTTAATTGATTGGGAACATAATGGTAATATAGTATTTTGTTCGCAAGATAATGAAAAGTTATCTAATATTATAGCAATGCCCATACTTGATAAGCCTACTATTATAGCTTTAGCTAATAGCTTATTGGATAATAAAGATAACAATAGTGTTGAATTTTTAACGCAATCTTTTAGTGGTTATCCAATACTTATAGTGCAGGGGACTCAATTACTCAATAAAATTAAAGGTCTAGATAAAGAAGAGTATAAAAAGAAAATTTATCAATCAACTGATAAAATAGCAACAAATATCAGCATGGCTATTCAAGAATTAAAACCTAGTGCAGTAAATTTACTTAATAAAATAGCTTTGATAAATAACCAAAGCTTCTCAAAACAGCTTCTTACTATCATTACTGATCATAAAGATAGTTTAGATGATGATATATATCAATTATCTAAATTTATGCTAATCAATAATATCAATCCTAGCGAGGATAACCCTATTTTTGAAATGCATGATATAGTTAGCAATAAAATAATGGAGCTAAATGGCAATAAACGTAATAAAATATATTTAGAAAATATTATTACTAAACTTCCAAAATCAAAAACTAGACATTTACAATATGCCTGGATGACGGCAAATACTATACTCGGGAATTTAACTACTCTTTTAAATAATTCTGAAAAATACAATATAGATTTATATGCAATGCTTGATTTGAGATGTATATTATCTGCTGTATATATAAATTCTCATAATTTCTATAAAGCAAAACAAATGGTCGATTGGTTTGAACAGAAAGATAAGAATAAAGAATTTAAATTGCACAAGATGTCTGAATATCAAAAATATCGTTATGTTAAGTATTTGAATGTCATGGCGGTATATAATGTTTTACTGACAAATTATGAAGAGACTATTTCGTATAGTACTAGAGCATTAAATATTTTAGAGAAACTTAGTGATGATGATAGTTTTTTAAAATTTACTCTTATCTCAAACATAATAGGATCTCAGGCATCTTTAGGCAATATTGAAATTACTGAACAATACATAAAGCAAATAGATCAACTACGAGGAATTAATGAATCGGATATACATATTATATATAGTTTGAAAGGCTATTTATATTTTCTGCACGGTAAATACAATGAAGCTTTACATTATTATAATAAAAATATTGAAATTTACATAAAAAATGGGACACCGCCTAATAGCCCATATCTTACTAGTAGTTATTTAAATAAAGTAGAAATGTTAAACTACCTTGGTAGATATCAAGAAGCTTATGATCAAATTAGACAATTATATGACATGCAGAAATCTATACAAAAAGGGAGCTATGTGTTTAGTCGTATTTATACACAAATGGCAAAAAGTGAGCTAGGCCTAGGTAAAATAGATAAAGCATCTAAACACATTAATAAAGCTATGGCAATATTTTCAACAAATGAATATAAAAAAGCTGAGACAGTAAATTATTTGCAAGATTTAGATTTAGCAGAAAGTTATGTAGTACAAGGAGATATTTTGTTTGCTCAAAATAATATTAAACAAGCAATCGAATCCTATAAACAAGCGTTTACCATATATCATTACTTATATAAAGACAAAAGTAAAAATATTGCCCCAGTAAGTAATTTATATAATCATGCAGCAAAAGCAGCTTGTAAAAGCAAAGATTTATATAATTATAAATTCTTTGGCAAGCCACAAATTAAGGAGTTTGGCATACACCACCCTAATACAGTTGATATGTTTGAATATTGCAAACAATATAACATGGATTTGTGGATCAAGAATCATTAAGCATTAGTTGTGTTAACCAACAGTCATTGTTAATGATTATTATTTAAAATTAGCAAAGACTTGATAGAAATTTAAATAAATATATGTTTAAATTTCTATCAAGTCATGGTTTATTGCGAATGTTAAGCCTAGAGATTTATTTGCTAACTCTCTAACCAACTTAATTCTTTAAAAATCATAGTTGATGACATAAATTCTTACCGGGAGGACATTGAGGCTATTGAACCGATGTCTTACATCGATACTTGAGGTTACTTAGAAAATCTTGCTACCCTTATAGTTATTATGTCTGAATTTAATTCAATATTAGTCATATATTCTGGCGTGAAATCGCTAGCAAATTCACTTAAGGTTTGCTCGAGAATGAATATACTATGTTGCTCAACTATTTGCATAAAATTTGGTTTGCCTATGATTTCTAGGAAGATTCTATCATTCATGGCAAAATTGGCATCTTTTCTCGCTTGTTGAATAAAGCGTACTAAATCTCTTGCAATACCTTCTTCGTATAGTTCTTTTGTTATTTCTAAATCCAGTAATATTAGTCCATGATTATTAGCTAAAGACTTTGTACCTTTAACATTTTTAGGTTCTAAAATTAGCGAGAACTCATCTTGATTTAATGTTTCTCCCGCTATTACTAGATGCTCATTCATCAGTTGCCACTGATGCTTTTTAGAAGCTATTATGATATCTTTGACTTTATGAGGTAGACGTTTCCCTAAATTAGGAAAGTTAATCGATAATTTGTAATCAGCATGATTTTCTACATCATCTTTATAAATTACTCTTTTAACATTAATCTCATCTTTAATTAATTCTTCAAATTTTACTAGTAATTCATTATTTTTACTAATGATCGTTAAACTGCTCAGTGGTTGTCGAACCCGGATATTTTCGTTACTTCTAATGAATAAAGCATTACTACAAATATCTAATACTTGATCCATGATGCTGACCAAATCATAGTCAACTTTTATCATATCAAGTTCAGGAAAATCCGCTAAATGAACACTGCCTCCTTGCTTTTCTAGCCTTGTAAGTCCTAAATAAATTTCCTCAGAAATTAATGGTAGTAAACTGGATTGAGCAATAGACATTATTTCAAGACAACTATACAAGGTATTATAAGCATCTTTTTTATCTTGATCTTTTTCACTTTTCCAAAAACGATTTCTACTTCTTCTAATATACCAATTATTTAATACTTCAAAAAAATTGCCAACATTATTATAAGCTATTTGAGTATCAAAATTATCTAGCCCATACTGGATTTTTTCTACTGATATTTTTAGTTTTGATAAAATATAACGATCTAGCACATTTTGAGAATTAAAGTGGCTTTCTGCTTTTATCTGATCGCTATTAGCATACAGAGTAAAGAAATGGTAAGCATTCCAAATGGGTTTGATAAATAAACGTAAGCTCTCATAAACCATTTTACCGTCTTTATCGATCAGTAGTTCCTGACCTTTGACTACATTGGAAGAGAGCATGGTAACTCTTAGAGCATCAGAACCATATTTATCAAATAATTCTAGCGGATCAGCATAATTATTAAGACGCTTTGATAATTTTTGCCCGGTGCTGTCTAATATAACCCCATGACAAATACAATTTAGAAAAGGTGGTTGGTCGAAAAGGGCTGTTGACAGTACCATTAAAGTATAGAACCAACCGCGTGTTTGTGCTGAATATTCCACTATAAAATCGGCAGGAAAATGCTTTTCAAACCAATCTTTATTTTCAAATGGATAATGTACTTGCCCATAAGGCATAGAGCTGCTTTCAAACCAGCAATCAAAGACATCTTCTACTCTAACCATCATTGATTTACCGGTTGGATCATCCGGATTTTTTCTAGTTAGTTGATCAATAAAAGGCCTATGTAAATCGGTAACTGTAACCCCAAAATCTTTTTCTAACTCCTCTATTGATCCATACACATCAATCCTAGGATAAGCCGGATCATCTGATTTCCATACAGGCAGCGGTGTACCCCAAAATCTATTGCGGCTAATTGACCAATCCTTAGCATTTTCTAGCCATTTGCCAAATAAATTATCCTTAACATGTAAGGGTATCCAGTTAATTTGTTGATTTAATTCAACCATTCTGTCTTTAAATTCGGTAACTTTTACATACCAAGAAGGAACGGCTTTGTATATAAGAGGGGTGTCAGTACGCCAACAATGGGGATAACTATGAATATATTGCTCGGTTTTAAGCCAATTACCCTGATTTTTTAGCTTAATGATAATTTGATCATTAGCATCAAATACTTGTAAACCGACAAAATCATAAATTTCTTTAGTAAATTTCCCAGCATTATCTACAGGACAAACAAGTTCTATTCCTTGCAAGGTGCAAAGAATCTGATCATCCTCACCAAAACCAGGCGCCATATGTACGATACCGGTGCCGTCTCCTTCAACTACAAAATCTCCGGAAAGTACTTTAAAGCTACTTGGATGATTGGCAAAATAATCGAATAATGGCTTGTAAGTAAGATTTAATAGGTACTTACCTTCAATTATATCATAATTTTGTTCATCACTAAGCCCTAATTCTTTCTGATATTTAGCCAAAGCAAATTTAGCTAAAATATAACAAACAGGGCCATTTGGTACTAGAACATATTCGATATTTGGTCCAACGGCTAATGCTAAATTAGCCGGCAAAGTCCATGGCGTCGTAGTCCATGCCAGCATTCTGTACTCGTTATATTGTACAGAATTTGGTAATTTACCCTCAAGTACAAAACTTACCGTAACCGCCTTATCAGTTCGTTCTCTATATGAATTATCTAGCCTTGTTTCAAAATTAGACAAAGGTGTCTCACATGCCCAAGAATAAGGCATTACTCTCATTGATTCATATAGCAGTCCTTTGTTATATAATTCTTTAAAAGCCCATAGCACAGATTCCATAAAAGCTTTATCCATGGTTTTATAGGAATTGGTAAAATCCACCCATCGTGCTTGTCGATTAACATATTCCTGCCACTGATTAGCATATTTCATGACCGATGATCTACAATGCTCGTTAAATTTATCAATACCAAAATTGATAATAGCCGTTCTACCAGAAATACTTAATTCCTTCTCTGCTTGCATTTCGGCAGGGAGTCCATGACAATCCCAACCAAAGCGTCGCTCGACTCTTTTGCCTTTACTAGTTTGATAGCGTGCATAAACATCTTTGATAAAACCAGTTAGCAGATGGCCATAATGCGGTAGGCCATTAGCAAAGGGTGGCCCATCATAGAATACAAACTCATTATTTATGGATGGTCTAGCATCTATCGTTTTTTGGAAAATATTGTTCTTCTGCCAATAAGCTAAAATCTTTTTCTCAATCGTTGGAAAATCGACATTAGATTGGATATCTTGGTAGTATTTATTAGTCATGTTGTAATCTTGATTATTATGAAAATAGTCGAATAATTGGTATATCGACAGGATTTGGTAGCTTTACAATATTCTTAAATTTAGAGGTTATAGTTATAATATTGGATAAGGATTTAGTAATATATTTATCGGTATCTATATTATTCTCTGACTCATCTTGAATGTAATAGAGTATCGAGCTTATATAAACGCTGAGTAATAAACTTCTCTTAGTATAATAATTATAATCTATAGACTTATCACCTGCATAACGCCAAATTAAATCACAGGTACGAAAGCCTATTTTTGTAGCAAATAGAGTGTTTGATGGTGTGGTAAAATAAGTACGATTCTTCAAATGTACAAGTTTAGGTGTACAATTTTTTATTCTAATTTTTAAAGCTAAATCAATTTTATCCTTTATTTTAGCTGAGGTTTCTTGTTGAGATAATAACTCAAGCATTTTTTGATCTTGCCAGCTTTCAAAAAAATCAACTATTTCCCTTAGACCATTTGGAAAAATTATATGACAATACCCCTTAACAAAATCACATTCCTTTTCCGCATCTGCCAATAATTTATTATTCCACTCATCAAAGATTAGTAGTCTTGCTAGAACTTGTACAAATTGTACTTTCAAACTATGATATTTTTCGTAAATAGTCATTAAATGCATCTTTTAATCTTGACATATAAGCTTAGTATATAGATAATGTTACTATCATTCAATAGTCTAATTTATGCTAAAAAGGGGGTAATTAAAAGTGATACTAGTAAACGTTCATGCTGGGAATGGTGAGCAAGCAATTAAAAATTTGAAAAGAAAAATGCAAAGAGAGCTTGTGTTCCGTTCAATGAAAATGTCGCGTTTCTATGAGCCTCCTTCAGTAAAACGTGTTCGTAAAGATCAAGAAACAGAAAGAAGAAAAAGAAAAGTTGCACGTAAACAACTAATGGAAGGTTGATGTCGTTGTAAACGGCATTGCCGCGTGGATCAGTGGTGTGTCATTCCCGCGTAGGTAGCACTGCTGTCCGGTTTAAGTCGGTTGTCATCTAAAACTAGAGCATACTTCATCCTGAATTTATTTCAGGATTTAGAAAATCAAGTAGTTAGCGTAAATTATCGTAAGTAACCTCAAGTATCGATGTAACAAGTTAATACTAGGTTCAGTATCATCGCCATTAGGGGTGATGTCGCCATTGTGTCATCCCAGCAAAAGCTGGGATATAATAATGTTTAATAGTCTTTTAGGCTATTTTTTTAGATTCCCGCCGTTGCTAAGAATGATGGTATGGACGAGTAAGTAAAAGAAACTTTACTTACTACCGTGATCACGAATATAATTCGGTCACATAATTATACTATTTAATAATTAAAAAGGAGTCCATACCATGAAAGATATTAATATACTAGGCATTGATTTAGCAAAAACAATTTTTCATATTGTTGCATTAAATAAAGATGGTGAAAAAATATTAGCTAAAAAATTACACAGAGAAGAATTTGAAGACTACATTTTAACAAACATTCCCAAGAATAGTTTATTGGTAATGGAAGCATGTGGCAGTTGTCATTATTGGAGCAATAAGTTTATGGAATCAGGTTTTACAGTAAAATTACTTAAACCATGTGATGTAAAAGCTTTTGCAAAAACTCGGCAAAAAAATGATACAAATGATGCTTTGGCAATAGCAAGAGCAGGAAAAGATCCGGAGTTAAAATCGGTTCGTATAAAAAATATATCACAACAAGAGATTAGTTGGTTACATAAACGTCGGCAACATATTATTAGACAAAGAGTACAATATAGTAATGGTTTAATGAGTGATTTACTTGAATTTGGTTATTACATAAAAATGAGTAAATCTAAATTTGCCCGTGAGGCATTAAATATAGTAGAAGATGCCAAAAATGCTGGTGTGATTTCAGAGAGAATGTATAAGGAAATGAAGGTAATAGCTGAAGAAATTGCTACGTTATTAATACAAGAATCAGCAATAGATAAACAGCTAATAGCAATAAATAAAGAATCTGAAACAGCTACTTTATTAAAAACAATACCAGGTATTGGAGAAATTAATGCTAATATACTAAGCATAGCAGCTTATGAAAATTATGATGATTGTCGAAGTTTTGCTGCAAGTTTGGGATTAGTGCCTAAGCAAAATAGCACAGGTGGTAAAACAAGTCTTGGATCTATCACTAAGAAAGGAGATAGATATGTTAGAACTATGCTGATACAAGGAGCAAGGTCTATTGCAATCAGAGCAAAAATACAAAAGGATCCTACTGATCATTTAGTGCAATGGGCAAAGAAATTGCTGGAAAGGATGAGCTTTAATAAGGCTGCTGTGGCAATAGCAAACAAATTAGCTAGAATAGCGTATGTATGTGTTACAAGAAAATGTGCATATGCTTGATAGTTGGTGGTGTATATAGATTTATCTGTATTTTATCTATATAAAAAGAAGAAGTAAGTAAATAGGATTTAAGAGGTACGATATAAGCGAAAGTGATTGGAGATAATAAAAGGGCATTCCAAAAACAAGTCCGAGATTTTATGTCAAGGCTCTAGAAGCCGTAAGAATGAGTGGATAACTCCAAGGATTGCGTGGAATGCGAAAACTATTATGGCACTAGATGCCGAATATATGACAGCTTATTTTTTTATTACTCCCGCATCATTTTTCTTATTGACTTACTTACTCGTCCATATATGACAGCTCTGGGTAGTAACTACAACTGTAGTATTAGCGTAGTTAATAATGGGAAATGGTATTACTTTAGCAAGAATTCTTATAAATCCACGAAATTAACATAGAAGATTTCCAATAATCTAGAGATTATGCTTCTAAAAGTTGTTTTTAACAACTTTTGAAGTTATAGTTATACTTAAATAATTTTATAAGATTAATTTTACCTCAATTCGATATAAGAGATCGGTTTAATAGCCTAGGGTGTTATCTCTGCTCGCCATTATGTCATCCCTGCTTCGGTGCGGTATCTAAAACTATATAACATACCTTCTATGCTATTTTTTTAGACCCCTGCCTATGCAGGGGTGACATCCGAAGGGGTGGGAATGACATAATGGTGGCAGGGACGATGTTATTCTGCGAAAGTAGCGGAATCTAAAGAAATAGACAGGAAGGGTGCTTTAGATATCTAGACCCCTGCCTATGCAGGGGTGACATCCGAAGGGGTGGGAATGACATAATGGCGGCAGGGGTGACATCACCCCTAATGGCGATGATTACTTGACCTACTATTAATTTATTACATCGATATTTGAGGTTAATTTAGATAATTTTAACTATGGGTAAATAAAATGTCATTACAAGAATCAGAAGAAACTTTATCCGCAATAACACAACTCCAAAAAAAGATGAAAACTGGACAGGGTATATTTGAAAAAGCTAATGAAGACCTCAAAGTGCTACAAAGAGATCTCCGAGATAAGCAAATAGCATTAAATACTCTAAGAGAGAATTTGCAGGAACAAGATAATGATGCATTAAAATTGTTGGAAAAACTTTGGAAACAGCAGGAAAAAATAAAAGGACACCTACTTGCTAAATCAGCAGACGAAATAACACAAGCCATCCAAGAACAAAATGAATTTATAGATTCAGAGTTAGAACTGATCAAGCAGCAATATAAAGACATTGTATCAAATCTTAAGCTATGCCGAGAGTTTGAAGAGTTTTTACATGAAGATGGAAAAGATATTGATAATATAGACGTCGAGCGAAGAAAGGAATTTTCTCAATTACTTGAAGGAAATGCATTACTTAAAGAAGATAACAAAAAAGAATTACTTGAGAAAAATTTGCAGTTTATGGTCGAGCTTAATGCCAGTAAGCAGAATTTAGAAGAAAGGGAGGCCTATTTAATCGAGCAAAAAGGGAAGTTACAAAATAAAGATTTAGCTGATAATCTAGCAGTTTATGTTCAGCTAAAACTACAAGAATTGTTTAAGGAATGGCAAGCGGAGATAGAAAAAGAAATAGACGTTATATTAGCAGACAGTCCTATAATAGTGAAGCAATATGAAAATGTAAAACTACAAGAAGAAGAAATAAAGAAAATCCAAGATCAAATAGAGCAAAAAACTCAAATCATTGAGCAAAGTAAGCAGCAAGAAGGGCAGTGGTTTGAAGAATTAAAACAATTGGAAGAAAAATCTTACCCCCCTCTATCTAGTGCAAAACAACAACAAGAAGATCCAGTCAGTCATTATCCTATATTACAAGAAAGAGCTAATGATGTTGAGGCGTCAGTGAAACATCAAATTGAGCTTGGTAAGTTGAATACTAAGCTTGATATTGCAGAGGAAGAAGCAGCTTATAAAACCTACCAATTAGAGCAATTAAAGTCATTGATAGATACGGAAAAATTATCTGTAAATCAAGAAAGGAAAAAACATCTAGCAGTAATAAGTGAACTCCAAGAACGGATTGGAGAACTGGAAAGAGAAAAAAAAGAGCAGCAAATAGAGCAGCAGAAAGTTATTACACCGCAGGATCTTAGTTTATTGGATGAACTAGAAAAAGCACTTGAAATAAATGCATTTGTAAAGTTAGAAGCTCGGATAAGTGAGTTAACCCAAGAGAATAATGATTTAAAAACTAAGTTAGAAAAAATAGAAAATGAAAAAGAACAGCTAGAGGTACTTAGTGAGGAAAAAGATTTAGAGTATAGTAAAGCAAAAGAAAATTATGCAGCGAAATTGCAAGAGGTAGATGAGGAATTATTACAACTAAAATCAGAGCAGCAAGAAAGACAAACAGAGTTAGATAGAACAAAAGAAAAATTAACTGGTACTAGTGAGAAATTGCTTGAAGCTGAAGAATTGCATGGAAAAGGAAGTGAGCAGGCTAAAAAATTACAAGATCAGGTAGAGGAATTAACCAAGGTTCAGCATCAACTAACGACTGAGTTAAAAGAAACAAGAGAAGGGGCAGAAAGTCGAATAGCAGGACTTACTAAAGAAAAAGAATCAGCAACTCTCGACTTACAGGCAGCACGATTAGCCTATGAAGCAATGCTTAAAGAACAATCAGAGGCAGCTGCAGCAGAATTGCAAACAATAAACGAGAAATTATCACAACTAAAATTAGAGCAGCAAGAAAAACAGGCAGAGTTAGAGAGAACAAGAGAAGAATTAACCGGTACTAGTGAGAAATTGCTTGAAGCTGAAGAATTGCATGGAAAAGGAAGTGAGCAGGCTAAAAAATTACAAGATCAGGTAGAGGAATTAACCAAGGTTCAGCATCAACTAACGACTGAGTTAAAAGAAACAAGAGAAGGGGCAGAAAGTCGAATAGCAGGACTTACTAAAGAAAAAGAATCAGCAACTCTCGACTTACAGGCAGCACGATTAGCCTATGAAGCAATGCTTAAAGAACAATCAGAGGCAGCTGCAGCAGAATTGCAAGAGATAAATAAGGAATTATCACAACTAAAATTAGAGCAGCAAGAAAGTCGGAGTGAGCTAGAAAAGAAGCAACAAGAATTAATAATCGTTCAAGAAAGCCTAAAGGCAGCTGAGCAAGAATATGGTGTAGAAAGTAAGCAAGCTAAAGAATTACAAGCTCAGCTAGGTGGATTAACCAATGAGAATAATAGTTTAAAAACTCAGTTAGAAGAAATAGAAAATGCAAAAGAACAGTTAGAGATACTTAGTGGGAAGAAAGATTTAGAGTATAATTATTTAGAGGCAGAATACGAAAAACAACAGGCAGAGCTAAAGAAAATTCAACAAGAATTAACGTTGGAAAAACTTATTTCTGATGAGCAATATGACCAAAATAAAAACTTTAAAACTCAGTTAAATAAAGTAACCGATGAGAATGAGGGTTTAAAATCTCAGTTAGAAAAAATAAAAGAAGATACAAAAAATCAGCTAGAAACACTTAGTGCAAGAAAAGATTTAGAGTATAATGCCTTAGAAGAAAAACAAAAAGGGGATATAGATGAACTTTGGGGGAGGTTGGAGGTTGCTCAGGAACATGCCCAAAGAATCCAAAAAGATGAACAGGCTAGGGTAACAGAGCTTAAAGATAAGGATGTTAGGATAGCGGAACTTGAAGCTAAAAATGCTGCACTTCTAGAGCAGTTGAAAAAATTACAAATTAAGCCGGAAGTACAAGGAGCTGGGATTCAAACGGATGAGATAGCTGGTAAAGAGAAGACGTCAGTAAGTACGGAAACAGAGAATATTACTAAAGAGTTTAGAGCAGTTGATAGCCAAACAGATAATAGGCAAAAGTTGTATCAATCAGTAGGTACAGAGTATAGACCTAGGATGGATAGTGGCGTGTCAACCGAGGAAGTTGCAACTAATGTGACAAAGGTAATTGTTCAGGAGCAAACAGTACCTACTTCAATTGAAGAGCAAACTGTAGATAAAGTGTTGGTTCAGAATAAAACTAAGGGTAATGTTTATGACGATGATAAAATATTGCAAGCTTTTAAGGAATTGTCAAGAGAGCAAGTCCAGCCAATTGTTAATAAATTTTCTTTGGAATCTACAAGCAGTTTTGCTCAATTTGCCCAAGAAAATGTTGGAGAATTATCCGAAGCATTTCGGGACTCAAAAGTACTACGAGAGATAGAAAATATTGAACAAAGAGGCTATACAGATATTCATAAAAAATTTGCAGCTGAGTATAAAGATATTGAATGGCAAGAAAAAGCATCAGGTAAAAGCTTTAGCTTGCAGCAAAACGGTCAGGATGTTGTGACAATAAATGAAACAACATTGAATCATGATGACAAAAATGCTAAATATAAAACTAGTAAGGGAGAAGAAATTAAAAATGCTCGTGTGGTAAATATACCGTTATCTATAGATATGAAAGGGGCGTGCCATATGTCTTTTGCAGTACAAGATACAAATGGACGTAATATTAGTAAAGAAGATGCTGTATATTTGACTGCTCACTATAAGAATGGCAAGTTAGTGCATCTGACCAAACCTACAGAAATATTTTCTTGTTCTGATGACAATAAGTCACCTTTATATTTGAAACGTAAGGGTAAAACTTATACTTTACCAGTAGATAAAAGCACTCTTGAGCAACTTGAGCAAGAAGTCCTTAAAAACAAAGGAGAATATGTAGGAATAGTTAAAAATGCCCAGGGTAATATTAGGGTAAAGTCAGCTGCTGTTCACGGGTTGCAACCTGATTGTGTAACAGCTGACCCTCTTTTTAAGGATGCGTCTCAGCTATTACACGATGCTAATGCCACCCCTGCTCTAGATGGTTCTCTAGATATGAAAGGACTTGCTCATAAAAAACCTAACCGAAATGTAGGTAGTGTCGGAAAGTTTTAACGAGAGTTGCTAATTATGTAATCATTAGCAACTTACCCGAATTCGCGTAACTTGTATTAAAATTTCACTGATCCATTAACATAGAAAGAGTGGGTAGTAAAATTTTTCTTTAAACTATAATCATAACCAGCACCTAATTCAAGTGCTGATACAGATTGCATGTTTATACAACCTCCTAAAGTATACATAACATTCTTTGGAGATGGTCTTAGAGATTTTGTGATAGCTACTGTTTGAGTATGGTGTTCTATGCTAGTAAAATTAATAATGTCGTTTGAATTATTTAGTAGAATAGTATGATCTAGTTTGAAGTGTACCTTAGGAATAATTGAAATATTTTTTACCAAAATGCGTTTACTGAAATCAATTCCAGTTTCAAGTGATACTCTTTTTCCTTTTCTAGTTGGTACATTAATATTAAAATCTTTCCTATATTCTGTAAAATTTTTGATTAGAAAACGATCAAATATTATTCCTACCATTGGTTTGAACAAAAATTTATCTAAATCAACTTTATAGTGAGTTTCAAGCTTCGCACGTCCTACATAACCCTTAGTCTTGCTGTTAATTGATATAGTATCTCTTTTCCCTAGATTTTTAATAAAGGCTTTACCATATTTAAGATAAGAACTCAGATACATATTTGGTGATAAGGTATATTTGCTGTAAATTGCAGCTACGTGTAAAATAGTATTTTGCTTATCATTAAAGATGCTTTGAAATTCAGTGTATGAATTTGCATTAGCATATGCGATTCCTATAATAAGTTCATCAAGAGGCTGTGCATCAAAACCTAGAACGAAGCCTTGCTGATTATTTTTAAAGGGTAAAGTATTTCCTTTTTGTTTGCTAGTAGAGTTCATAACTTGAATCCACCCTCCTTTTTTAATATAATAATCATTATCCCCTGCCGCTGCCATATTTACCGTAAAATCATGTTTTAATAGATTATTTCTAGTACTTAAAGCATTTGAAATTAAATCCAAGTAATCAAGTTCTATATATGTAGTATATTTTGCTATATTTTGTTCGATATCGAAATTAATAGGCGGGATATAAGGTTTTTTTTCAACTAATATTATAGTTTCTGCAGGAGGTTGAGGTGCAGCTACGAGAGTTTGCTTATTATCTACAATCTGTTCATCTTTCTGAGATTGATCATTATCTGCATGATGTTTATCCTTCTGAGGTTGATCTTCCTGCGGTTGATCATTAGCTACAAGACGTTGAACTGCAGGAGGATCATTTTCTACATGGACTACATCTGCAGGAGGTTGATCATTAGCTACTATTGGCACAGCCTCTTCTTTAAACAATTCTTCTAACCCAAGATTATCTTCATCAAATATATCATGTTCAGGCTTCTGAGGTTGACCATTAGCTGCAAGATATTCATCCTCAGGAGGTTGAACTGCAGGAAGATCATTTTCTACTACATGGACTACATCTGCAGGAGGTGCAGCTGCAAGAGGTTGATGATCAGCTACAGGATGCTGCTCATTAGCTACAGGAGGTTGAGGTGCAGGGGCAGCTGCAAGAGGTTGATCATTAGCTACAATATGTTCAACTGCGTGATATTCAGGTCTAGCTACAATATGTTCAATTGCGTGATATTCAGGCTTATCTACAATATGTTCAACTGCATGATGTTCAGGTTTAGGAAGTTGAACATTAGCTACTATTGGCACAGCCTCTTCTTTAAATAATTCTTCTAACCCAAGATTATCTTCAAAACTCCTTTTCTGCCTTTTAGTTTTGTAAAGTTTCGGTGGATTCTCATATTCATGTAGCTCTACGTTGTTTTCGCTTACTCCTTGTTTATTGTCCACATTGTATATTACAACTTGGTCAACTATTGCGTGCATTGTTGAAGATTGTTCTTGAGTTATTGGTGGAGGTTTATCCTCATAGAATGTCGGTTCTAGAAGAGGTGGAGGGTTAGTTAATTTAGCTACTGAGGGCATAGTTTCTATAGGAGCTATAGTTTCTACAGGATACTGAAGTTTAGTTACTGGAGGTGTAGTTTTTGCAAGAGACTGAGATTCAGTTACTATTGGCACAGCCTCTTGAGTTATTGGTAGAAACGTTACTACTGCTATTTCATTACTGTTTTGAGAGGGTGCAACATCTTGATCAGATGTTGCATTTGGAGTTCTATCTATTTCTAGAGGCTGAGATTGCAATATAGGAGGAGCTGAAGAAGATCTTCTTGAATAATATAGTGGATCGAGTGGTGCTAATGAAGATGACCGTGAAAACCTTTTTAAGGGAAAATCTATGGGTGATTCATCTTCAGAGTCGCTCCGCTCTTCCTTTTCAGATTCTGATGTGCTGTGATGAGAAAAAAAACCTTCGTCTAGTGATTGGGGTCGGGGGAGTTCGAGGCTAAACGTACGAGTAATAGTTTTCTTATCTTGATAATATTTAGGTTGTTCTGTTTCGACGCTATGTCTGCGAGTAATAATCTCCTTACATTGATTATTACCGTCATTTTCTGTTGAAAACTCTTGAAATTCATCGTGTAAACTTTTAGTGTTTACTTGTGGTATAGCTTTATCGGTTAGCGTTTCATTATTAGGGGTATCTAATATTAGAGGTGTAACAACAGAAGCCTCTATTTGGTATGGTAATATCTCTGTTTGCATACTTAAGCTTGGAGGCGGAGGTTGGTCATCAAGAGATATATAAGGTGATTTTACTGACACCAAATTATTAGAAGTTTGAGGTTGTGCTTTGATAATAGAAATAATGTGTGCTGCCACATCCCTAAACTGTAGTTTCTTCTTTGGTAAAGTAGGTAATAAATTATCAGCCTCTTTACAATCTAGCTTAGATTCACAGTATTCTTTTGTTTTGTTTAACTTGCGGATTTTTTCTTTTTTTATATTGATAGCACTTGATAGTTGGTCGTAATTATCTTTTTCTTGCTTGAGTATTGACTCTTGCTGTTCTGTCTCACTTATCTTCTGTGCCAAATCTTCTAAATTTTTATTTACTTCATTAAGCTGATTAGTATAGAGAGTTTCTTTTGCGTTATCATCGTACCCTAGCTCTTGTGGAGATAGGTCTATTTTTTTTAGAATTTTAACTATACTTAAATGATCTGAAAAATTGCCTTCGTAAATACTTTCGGGACCTGCGTTTACTACGTTGTATTCGCTCCCTCCTTGTTTGTTGTTCTCATTCTTCAAATTATTCAAGGATACAGCATCTTGATGTGGGGTTTCCTCTAATTCTTTTTTTATTTCTGACAAAGATTTTTCCTTGTCCACCAAAGCCTTTAGTTTAGCTTCTGATTGAGCTTTATAATATTCTGCCTTTTCCTCAGAAGCCTTTCGTTCAGCTTCTGATTGAGCTTGATAATATTCTTTCTTTCCCTCAAAAGCCTTTAGTTTAGCTTCTGATTGAGCTTTGTCATATTCTTCAGAATTGCTCTTTATTAGTTGCTCTATTGCGGTTAAACCTTTCTTCTTTATACCTTGCAGCGTTTTATTATCTGATATTTTTTCTTCGATCATGTTTTTCTTTGAACTATACTCTTTCTGTGAATCAAGTAATGTTAAATAATCTGCTTCTAGTAACTCAAGTACTCCTGAATAATAATTGTTTTGTAAACCAAATACTTTTTTCAACTCATTGTCATAATCCCCAAATCTGTCTATTATTTGTGAATTACGTGTTTGTTCTAGTATTTCCAACTCATCACGAGCTTCATAAATAAGTTGCAGAGTTGCCTCTATTTCATTTTCAAAGTATTCTTTATTAGTAGTTGGGTCTAGATGAGGTAGATTTATACTCTTCTGCTTTGAAGAATTGGTTTCGTAAAACTGCGGGGTATTCGCGTACTCACGTACTTCATGTACGCTCCGTTCGCTCACCCCTTGTTTTACGTTCCAATTCTCCAAATCATTTGAGTATATTTGCTCATTTCTTAGTCCTGCTGCCAAAACATTAGATGTACCAAACCCTTGTAATAAAAAAAAAAGAAAAATTATGCACCTTGTTACTAAATATCTATTAGATATATTAATAAGAAAGTTATTTTGTAGCTTGTTAAATAAAACCATTTTATTACCTATTAATTTATTTATTAAAGATTAATTAATGTTAATGCGATTGTCATAGAGAGGGAAAGTAAAAAGTGTATTTATAATTTTATTTTTAAAGGAGAATTTATTAATATGTGATAAAAATCACGATTACAGATTAAGTATATTGTTATAAAGCATGACTTTAAATATGAGAGAACTACCAAGAAAAAAGTAAAGTAAGGCAAGAATATTAAGTGAAAATGTGATTTATCGACTTCGAATTATGGATCTTTAATTTTAATTCATCAAGGTTGAACGTTATGTTGACAATTGCCCCTCCCTCGTGCTTGTTTGCTAACTCTAGTGTTGCACAATGATCTTGTGCTATTTTTTTGATAATGGCTAGCCCTAAACCAGTTCCTTTAGATCTAGTTGTTATATAGGCTTCTGTAGCCCTATCAATTAAATTTGCTTGGAATCCTACTCCATTGTCATTTACTGTAATAGTAATCTGATGGTTAGACTTGGTTATAGAAACAGCAATAACACCTTGTTGAAATCTAGTAAGTCCTATAGATTCTTCGGCATTTTTTAACAAATTAACCATAATCTGATTAATTTGAGTTGTATCACAGATGAAATCTATGTGCTGATCAGTTGTGATGAACTTATATAATATTTTATCATTAATTAATTTTCGTGATTCAACCATATTCTTTATAAGAATTACTAGATCACAATCTATAAATATTGGGGCTGGTAATCTTGCAAAATTAACAAATTCAGAGACAATTTTCTTAATGTCGTCAGTATGACGTATAATCATCTGTATGTATTTGTTGAACTCTGCCTTATCTTCAACTTGATTACTAAATTTCCTAAGCAATCTTTCGGAGGCAAGATGAATAGGTGTCAAAGGATTCTTAATTTCGTGAGCTACTTTCCTTGCTACGTCAGACCAAGCAAGTGCACGCTGAGCTATAACTAGATCTCTTTGTTGATGATCAATTTGTTTAATCATCCTATTAAAAGCTGAGGATAAAACGCTTATTTCATCTTTATTAACAAGGTCTTCTGGCACTTGAATAGTTAAGTCACCATTTTTAACCTTTTCAGTAGCAATCACTAATTTCCGAATAGGCTTTACTATCTTTGTAGCAAAAATCATCCCCCAGCTTATTGCAGCTAATAGCAGTAATAAAGCAATAAAAATAAATACTATAGAAAATTTGATCTGCATACTGGATATATGTTTTTTAAGACGATAATATTCTTCAGCTGCACCGTTAGTTTTATCAATATGATCAATAATTTTGGCATCAATCAATCTACCTACCAACAAATATATATCATTATGATCTTTAAGTTTTGTAAGCATTCGAATCTTTTTAGGATCAGATTTTATTTCAACAATTTCTCCTACCTCAGCTCTTTTCATTAAATGAGCTGGAATAGTAGCAAATGAAATTGCGAAACTTAAGAATGTATTAGCAATAACAGTATTAGTAGGTCTATGAAAAACTATAGCTTCATCAAGAGAACGCATCTCAACTTCAGTATTTAATGCTTCATTAAATGAAAGGGGATTATGTATTAAATTATAATACATCTCAGTTAAATCATCAGCGACAGATAATGCTGTTTCGCGTAACTGCATTTTATGTTCGTCTATATAAGATTCTGCTACTATTATCGACTGATCAAGCACAGCAGAAATCTTTTTATCGAACCAAGATTGAATACCAAAGTTAAAGAAATATGCTGAAAACACTGAAACAATAATAGTTGGGATTGTAGCAATCAAACTAAAGGTAATAATGATACGATTTTGTAATTTTGAAGACGTCTCCCTCTCACCTTTATCAATAAAATCTCGTAAAAATTTACGAGCTAATAAAATGCCTAAAAATAAGAATACAGCAAGATCTACTAATATAAGCCCTATAACTCTACTTGGGTCTGGACCAAGAGATTTCGACTCAATTGAAATCACATAATAAGTTGAGCAAGCCAATATAATGGCTACAATTATTAGAACAAATATTAATTTACCGCTATTACAATATTTTTTAAGATCTCGATAAAAGTAATTCAACATTTTTATTATTCAAAATCATTTGAGTATATTTGAAGTTCTACCACCTACCTAGTACTACAGTTGTAGTTACCCACAATATCTAGATTATAGCATTTTTAATAGATCCTGAAATAAATTCAGGATGACGTTCCACGAGTCCAAAGATGTGGGTAATAGGAAGGTGTTGAAGTAGGGGTGACATCGTTTTACTACTGATAATCTAGTGATACTACAACTGTAGTACTAGTTACAATTAATTTTCAAGCTATTATTAGATCTAGTTTAAACCTAAGCAAATTCAAGTAACACCTGCCCACTAACCACCTGATCTTTCTCATTAACTAGGATTTTAGCAATTTTCCCATTACGCTCAGCAACAAGTATATTTTCCATTTTCATGGCAGTTAAAACCATAATCTCTTGACCAATAACTACCTTACTGCCTTCTTGAACCTTAATTGCAATAATTTGTCCCGCAAGCGGGGCGTGCAGTTCTGTTTGCTCTTCTTGGATATTTTTTGTAATCATCAACGCTTCTAGTTCAGACATCCGTGGGGAACGGACATAGGCTTTAACAGTAATACCTGAATGTGATAACATATAACCTGTTAAGATATTGTCAAGTTTTATATTGGCTTTTCTACCATTTACAATACAGGAAAAGAGTCTACTGCCTAAGTTCCAGTTACTACGTATATAAATTCTATCATTTTCTTGTCTTATATTATAACCATAATCTACTGATTTAATTAAAACTGGAAATAGTTTATCATCAATTGATACAACCCATCTAGTGCCGATTTTATGAGTTTGATCGACTATTTGACCAGAAATTAACGAAGCACGTTTTTGTTCGGCAATATAAATAAAAATGGCTGTAGCGAGGAATATTTTAGTGATTTCAGAAGTTAAGCTTGCTCCAGAAAAACCATCTGGATATTCTTCTTCTATAAATGCAGTATTTATATCACCTGCTATAAAACGAGGATGTGATATTACTGCTTCTAAGAAACTAATATTATGAGAAATACCTTGTATTATGTAAGCACTTAAAGCAGAACGCATAACCTCAATAGCTTGTTCTCTGGTCTCTCCGTAAGTACAAAGTTTTGCAATCATTGAATCATAAAACATACTGACTTCTCCACCAAGTCCAAGACCTGTATCCACACGTATGTTAGCATTTTTTGGTGGTTCTGCATATTCAGTAATTCTACCGCTAGACGACAGAAATCCACGCGTTGGATTTTCTGCACAAATTCTAGATTCAAACGCATGCCCCTTTAATTTTATATCTTCTTGAGAAAATGATAATTTTTCACCAGCAGCAATTTTTATCATTTCTTCTACTATGTCAATACCAGTGATCAGTTCAGTTACTGGATGCTCAACTTGTAGCCTAGTATTCATCTCAAGGAAATAAAAATTCTTATCTAAATCAACTATAAATTCAACTGTACCGGCTGAGTAATAACCTACCTTGCTAGATAAAGCTAAGGTCTCTTTATACATTTTCTGCCGTATTTCCTCGGTAATAAAGGAGCTTGGGGCTTCTTCAATCACTTTTTGATGATAACGTTGAATTGAACATTCTCGCTCACCAAGACAAACACTGTTACCATACTGATCAGCTAATAATTGTATTTCAATATGCCTTGGGGACTTAATTAATTTTTCAATGAATAATCTACCATCGCTAAAATTATTTACTGCCTCAAGCTTAGCTGATTCAAAGGCATTAGCCATTTCTTCAGAGTTTTTTACCACTCTCATTCCACGACCACCACCGCCAGCTGTTGCCTTAACTATAACAGGGAAACCTATTTTTTCTGCAATTTCTATGGCCTGATTTATATTGCTGATAGTCCCAATATAGCCAGGGACTAGGCTGACTCCTGCTTCCATAGCGATTTTTTTTGCTTCAATTTTATCACCCATTTTCTTAATAGCAGAAGCATTGGGACCTATTAAGGCAACTCCTTCCCTTTTTAAGATATTTGCAAAATTTGAATTTTCTGATAAAAATCCATATCCTGGATGCACCGCCGAAGCACCACTTGCTCTAATAGCATTTACAATATTTTTAATTGACAAATAGCTCTCAGTGGCAGGAGAATTGCCGATATAATAAGCTTCATCAGCATATTGTACATGCATTGAATGTGTATCTGCTTCAGAATATACGGCAACTGATTTAATACCCATCTTCTTTAGGGTTTGCATTATTCTCAAAGCTATTTCACCACGATTGGCGATTAAAATTTTATCAAATAATGGTTTAGTCATAAAATCTCGTGCTTAAGTATACTAAAGTGGTAAGTTATCATGCTTCTTCCATGGTAATTGTATTTTTTTGTTTTGAAGAAAGTTTAGTGCTTTACATATGCGCCATCTAGTATTTTGAGGCTTTATAATATCGTCTAGGTATCCTCTAGATGCTGCAGCGAAAGGAGAAGTAACAGTATCTTTATACTCTTGGATTTTTTGTTTTTTTGATTCTGGATCTTTGCATGCTTCTTTAAATATTATTTCAGCAGCTCCTTCAGCCCCAAGTACTGCAATTTCTGAGTTGAACCACGCGTAATTCATATCACCACGAAGATGTTTTGAGTTCATCACTATATAAGCTCCACCATAAGCTTTCCTAGTAATTATGGTAATTTTTGGTACAGTTGCTTCAGCGTACGCATATAACAATTTTGCTCCATGTTTAATAATTCCGTTATGCTCTTGATCAGTGCCAGGTAAAAAACCTGGTACATCAACTAGAGTTACTATTGGGATATTAAACGCATCACAAAAACGAACAAACCTTGCTGCCTTTCTTGATGCGTTAATATCCAAACAGCCAGCTAAATGTAATGGTTGATTCGCAACAAATCCTATAGGTCTTCCTTCCATATAACCAAAGCCGATTATAATGTTTCTAGCAAAATCTGGTTGCAGCTCAAAAAATTCTCCTTCATCAACAATACGCTCAATTAATTCTTTCATGTCATAAGCTTTGTTCGGAATGCTTGGGACTAAGGTGTTTAGAGACATATCAACCCGATCAGCTGGGTCTTCGGTACGACGATGTGGTAGGGGACTACGATTTGATAGAGGTAAAAAATTAAAGAACCTTCTAGTTTCTAGAAGTAGCTCTATATCATTTTTAAAAGCAAGGTCAGCAACACCACTCTTTGTAGTATGCATTTTTGCTCCGCCAAGTTGTTCTTGGCTTACTTCTTCACCTGTAACAGTTTTAACTACGTCTGGTCCTGTTACAAACATATAAGAAGTATTTTTAACCATGAATATGAAATCTGTTAAGGCGGGGGAATAAACAGCACCACCAGCACAAGGCCCCATAATTAAGGTGATTTGTGGAATAATACCGGAAGCAATTACATTGCGTTGAAATAATTCTCCATAACCACCAAGAGCGTCAACCCCTTCCTGAATTCTTGCACCCCCCGAATCATTTATGCCAATAACTGGTGCTCCTACTGCCAAAGCAGAATCGAGTATAGTGCAAATTTTTTTAGCGTGATATTCCCCAAGAGATCCACCTAACACGGTAAAATCCTGGCTATACACAAAAACCAACCTACCATTTATAGTGCCATGTCCAGTTATTATACCGTCCCCTAGGAATTTCTTGTCGTTCATGCCAAAGTTACTGCATCTATGTTCAACAAACATTCCTGTTTCTTCAAAACTCTCAGGATCTAGCAATACTTCTATCCTTTCTCTCGCAGTAAGCTTACCTTTTTTATGTTGTAAGGCGATTCTCTCTCCCCCCCCACCTTGACGGGCATTATTACGCTTTTCATCAAGTGATTCAGGAGAATTTACAATATGTTGATTCATTATGGCTATACTAGTTCATTATAAAATCATAACCTGTAGTATAATAATAAAATGTCGAAAAGATAGTAGAAATTTATTTGAATAGTTATAGAATGTCAGTAGTAAAACTTGAAGAATTTATAGGAGGGTTTTTATAACAAAGGAAAAGCAGCAGAAATTACAAAATAGTGAGAGTAAATTTCAAAAACTGTCTAGTGCTTTAAAACAGAATATAGCAAGAAGAAAAAATAGCCAAAAAGTTCATATTGAGGATAAAAACAAAAGTGAAAATAATTAAGATCTCACCTTCGTTACTATCAGCAGATTTTGCTAATTTGCAAAAAGAAATCAGTTCTTTGGAGGAAGCTGGGGCTGATATGATCCATATAGACGTTATGGATGGACATTTTGTACCTAACTTAACATTTGGACCTCCTATAATAAAAGCTTTAAGAGTTCACACTACATTACCATTTGACGTACATTTAATGATTAATAACCCAGAATATTCGATTAAAGACTATGCTAGTAGCGGAGCGGATATTATCACTATCCATCCTGAAACCACTATCCATCTTGACAGAACTTTAGGTATTATTCAAAATTTAGGGCTAAAAGCTGGGGTGGCACTACTTCCCTCTACAAGTCCAAATTCTATAGATTATATTATTGATAAAGTAGATCTAATTCTAGCAATGACCGTAAACCCCGGTTTTTCTAGCCAAAAGTTTATAGAGAATCAGCTAGAGAAAGTCAAAATTATTTCAGAAAAAATCAAAAATTTTGGTAAACCTATAATGCTTTCTGTAGATGGAGGAATAAATGATGTTACCGGTAAGAACTGTATAAAAGCTGGAGCTGATATTTTAGTATCAGGTAATTTTATTTTCCAATCAAAAGATTATAAAAAACAAATAGACTTACTAAGACATTAAATATTGATGGAGATTATTGCCATGTTCCTTAAGCCATAATCTAGCCAACTTATAGTCTGGATAAAGTCTTGCTACTAAATTCCAAAAACGAGGACTGTGATTCATTTCAATTATATGACACATTTCATGGACCACTAAGTATTTTAATATTTTTTTTGGAGCAAAAATAAGACGCCAATTAAAAGCAAGTACAGCCTTACTAGAGCAACTTCCCCATTTGCCCTTATTATTCATAATTTTAATTTTAGTAAAGTTTATATTATGTTCTTTCGCTAGAAGAGTAACCAGTTTTGTGGTTTCTAGTAACAACATATCTTTCAAAAACCTTACTAAAGTACTTTTGTGTTGTGAGGGTAAAGAATATATTTGAATAACATCATCCGTGATTTGTACTTTTTCATAATCTGCATCAATATTTAATAACGAATATACTTCGTCAAAGACTGTTATTGTGTTATAATCGACGGGGGGCTTGTTTAAGAATTTTTGCAAATTTTGTCTAATCCAAGATTCTTTTTCTAACAAGAATTTATATCCTGTATTAAAATTTTTATTAGGTAAAACTAATTCAGCTCCTTTGTGGTTTATTCTAATGCTAATTCGTTTGGCTTTATTACTATATCTTACTGGAATATTAATATCAGACCCTAGTTTATCTAAAGTAATCTGCTGATGTTTCATGTTTAAAATCTAATTTAAAAATTATTACTAATATAGTATATTGATGATTATAGTTAATTAAATTTATTAAGAGTAACTTAATTATGCATACTTTATCTTTTGATGTAGATGATCAGTTAAATGAACAAATTGAAACTTTTGCTAAAGTGCATGACCGTAGTAAAGCCTATGTACTAAGAAAAGCTGTAGAGTTATATTTAGTCAATCAAAATGATCTTACAATTGGCAGGCAAGCTTTAGATGAGTTTTATAACGATGGTTTTAAAACTTACTCATTAAATCAAATTAAAAAGGAAAATGGCTTATAGTATTCTGTTTACGGATCGTAGTAGAAAACAATTTTCAAAATTAAATAAAGATATACAACAACGTATAATTCACTATTTGGAAAGCAGAATCTCTATTAATCCTCATGATTTTGGCAAAAGTCTTGTTGGAGAGAAGAAAGGTCTTTGGCGTTACAGAGTTGATGATTATAGAATTATTTGCAATATTAGTAATAACGAATCGCTGATCTTGGTTATTGATGTAGGACATAGACGTGAAATATATGATTAAAACCGATTTAGCACATCTAAATACTAGAAATTATGGAGGCTAGAGGACTCTCGCTTATCATCCCAACGTCGTTATTAAGCCTATATAGCTGCAAAGTTCAAATTACTTTGTATTTAAAATCTAATATTATTTTATAGCCAATGATAGTATCATATGATACTATCATTTTATGAATAACAAACCACCTTTTCAAGTAAGTAATAAAATACTTACATTACTGCAAGATATTGCATATGAGCTTGGTATTTTATTTGGAGCTAAGCTTTCTCTGCCTGCAGTAAAACTTAGAAAAAGTAACCAAATAAAGACTATCCATTCTTCTTTAGCAATTGAAGGTAATAGTTTAAGTTTAGACCAAATAACCAATATAATTGATGGGAAACCGGTACTAGGTTCTAAAAATGATATTATTGAAGTTAACAATGCCATTAAATTATATAATAATTTACATAAACTAAATCCATTATCAATAGATTATTTACTAGAGGCACATAGATTATTGATGCAAGAATTAATAGTTGATAATGGCTATTTTCGAGCTAGCGGAGTTGGCATATTTAAAGGCGATGAAATAACTCATATAGCTCCTAAAGCTAGTCGTGTCCCATTATTAATGGATAAATTATTTCAGTTCATAAAAAAAATAAGGATATTCCGTGGCTAATTAAAGCTTGTGTATTTCATTATGAGCTAGCATTTATCCATCCTTTCTCAGATGGTAATGGACGAATGGGTAGGTTATGGCAACAATTATTATTAATGAAAGCAGATCCAATTTTTAAATATATTCCGGTGGAGGTACTAATAAAAAACGAACAAAGTGAGTACTATAACGTTTTAGCTGAGTGTGATAAAGCAGGGGAGTCTACCTTATTCATTGAATTTATGGCAACACAGATACTAAAGGCTCTGCAACTATATGTTAATAATGTAGTATCTCCAGTCAAAACTCCTAAGTCTAGGTTAGAATTTGCTAAAATAAAATTACCAAATAGTTGGTTTTCAAGGAAAGATTATATTCTATTACATAAGGATATTTCTTCTGCGTCGGCCAGTCGTGATCTAATCTTTGGTGTTAAGGAAGGTATCCTAACTCATAAAGGTATAAAAAATCAAACTTGTTATAAATTTCAGTAGCCATTTTTATTAGTGGAGTTATAGTAGGTTGAATATACTAAAATACGCGAATTCGGGATAAGAATTTGTCAATTCTTATCCCGAATTCGCGTAAGACGTCATTGCAAGACCACGTGAGTGTAGTGGCAATCCATTTCTAATCTACTTTCGTGGATTGCTTCGTCGCTACTATTAAGTAGCTCCTCGCAATGACGGATACTATTGGGTTAGTGGTAGAGAAAATATTAAAAAAGTAATGAATGAATAAGTGGACATATTAATGGAAAATTACGATCTAGCGATTATTGGTGGTGGACCAGGTGGTTACGTGGCTGCGATTAGGGCTGCACAACTAAATAAAAAAGTTGTGTTGATTGAGAAGGAGCATTTAGGGGGAGTCTGCTTAAATTGGGGTTGTATACCAACAAAAGCATTGCTTAAATCAGCTGAATTATTTCAAAAAATTAGACATGCTAAAGATTATGGTATTATAGTAGGCGAAGCAAGTTTTGACCTAAAAAAAATAGTACAGCGTTCTAGAGATATATCGATGCAGTTAACATCTGGTATTAAATCTCTGCTAAAAAAAAATAAGGTTACGATAATTGATGGCACGGCTAGGCTAGGAACAGGCAAGGTAGTAGATATCAATAATAATGGTCAAAAAATTTCGATTAAAGCAAAGGACATAATAATTGCAACAGGTGCAAGATATAGAATCTTAGATGGATTTGAGCCGGATGGCAAGCAAATTATTACCTCCAAAGAGGCTATGGTTCTTGATAAATTACCAAAATCTATGATTATCGTTGGATCAGGAGCGATTGGTATAGAATTTGCTTCATTTTATAATGCTTTAGGAACAAATGTCACTGTAATTGAAGCACAAAATAGGATTTTACCTAGTGAAGATGAGGAGATTTCTTTAATGGCACGAAAAACCTTTGAAAAGAAAGGGATAAAAATTCATACTAATAGCAAATTGTTAAATCATAGCAAAACCCAAGACCATGTTGTAGTTGAAGTTGAGATAGATGGCAAAAATTACAAGATACAAGCTGAAATTTTGCTTATAGCCGTTGGTATAGTTGGTAACACGGAAAACCTTAATTTAGAAAAAACTAATATCAAAATAGATAGAGGTCATATTATTACCAATCAGTTTATGCAAACTTCGGAAGAAGGCATTTATGCAATAGGTGATGTAACATCAGCACCATGGCTTGCCCACAAGGCAAGTCATGAAGGTATTATTGCTGCGGAAACTATAGCTGGTCTTAAGGCTCATCCTATAGAGAAACGTAATATTCCAGGCTGTACTTATTCCTCACCACAGATTGCTAGTGTAGGACTCACTGAAGAACAAGCGAAAAAAGCTGGTTACCAAGTAAAAATTGGCAGATTCCCATCTATCGCTAACGGTAAAGCCTTGGTTGATGGTTATAATGAAGGAATGATTAAAACGATTTTTGATGTAAAGACTGGTGAATTGTTAGGAGCTCATTTGATAGGTGAAGAGGTTACCGAACTAATTCAAGGTTATGTAATTGCTAGAACTATGGAAGGTACAGAGCTTGATTTAATGAATAGCATTTTTCCACATCCAACTTTATCTGAAATGATGGGAGAGGCGGTATTGCAGGCTTATGGTAGGGCTATTCATATATAAAAAAAATTTTCTTTTTGCTACTTAGTGGTAAGCATAAATTATGTTATAAATTGTCCTAGAATTAATATGAGGAAAAAGAAATGAGTAAAATGAACCGTGAAGATTATGGAATCTACCCACCAAGGAGGAAAATAAACCTTGTTATGCAGCATGGCGTGTCATTTGGTTCGGCACTTGCTATGGCTATTTCATTTAATATAAACCATTCTGTATTATGGGCAATCGTACATGGCGTGTTTTCTTGGCTGTATGTGGCTTATTATTGTTTGATTTAGTTTTAGTATAGCTAACCCGAAAAGGTTTAAGGCATAGTAATGGTGATAGAATTGATGTCATTTCCGCGTAGGTAGCGAAATCTAATACGATCTTACAATGTCACCCCTGCGTAAGCAGGGGTGACATATACGATGAAACGATGTCATTCCTGCTTCGGTGCGGAATCTAAAGAAATAGCATAGAAGGTATGTTATATAGTTTTAGATCCCAGCTTTCGCTGGGATGACATAATGGCGGTAGGGATGACATCGTTTTGACGTTAGTACTACAACTGTAGTACTAGGGTTATAGAATTTTAATGGATATAAAAACATAATGATTAACAATAAATTAGTACGTAACTATACTTCTGCTTTATTTGATAATGCATTGGCAAGTAGCTTGGAAGATAAAATATTACAGCAGATTACCATTATTAATCAATTTATCGAGGATAATTCGCAAATCAAGGCTGTTATATTTTCTCCTATAGTAAAGGATGTTGACAAATGTAAAATAATTGAGTTAATTACAGAAACCTTTAATATCGAATCTATAGTTAAGCGGTTTTTGTTAATATTACTAAGGCATTCACGTATGCCTATTTTATCAAACATAGTAGTATTATACCAACAACTACTTAATAATAGCAGAAATATTAAAATGGTAAAAGTAACTTCTTCTAAATCTTTGCAGACTAGAGAGAAAGAATGGTTAACAAAATATTTAGCAGATGACTTTCAGCAGAAGGTTGCTATAAATTTTTGCCAAAGTCAGTCAATTATTGGCGGTATTGTGGTGCAATATGATAGCATAGTTAGGGACTATTCTATTGCGGGAATGTTAGAAAAAATAACGAAAACCTTGAAAGCTACAAAGATACAGCCGAATTTGGGATAACTTGTTATCCCGAATTCGCGTGTTAAATAAATTTTATATGAGGAATAACTATGGGGTCTATCCAACAATTAAAGGCTGTCGAACTTGCTGAAATATTAAAAAAAGAAATTGCTAACATTGATCAGCTTAGCGATTTACGGGAAGTAGGGCAGGTTGTAACAGTTGGCGATGGTATAGCTAGGGTATATGGTATCGATAATGTGGAAGCTGGCGAGGTAGTCGAGTTTGCGTCAGGAGTGAAAGGTCTTGCTCTTAATCTTGAAACAGATTCTGTAAGTATTGTATTAATTGGTAGTGATCGAGAAGTCAAACAAGGTGATGCGGTAAAAAGAACTGGAAAGATTTTACAAGTACCAGTTGGTAAGTCATTGCTTGGTAGGGTCGTTGATGGTATGGCAAATCCTATTGATGGTAAAGGTGAGATTATAACTGATACATATAGGAATATAGAGGAAAAAGCTCCGGGGATAATTGTTAGAAAAAGTGTTAAAGAGCCGGTGCAAACGGGTATTAAAGTGATTGATGCCCTAATTCCTATTGGTAGAGGTCAGAGGGAGTTAATTATTGGTGATAGGCAAATAGGTAAAACCGCTATTGTTATCGATACTATTATTAACCAAAAACAAGCTCATCTTAACGGCGATGAAAAAAATAAAATTTATTGTATTTATGTAGCTATTGGTCAAAAAAGATCGACTGTTGCACAGGTAGTAAAAAGATTAGAAGACTCAGGAGCAATGGAATATACCACAGTTGTAGCAGCTACTGCCTCTGATCCTGTTGCGTTACAATATGTTGCACCTTACACTGGTTGCAGTATTGGTGAGTATTTTCGTGATAATGGTATGCATGCACTAGTTATTTACGATGATTTAAGCAAACATGCTGTTGCCTATAGACAAATCTCACTATTACTTAGAAGACCGCCGGGACGTGAAGCTTATCCAGGGGATGTATTTTATCTACATTCTAGGTTACTTGAACGAGCAGCAAAAATGTCAGATAAAGCTGGTGGTGGATCTCTTACAGCTTTGCCAATTATTGAAACCCAAGCAGGGGATGTTTCCGCATATATTCCAACCAATATTATATCAATTACTGATGGACAGATTTTTTTAGAAAATGAGCTGTTCTATAAAGGTATCAGACCGGCAGTAAATATTGGTATATCAGTGAGTAGGGTAGGATCAGCAGCACAAGTAAAATCTATGAAGCAAGTGGCAGGAAGTGTGAAACTTGAGTTAGCACAATTTAGGGAATTAGCAGCTTTTTCTCAGTTTAGTTCAGACTTAGACGTTTCAACTAAACAACTTATTTCACATGGTACAAAGCTTAGCGAAATATTGAAGCAGGATCAATATAGCCCTTTCCCTGTTGAGGAACAAGTGGTTAGTCTTTATGCTGGGGTAAAAAATTATCTTGATAGTATTCCTGTTGAACGAATAAAAGAATTTGAGCATAGAATGCTGCAAGAAATAAAACTGAGTGAAAACGATATTTTAGTATCTATTAGAGAGCAAGGACAAATTACTGAAAAAATGGAACAAAAGTTAAAAATTTTCTTAGAAAATTTTGTGCAGAACTTTAATGCTTGTTCAGTAAGTTAATCTGAGCTCAATATAAGAATAATACCATTTCCCATTATTAACTACGATAATACTACAGTTGTAGTTACTACCCAGAGCTGTCATTCTTAGCAACGGCGGGAATCTAAAAAATAGCCTGAAAGACTATTAAACATTATTAGATCCCATCTTTCGCTGGGATGACATCGTTTTGACATTAGTACTACAACTGTAGCACTAAATAGCGTAGTTAATAATGGGAAATGGTATAATTATTCATCCCTGCGAAGGTGATGTCATCCGATGGGATGACATTGATGATATGGTAATGTTGTATCGACTTTAGGTTAAGATTAATTAGGTAGTATGTCAGGTTTAAAACAGTTAAGATCTCGTATTAAGAGCATTAAAACAACGCAAAAAATCACTAAGGCTATGCAGATAGTTTCGGCTACTAAGTTTACAAAAGCCAAAAACCAAGTTAAGGACTCAGAGGATTATATTGGGATTCTGCAGGATATAATGTCTAGCGTGGCATCTAGCAATAATTTACAGGATCTGCCGATCGAACAGAAAAAATTTTTTTCAGAAGGATTATTAGACCAAGGTGACTTGAATATAAATAAGCTACATTTACTAATAGTAGTCACCTCCGAACGAGGTTTATGTGGAGCTTTTAATTTTTTACTGTCCAAGCAGGTAAAATCTGATATTGCAAATTTGGAAAATGCTGGTAAACAAGTAAGGCTTATTATTATTGGCAAAAAGGGTTATGATGCATTTAAGGGGCAATATTCCCATTATATTGATAATTATTATGAGTTTCCAAAAGCTCATAATAATAATTTGTCATTTCAGCTCAAAGAAAAACTGATGGAGATGGTAGAGGATTTTGGAATTAGCAATTGTCAAATATATTTTAACAACTGTAAAAATGCTATGATACAGATTCCAACTAAAAAGCAAATATTGCCAATTGAAAAACAGCTATGTTCAAATGAGAAATATTTGAGCTATGAATATGAAGGTGAAGGGCTTATTTTGCATATGATTAATCTTTATGTATCGGCTCAAATTAATTATGCTCTACTACAAAATAGAGCTAGCGAAGAAGGAGCTAGAATGACAGCAATGGATAATGCAACAAAAAATGCTAAGGAGCTTATTAATAAGTTAACACTAAAACTTAATAGATCTAGACAAGATCTGATTACTAAGGACTTGATAGAGATTATTGCAGGGGCAGAAGCCGTATAAAATTAATTATATTGGTAAATAGCTAGTCATTGCGAGCGAACGTATGTGAGCGTGGCAATCCAAAAATAATAAAATATGGATTGCTTCGTCGCCACTAAAGTGACTCCTCGCAATGACGAACTATAATACTTAGGATAGACAATAATATGTATAGGTAAAATATGACGAAAACTATTGGCAAGATTGTGCAGATTATTTCAGCTGTAGTCGATGTGCAGTTTAGTAGTGATGGTAAATTGCCAAAAATTCTCAATGCACTTGAATGCGATAATAATGGAGAGAAAGTGATACTAGAAGTATCACAGCATATAGGAGACGATATTGCTAGATGTATATCTATGGGTCCAACAGAAGGGCTAGTAAGAGGGCAAGCAGTAGCAGATACAGGAGAGACTATTAAGATACCTGTCGGTATTGGCACACTCGGACGCATAATAAATGTGGTTGGTGTACCAATTGATGAAAGAGGTAAGATTGATTCAACTGACTTTGCTTCAATTTACAAACCAGCTCCAAATTTTGTTGATCAATCAACTGAAAGAAACATTTTGGTTACAGGGATTAAAGTCATTGATCTTTTAGCTCCTTATTCAAAAGGAGGAAAAATTGGGTTATTTGGTGGTGCTGGGGTAGGAAAGACAGTGTTAATTATGGAACTTATTAATAATATAGCAAAAGCACATGGAGGATATACGGTTTTTGCAGGAGTTGGGGAAAGGACTAGAGAAGGTAACGACCTTTATCACGAAATGATTGGCTCTGGGGTAATTGATTTAAAAAATCCCAAAAAATCTAAAGTAGCTCTTGTTTATGGGCAAATGAACGACCCACCCGGTGCAAGAGCTAGAGTTGCTTTAACTGGTCTTACTATAGCCGAAAGTTTCAGGGATTTAGATGGAGGACAGGATGTCTTGTTTTTTGTCGATAACATTTTTCGTTTTACCCAAGCTGGTTCTGAGGTATCAGCCCTTTTAGGCAGAATACCTTCAGCAGTTGGTTATCAACCAACACTGGCAACAGATATGGGAGAGCTACAAGAGCGTATTACTTCAACAAAGCTTGGATCAATTACCTCTGTGCAGGCTATTTATGTGCCAGCAGATGACCTAACTGATCCTGCTCCTGCTGCCTCTTTTACCCATTTGGATGCGACTACCGTACTTAGTCGACAAATTGCTGAGCTTGGTATTTACCCGGCAGTAGATCCACTTGATAGTAGTTCACAATTACTAAATCCGGCAATTGTGGGAGAGAAACATTACTCGGTTGCTCGTGAGGTACAAAAAGTTTTACAGACATATAAGTCTCTGCAAGATATAATTGCCATTCTAGGAATGGATGAGTTATCGGAATCAGATAAATTAACCGTTACTAGGGCAAGGAAAATTCAACGCTTTTTATCTCAACCTTTCCATGTTGCCGAAGTATTTACAGGTATAGCTGGGAAATTTGTTAGTTTAGCTGATACTATTGAGGGGTTTCATGGGTTGGTTTCCGGCAAATATGACTATTTACCAGAGGCTGCTTTTTATATGGTTGGTAGCATTGATGAAGCAGTAGAGAAAGGTGAAACCCTTAAAGAAAAAGTGGCATAATGAATAAAACAATTAGGGTTAAAATTGTAACGCCAGCGAATGTTGTGTTTGACATGGGAGCTCGGATGGTAACAATGCCGGGAGAATTAGGAGAATTTGAGGTTTTACCAGGCCATGAGTTATTGATTGCAAATTTAAAAGATGGATTGACAAAAATTACAGTAGATAATTCTGTATTTAAGTACTTTATCTACTCAGGGTTAGCTGAGGTCACGTGGACAAATGTAAATATAGTAACAGAGTTTGCTGTTGATACTAGCAGTTTGCAACTACATGAGATAATTAGGAAAATAGACTCTTTAACAAAAGAAATAGACGAAGAAATTGATGATACAAAAATTGATATTATTAAATTGGATATTGCTAGATATGAATCTTTGCTGGCTCATATTTAAAGAACTCCCCTTACGCATGGCATTTAAAAGTCATAGGGAATCTGAATTCGATGTAACTTGTTACATCGAATTCAGGGTTACCCTAGGCTATTAAACTGATGTCTTACATCGATATTTGAGGTTAATTATGATAAAGTGTACTCGTAAAATTGAATTTGATGCAGGTCATAGAGTTGTTGGACATGAGAATAAGTGTCAATTTCTACATGGTCATCGTTATGTCCTTGAAGTTACAGCGGGATCAAGTGTTACCGATAATCTTGGTATGGTTATAGATTTTGGTCACATGAAGTCAATAATACAAAAGTGGATAGATGATAATTTTGATCATAATCTTATATTACATCAAAATGATAGAGAAATGGGAGATAGAATATGTGACTGGACTGGTCAAAAAATATATTATATGCAACAAAATCCAACCGCAGAAAATATAGCGTTATACCTAAAATTGGATATTTTGCCCAAATTATTTACTAATAGTTCTTTTGTTATTACAAAAGTCAAATTATTTGAAACACCTAATTGCTTTGTTGAGGTATAAGTGGTACAAAGATGTTGTGTGATTTTAACTACGACCAATGACCGGCAGGTGGTAGACAAAATAACAACTAACTTATTGGAAGCAAATCTAGCTGCTTGCATACAAGTAGATGATATAGTCAGCTATTTTAAATGGGAAAGCAAGATTTCTTCTGTGCTAGAATATCGTATTGTGATAAAGGCTAAGTCTGATAACTACAATACAATAGAAAAGGTGATTACTGATATACATAATTATGATCTTCCGCAAATAATAAAGCTCGACATTCAAGATGGGCTGTTTAGCTATTTAAATTGGGTAACTCAAAGTATCTAATTTTAATAGAGTGTTTATTAGCACTAAGATTTACCCAATATATATATAGCTAACCCTGTTATTACTCCGTCTATTAGCGAGGAGTCGAAGGCGACGAAGCAATCTAATGAATGTGGATTGCCACTACACTCACGTAGTCTCGCAATGACGGCAGTACTTTTACCCAACGTCATTGCGAGGAGACCATAAGGTCGACGAAGCAATCTATGATTAAAAACAACGTGGATTACTTTGTTGTGCTTCGCTACTTCTTGCAATGACGTATGTGAATTGGGAGTAATGCTAATCGGGTTAGCTATAGACATTTACATGAAATCAGCAAAATAAGTTTAATCAAAACACTCTTTAATTTAATTAAGTAGAACAATGAAATTATGGAAAAAAGTTACCTTGGGATTAATCCTAGGTATAATGTTTGGTATATATTGTCCTGAATATGTATCTTATATAAAACCGGTAGGAGATATTTTTTTGCGTTTGATCAAAATGATTATTGCTCCTTTAATATTTTTTAGTTTAGTAGCAGGCATAACTAGTATGAGTGACCCTACTTCTCTTGGCAGAGTAGGAATAAAGGCTGTTGCTGCTTTTTTAGGAACTACTTTTTTTGCCACAGTTTTTGGTCTTACAGTTGCTCTTGTATTAAAGCCAGGTCATGGTGTTCATATTAACTTTGATGTTGCCTCAAATATTTCACAAGAGAAATCCTTTAATATGATTGATTTTTTTGTGAATATTGTGCCTGATAATGTCGTAGGGGCTTTTGCCAGTTCTAATGTTTTACAAATTGTATTCTTTGCAATATTTTCTGGACTTATACTAAATAAAATGGGAGCTAGTGCTGCACCCATTAAAGATTTATTTCATAGATTATCAAAAATGGTGTTAAAAATGATCTCAATGATCATTCAACTTTCTCCATATGGTGCATTTGCTTTAACGGCTTGGGTAGTCGGTACACAAGGCTTTGATGTAATGATTAGTTTATCAAAATTAGTTGTTGCCGTAGTGATTGCCATGATATGTCAATATGGTATTTTTGGCACGCTAATTTATGTATTTTGTCGAATGTCACCATTACCTTTTTATAAAAAGAGTTTGGAATACCAAATACTTGCCTTCTCTACTTCTAGTAGTAAAGCAACGCTTGCTACAACTATGCAAGTTTGTCGTGAACGGCTAGGTATCTCTGAATCTAGCACTTCTTTCATATTGCCACTTGGGGCATCGATAAACATGGATGGGTTTGCTATAAATTTAGCTCTTACCACCATATTTTTTGCTCAAATGATGGGTATAGATTTAGCGGTGCATGATTATTTAGTCATTATTATTACCTCAACTCTTGGATCTATAGGTGGTGCTGGTATTCCAGGGGCCTCTTTAATAATGCTACCTATGGTTCTGTCTTCAATCCATTTACCGATTGAAGGTGTTGCTATAATTGCTGGAATTGATAGGATATTAGACATGTTACGTACTACCATTAATATTACAGGTGATGCAACAATTACCTTGATTATCGATAACAGTGAAGGTACTTTGGATAGAGATACATATAACTCGCTTTAACAAATATACCAAGTGTACAAGTTCTAGGTAGTATTTCGGTGAGGGGTTATTTTCCCATTATTAACTACGTTAATACTACAGTTGTAGTTACTATCTAGAGCTGTCATTCCCGCTTCGGTGCGGAATCTAAAAAAATAGCCTAAAAGACTATTAAACATTATTAGATCTCAGCTTTCGCTGGGATGACATCGTTTTGACATTAGTACTACAACTGTAGTGCTAAATAGCGTAGTTAATAATGGGAAATGGTATTATTCCACCGAAGCAGGGGTTGATGACAATTTGGTAAAATATATAAAAAAATACATTTTTTGTATTAGTGGGCAACATAAAATATGATAAAAGAGAACATATGACAAATAATGGAATCAAAACTCTAGAAAATGTTGAATTAAAAATAGGTGATAAGTCTTTTAATTTACCAATAAAAAAAGCATCGATTGGTCAAGATGTTATTGATGTTAGCGGTATATATTCATTAACAGGCTATTTCACTTATGACCCTGGCTTTATGTCTACAGCAGCTTGTAAATCTGCAATGACGTACATAGATGGGGATCAAGGGATATTAAGATATCGAGGATATGATATTAAAACGTTAGCAGAAAAAAGTAATTTCTTAGAAGTTGCCTATTTACTGTTAAATGGTGAATTACCCACCACGAATCAGTATAAATCTTTTTCTCAGAAAGTTACTAATCACTCGCTGGTTAATGAACAGCTTAGAAGTTTATTTATGGCTTTCCGTCACTCAGCTCATCCTATGGCAATTATGTTGGCTGTGGTAGGATCTTTATCTGCATTTTATCCAAATTTTTTAAACGTAGAAGAAAATGAACGCGAGTTAGCTGCTATTAGAATGATTGCAAAAATGCCAACTATTGCAGCAATGGCATATAAATATTCAATAGGTCAGCCCTTTATATATCCTGATAATAGTTTAGATTTTACTGAAAATTTTCTCCATATGATGTTTGCGACGCCTTGTGAAAAATATAAGGTAAACCAAGTAGTAAAGAACGCCTTAGATAAAATATTTATTCTCCATGCTGACCATGAGCAAAATGCTTCCACTTCAACAGTACGTTTGGCCGGATCATCCGGTGCTAACCCGTTTGCCTGTATCAGTACTGGCATAGCGTCTTTATGGGGACCAGCACATGGCGGAGCAAATGAGGCAGTAATTAATATGCTGAAAGAGATTGGGACAATAGATCGTATTCCACAATATATTGCAAGAGCAAAAGATAAAAATGATTCTTTCCGCTTAATGGGTTTTGGTCACCGAGTCTATAAAAGTTATGATCCAAGAGCAGTTGTACTTAGAGAGACCTGCAAAGAAGTATTAGAGGAATTAGGAGAAAATAATAACCCATTACTACAAATCGCTACTGAGCTTGAAAAAATTGCTCTCAATGACCAATATTTTATAGAGCGTAAGCTTTATCCAAACGTTGATTTTTATTCTGGTATTATTTATCAAGCTATGGGGATACCATCACAGATGTTTACAGTGCTTTTTGCTATAGCAAGAACTGTTGGTTGGATGGGACAATGGAAAGAGATGCATGAAGATCCCGAACAAAAAATTAGCAGACCTCGGCAATTATATACTGGGTATGTACAAAGAGAATTTATTCCTTTTGATAAAAGATAATTGTAGTAAAATCCTATATTAAAAAAGAGTCCTACGGCATTGCTGGCTAAATCTAGTGGTGAGCCTATTGCTTTATTGAATCATAATAAACCAACGGCTTATTTACTTCCAGCTGAGCTATACGAACAAGTAGTTGAAATATTAGATGATAGAGATTTACTTAAACTTGCTGAAGAAAGACTAAAAGAAAGAAGCTATAGCAGTTGATTTAAATTGTTTATAAACTTTTATGTATACTCCTCAGTACAGGACAAAGAGATTAAGGAGAGAAGAAAAAAGAGTGGATAACGCATAATCAAAGTCCTATAACTTAGGTTATTCAAGCTTAAGAAGAAGGAGTATGAGTTCAGCGTTATCACAACTATTAGGAAACTATTTTTTTAAGAGTTTTGCAAGCATAAAATTAATAGAACAAATAATATTAGGATTACTGCAAGTGAGAGATGTAAATCTTACCCAGCTTGCCTTAACGATAAAAGGAGATAAGCAAGAATCACGCTATAAGAAATTACAGAGATTTTTTGCCAAATGTGAATTATCATATACGTCCTTAGCCAAGTTATTGGTGAGGTTGGCTGGAATTGATACTGATCAATGGTTACTAGTGCTTGATCGGACAAATTGGAAATTTGGCAAGCTTGACATCAATATTTTAGTATTATCTATTTGCCATAAAGGCATTGCTATACCAATTATGTGGGATATGTTGCCAAAAGCAGGAACTTCTAATAACATTGAACGTCAGCAATTAATGGAAAGGTTTATTACTGTATTTGGCATAGAGAAGATGTCAGCATTGCTTGGGGATCGGGAGTTTATTGGTGATTTATGGCTAAAGTTTTTAGCCGATAAAATGATACCATTTTATATTAGAATCAAAGCCAATCTTGCCATTGGTAGAGCAGAAGATGAGTTAGTTACTGTTAATCATTTAATTAAGAAGTTACAGAATGGTGAATATATATTGTTTAAAGGAAAAAGATATTTGGGTAAGAATTATAAAGGACCTAAAGTATCTGTGGCTGCACTGCGTAATGATGAAGGCGTATTAGTAATCATAGCTACCAATGATAATCCGCATGTAGCACTAAATATATATAAAAAAAGATGGGAAATAGAAAGCCTTTTTGCTTGCCTTAAGACGCGGGGTTTCAATTTTGAAAATACCCATATAATACATTTAGATAGAATTAGTAAATTGCTTGGTTTACTTGCTATAGCATTTACTTTTGCTTATGTTGTGGGTCAATGGCAAAATTCTATCAAACCTATAAAGCTTAAAAAACATGGTAGAAAGTCTATCTCCTTATTCAGGTATGGCTTAGATTACTTGCAGAGAATATTTTTGAATATTGAAGAAATGATGGAAAAATGGATGGAAGTTATAACAAGGCTCTGTCCAAAAAACTGTGTAAATTTCGAAATAGGTTATATATAAAAGTATAACAAAAAAGGAAATTACATGAATAAAAAAACTAATGAATCAATAAAGCAAGCAGTAGATTTATTAATAGATAATGATACAGATGTAAGTACAATACTGAAAGAAGGAGGTTTATTAAAAGAATTGACCAAACGTTTAATAGAGAAGGCACTGCAGTCAGAAATGAATAATCATCTAGGCTATGATAAATACAGTCGTGCAGATAATGATAATGCTCGTAATGGTATAACTAGCAAAAAACTGATCTCCGAACATGGAGCTGTAGAAATAGAAGTACCAAGGGATAGGCATAATACCTTTGAACCCGCAATACTACCAAAACGCCAGAAACGTTTTGATGGTTTTGACGATAAAGTACTATCATTATATGCTAAAGGCATGAGTATATCTGATATTAAGATTCAGTTACAGGAGTTATACAGTGTTGAAATAAGTGAAGGCTTAATCAGCCAAATTACTGATGATGTAATGGATGAGGTTAAAGCTTGGTGTTAAAAAGCGTGCAATAATGACCCACTAAATGGGTTAATGTGCGTTGAAAAATGACCCACCTAAGAAGTGGGAAAAGTAGTACGTTATTAATCCATTATTATCAACCTATACTTCTATTATTTTCAGAATAAATAATAGGAGTATAAAATCAGAGATGTTAATAATGGAAAGTAAGAGAAAGATATTAGGACGTTATCGTCGTGGAGAAGGTATACGTTCAATAAGTAGAGAATTAAATATATCACGTAATACAGTTAGAAGTATCATTCGTACGCAAGGAGAGATTAAATCTGATTATATACGAATAATTCAACCTATACCTAAACTTGGGAAATATATTGAGAGTCTTGAGAGGATGTTGCGGGATAATAAGAATTCAAAGCCTAAAAAAACAGGGAAAGCTTTATTTGAGGAGTTAAAGATTTATGGGTATCAAGGCAGTTACTCTGCTGTTAGTCGTTATATTAACACTTGGAATGATAGAAATTTTGAGATTAATATAAAAGCTTGCGTACCTTTATCCTTTGCTCCTGGGGAAGCTTACCAATTTGACTGGAGTAGTGAGCAAGTAATATTAGCTGGAGAAATAATAAATGTTAAAGTAGCTCACTTTGTTTTGTGTTATAGCCGTAAAAAATTTATCTATATTTATCCTACTGAAGCTCAAGAGATGGTATTTGATGCACATGTTAGAGCCTTTACTTTTTTTGGTGGTAGTCCAACTAAAGGGATTTATGATAATATGAAGACTGCTGTCAGTAAGGTTTTAAAAGGCTCTAATAATAGAGAATGGAATCCAAAGTTTGAAAAGCTCTGCGCACATTATCTCATTGAACCGATAGCATGTTCTCCAGCTCGAGGTAATGAAAAAGGTAGGGTTGAGCGACAAGTACAGATTGACCGGGAACAGTTCTTTACTCCTATGCCAAAAGCTTTAACCTTGCAAGAATTAAACGATATATTAACCAGCAGATTAGTTACTTATAATAGCTCTCATAAACACCCCGAATATAAAGATAAGACTATAGATGAAGCATATCAACTAGAACGTAATTTTTTAGTATCCGTGCCTGTATTATTTAACGGTTGCAAAGAAATAGATATCAAGGTTTCTATTACTTGTTTGGCTAGATATGAAAGCAATAATTATAGCGTTCACTGTAGTTGTGCTGGGAAAATAGTACAATGTAAGATATATGCTGAACATCTAGTATTTATTTATAATGGTCAAGAGGTAGGTCGTCATAAACGGAAATTTACTAAGGGAGAAACTTGTTATGACGTCAATCATTATCTGCCAATATTAAGGTATAAACCCGGAGCATTAAGAAATGGTGAACCATTCCTTAATATGAATTTACCAGAAGAGCTCATAGAAGTTAGAAGACGTCTTGAGAGCAGCCCAGCAGGTACAAGAGATTTTGCTCATATATTATCGTATATAGCAATGGAATCCATAGAAGCAGTAGTATCAGCATGCACCCAAGCACTAAAAATAGGAACTGTTAGTAAGGAGGTAATTTTAAATATTATATTACGTAATAAAGATGAGTTAAAAGTAACAGAGCCAAGTAATTACCAAGAATATCATACTTTAAAACATATCCCGAAAGCTAATTGTGAGATATACGATAATTTTCTCAAGTTAGGAGGTAAGTAATGAACAATGTATATCAAGAATCTACTAGAGAAGATATTATAAATGTTATGAGAAAGCTAAAATTTACAGGGATGCTTGAGTCTTATGATGAAATTATATCTGATGCCATAAGGCGTAAAGAAGCCTCGAATTATATTTTACATAATTTATTAAAATCTGAACTAACAACACGAACTCTTAGGTCTATTCAAAGTAGGATTAGCGCAGCAAAGTTTCCTGAGAAAAAAGATATAGATAATTTCATATTTATCGATACCCCAATAAACCAAGAACAAATTATGCATCTATATAGTTGCGAGTTTATTAAAACATCTAGAAATATAATCCTAGTTGGTGGTACTGGTAGCGGTAAAACTCACCTAGCTATTGCATTAAGTACAAAAGCAGTACGAAAAGGTTATAAATCAAGATTTTTTAATCTTGTAGATCTTGCTAATCAATTAGAATATGAAAAGAACTCTGCTCAGGTAGGAAAACTAGCAGCTTCCTTGCAAAAAATAGATGTACTAGTCCTAGATGAGCTTGGTTATCTACCATTTTCTAAGAATGGCGGTCAACTTATCTTTCATCTATTATCTAAAATACATTCCAACACTTCAATTATTATTACTACTAATCTTATATTCTCAGAATGGTCACAAATATTTGGTTGTAATAAAATGACTTCAGCGCTACTTGATAGAGTTTGTCATAATTGTGATATCATTGAAACGGGAAATGAAAGTTATCGTATGAAAAAAAAACAATAGTTCTAGACTTATGTGGGTCATTTTTCAACGCTCTTCCTGGGTCATTTTTCAACGCTTATTGACACTACGTTTCCCGTTCGATATTTTTGAAAAAACGACAACTTGTACCGAATGGCGGATAGGGTGGGATTCGAACCCACGGTACGGTTGCCCGCACGCTAGTTTTCAAGACTAGATCCTTAAACCACTCGGACACCTATCCGAGATAATACATATCAGATAGATTGAAAAAATTCAAGTATAAATATTTGTGAGAGGGGCAGGGTAATTTAAAAGTCACAGTCATTAGTTGTTATAGATGTAAGTTTAACCATTATCGATGTCATTCCTGCGAAGGCAGGGATCTATATTACTTAATAGTCTTTCAGGCTATTTTTTTTAGATCCCAGCTTTCGCTGGGATGACATCAAGTACATATTAAGCACTTTTTCCCTTATCTATTAGGCTTACAACCCGACTTTTAAATTACCCTGGAGAGGGTATGGTAATTTAAACTTTTTATTAGATCATTAAAAATTAGTGTTACAAACTCTCGTAATCCAAATCAATTAATTATAATTAATTATTAGTTATTTACTTTTTGATAGTTATACCTTATTATTTAGAAATATTAATTTTACATATAAAATCTTATCTATGGCAAATTTACAAACCAAACTTAGCTCATTAATGATGCAAAAAAATATAAATGCTGTAGAGATAGAGAAAAAAACTGGATTAAGTAGAAATACTGTTTATAGCATTTTGTATGGTAGTTCAAAAAATCCTAGTGCTAATAATTTACAATTAATTGCAAAAGCCTTAGATATTAGCCTAGAAGCTCTTGTTGTTGATAACGAAATAAGCCATGAAGTGCTAACTATTGATCAAATGAAAATTTTTAGTAAAGCCACTAGTGCAACAATTAATATGTTAATTGAAAGAAACTTAATTTTTTCATCTACAAATCTTACAGCTCTAATAAAAGAAGTATATGAATATGCACTGAAAAAGCAGTCTGTTGATAATACATTTATAGATTGGATGATTGATAAATATCACAAACCTTAATCTTGCTTTGCCCATAAATCCATATTATATTGTTTGCAATATTCAAACATATCAACTGTATTAGAGTGGTGTATGCCAAACTCCTTAATTTGTGGCTTGCCAAAAAATTTATAATTATACAAATCTTTGCTTTTACAAGCTGCTTTTGCTGCATGATTATATAAATCACTTACTTGAACAATATTTTTACTGTTATCTTTATATAAGTAATGATATATGGTAAATGCTTGTTTATAGGATTCGATTGCTTGTTTAATATTATTTTGAGCAAACAAAATATCTCCTTGTAGTGCATAGCCTCCCGCTAAATTTAGATCTTGAGAATATTCTGTATTCTTGGGATTTCCATATTCATCTGTTAAAAATATTATAATAGCTTTGTTAACATGGTTCAAGGCTTTATCTATCTTACCTAACCCTAATTCACTTCTTGCCATTGTCCTGTAGATATAACCAAATGTCCTATGGTCTTCACTTTTTATAGGTTTATGCATGTCATATAATTGCTTAGCTTGAGCATAAGCTTCTTGGTATCTGCCAAGATAGCCTAGTATCTCTGCTCTAGATACATAAGGTGCAGTAAGGTGTAGATGATTAATATTTAATCCACTTTTTATAAATACCTCAACATATTTATCTATGTAATCTAAAGCATCATTATATTTGCCTTGGATAAAAAATAAACGTGCCTTTAAATAATAGATTCTAAATATATCAGCTTCTTGTAAACCTTGTTTAAATAATTCTTCCATTTTTTTAAGGATTTCTTTGGCAGTGTGTACATTGCCCAAAGATACTTGAGATACAGCGATGTGTGAGTTAAGATTAAATTTTAAAAAAGCATAATCACCATTAAGATTATCTAAAATCTTTAATGCTTTAGTAGGATAAGAAATGGCTATTTCAAAATTTGCTAATGACAACCTACTATGCTCTCCTATTAACCCCAAATATCTAGCATAACAATATTTTTGATATTCAGACATTTTCCACAGTTTGAATGCTCTGTCCTTATCTTTGTATTCAAACCAATCAATCATTTGTTTTGCTTTATATAGATTATGATCCCTTACATATATAGCAAACAACTCGACTCTTAAATCAAGCATTACATATATGTCAATATTATATTTTTCAGAATTCTGTAGAAGAACCTCTAGGTTGTCAGGTATAGTCTTTGCTGTCCTCCACAATTGTCCCGACTGTATACCTTTGGGTTTAGGGAGTTTAGAAATAATATTTTCTAAATATATTTTATTATTATCGCCATTTAGTTCCATTATTGTATTGCTAACTATATCATGCATTTCAAAAATAGGATTATCCTCGTTAGGATTAATATTACTAATTAGCATAAACTTAGATAATTGATATATATCATCATCAAGAGTATCTTTATTATCAGTAATGATAGTAAGTAGTTGTTTCGAGAAACTCTGATTATTTAATAAAGCTATTTTATTAAGTAACTTTACTGCACTAGGCTTTAATTCCTTTATAGCCATACTAATATTTATCGCTATTTTATCAGCTGATTGATAAACTTTCTTCTTATATTCTTCTCTATCTAATCCTTTAACCTTATTCAATAATTGAGTACCTTGAACTATAAGTATTGGATAACCACTAAAAGATTCTATCAAAAACTTAATATCATTTTTATCTTTATTATCCAATAAATTATTAGCTAACTCTATGGTAGTAGCTTTATCAAATAAAGTCATTTCTATAGTATTGGGTAAATTCTCGCTATCTTGTGAACAAAATATTACATTGCTATTATGCTCCCAATCAATTAAATCTTGAACTTTGTTATTTCCATTAACTTTTAGATTATCAAACACTAGTAACCACTTATTACTATGAGTTAAATATGATATTACTTCTTTCTTGGCAGAAGTAACATCTGCAGGTATCTTAGTTTTCTTGATACTATTAAGTTGTTTAGCTAACTTAACAAATTCCTCATTAAGATCAAGGTTACAATCAAAAAACCAAATAATATCATAATTATTTTCATAAGCATACATTCTAACAAATTGTGTTTTGCCGATACCGCTAGTTCCTACTATACTTGCTTGTCTATATTTACTTAAGATATCCTTCAATATCTTAAGCTGTTTCTCATGATTGACAAAATAGCTAACCGGTGTAATCAAATTAGATATTTTTTGTTCTTGAGCAAAAGATTCACAGTTTGTGATTAATAATATTATTAGCACTAAATATTTATTCATATAACCTTAATTTTTCTTTGCCCACAAATCCATATTATATTGTTTGCAATATTCAAACATACTGGTAGTATTAGGGTGATGTATTCCAAATTCTTTAACTTGCGGTTTACCAAAGAATTTATAATTATATAAATCTTTGCTTTTACAAGCTGCTTTTGCTGCATGATTATACAAATCACTTACTTTAGCAACATTTTTACTTCTCTCGTTATATAAGTAATGATATATAACAAACGCTTTTTTATAAGATTCTATAGCTTGCTGAAGGCTATCTTGGGCGAACAAAATATCACCTTGTACTACATAACTAGCTGCTAAGCTAGGATTTTTAGAATAATTTATTTTCTCTGGATTGCTGTTTTCCACTGCTAAAGATATGGGAATAGCTTTATTAATGTATTCAGAAGCTTTATCTACTTTACCTAAACCTAATTCACTTTTTGCCATTTGGGTGTAAATATAAGCAAATATCGTATCTCTTTCACTTTGTACAGGTTTATACATGTCATATAATTGCTTAGCTTGAGCATAGGCTTCTTGATATCTATCAAGAGAATTCAATATTTGTGTTCTAAGCATATAAGCTGAAGTAAAGTATGGGTCATTAATATGTGAGCCACTTTTTATAAATATTTTAATAACTTTATCTACACATTCTAAAGCCTCATTATATTTGCCTTGCATACTAAATAATGTAGCTTTTAAAAGATATATTATAAATGAATCAGCTTCTTGTATTATTCCTTGTTTTGCTAATTTTTCTATCTTTTTAAGAGATTCTTCAGCAAGTGTCATATTACCCAACAATATATGAGATGCAGATATATAGGATATAAAATAAAATTTAAGGAAATGATTAGATGCATCATCCTCAAGCTTATCTAAAATATTTAATGATTTAGTAAGATAAGAAATCGCTGTGTCAAAATTTCTTAATATTCTTGTATGATACACTCCTATTGCTCCTAAATATCTAGCGTAATAAAATTTTTGATATTTAGACATTTGCCACAATTTAAATTCTTTGTTTTTATCTTTCTGACTAAACCAATCAACCATTTGTTGTGCTTTATTATTATTATAAAGGTTTACATATAGAGAAAGTAATTCACTCCTTAAGGTAAGTATTGCATATATGTTAATATTATATTTCTCAGAGTTTTTTAGAAGAATTGCTAAATTCTTTGGTGTAGTTTTGGCACCTCTCCACAAATATCCTGAATAAGACCCTTTAAATTTAGGTATTTTGCTAATAATATTTTCTAAATATATTTTGTTATTATTGCCATTTATCTCCATTATTTTATTAGCAACAACATCATGCATTTCAAAAATAGGATTATTTTCATTAGGATCAATATTGCTAATCAGCAGAAACTTAGATAATTGATATATATCATCATCTAGAGTCTCTTTACTATCAGTAATGATAGTAAGGAGTTGCTTCGAGAAACTCTGATTATTTAATAAAGCTATTTTATTAAGTAACTTTACTGCACTAGGCTTTAATTCCTTTATAGCCATACTAATATTTGTTGCTATTTTATCAGTCGATTGATGGATTTTCTTTTTATATTCCTCTTTATCTAAACCTTTGACCTTATTTAATAATTGAGTACCTTGAACTATAAGTATTGGATAACCATTAAAGGCTTCTGTCAAAAATTCAATATCATTCTTATCGTTATTATCCAATAGATTATTAGCTAACTCTATGGTCATAACTCTATCAAATAAAGCCATCTCTATCGCATTAGGTAAAATTTCGCTATCTTGTGAACAAAATATTACATTGCCAGTATGTTCCCAATCAATTAAATCTTGAACTTTCTTATTCTCACTAACTTTTAGATTATCAAATATTAATAACCACTTATTACTATGAGTTAAATATGACATTACTTCTTTCTTAGCAAAAGTAACATCTTCAGATATATTAGCTTGCTTGATACTATTAAGCTGTTTAGCTAACTTGACAAATTCCTCATTAAGATCAAGGTTACAATCAAAAAACCAAATAATATCATAATTATTTTTATTTTCATAAGCATACATTCTGACAAATTGTGTTTTGCCGATACCGCTAGTTCCTACTATACTTGCTTGTCTATATTTACTTAAGATATCCTTAAGTGTCTTAAGCTGTTTCCCATGATTGATAAAATAGCTAACTGGTGTAATCACATTAGATATTTGTGTATGGGCAAATGAATTATTGACTATAAATAACACCATAAGTGACAATAAATATTTATTCATTTTTTTTCCTAGTTAAAGAAGTTAGTAGAATCACATTATTTTCTGTTTTTACTGGTTGCGGGTTACTTTTGTTGTTCTGTCTTATGCTTGAATCATTTGGATAGATTTCTATAATATTGCTTTGGTTATAACTTATTTTATAGTTGAATCCATCAGCTCTTAATATATTAAATACTTGACTTAAATTAAGTAAAAAAGGGTTAGCATGAGTTTTGAAAAAATGATTTGATGTTTTTAGCAGCTCTTCTGCTGTCATTATAGGATAACCGTCATATTCAAAACGTAGCTCTATTTTTTGTTTTATATTATCGATAGTTAATCTAATATTGTGTTTGGTAGTAGAAGATTGTTTCTTTAACAAAAAAAATAGATAGTTAATAACACTATAAATGATTTGGTACAACGCTGCATTAGAAGCAAAATATAATACTTTTGCTTTGCTTAAAATTTCAACCGATATATTTTCATCTTCCTGATTAAATCTGTCAGTAAATAAGTCAACTAATTTACTGGCATTAATTTCTTCTATTTTATTTTCTTGATACAGAAGTATAGAGCAAGGTACTTTATCACCAAAGTTTTTTAACCTATAATCCTTGATCATATCTTCTTGATTGTTAGAACTCTTATCAAGCAAGGATATTTGATTAGCTTCCTGAGCAAATAAACAATTAATTTCTAAATCTTTTTGTTTATTGAAATCATTATTCCAAATTTTTCTCATTAAAGAGGTTTCGCAATTTTTTAATTCCTGCTGATAATTAAACTTAAGTTGTTCTAATTCTGTAGCATATTTGTCTTGATAATGTAATGCATATGATTTATTGAGATTCTTAAATAAGCTTCTAAAGAGAAAATATAACAATAGAAGATTAGCAGTAATAAATGCAGTTAATATCCAAAATGGTCTTTTAATATCTGCTTTTACTTTATGCCAATATATACTATTAATTGCCAAACTAATATTAAGTTGGTTAGAAATGTTAATAGGATATGTTTTATCTATTTGATAATTTTGAGTTTTGATATTTGAATAAAGAAATTTTTTATTGAGTTCTATCTTGTAATAAATGAATTCCGGAATATGCTTATTCAATAATGCTCCAAAATGAAAAAGATTATAGTTTATACATTTTTCTGCCTCATTACATATCTCAAGCTCACTAATATTACTGTTGATTGAAATATTTTTTTCCTGAATATTGCTAGATAAATGATAGGCGAGGGCAGAGATTTTATCCATGCTCACTTCTACTATTTTATTATACTGGTTTTGTAGAATTTGTGTTTTTTCCATTTCAACTTTAGCATTATAATATTTATACAATGAAGCTATAATTGTACTATAAGCTATAAAAATTAAGATAAATATTTTGAATAAATTTTGCCTTAATTTATCTAAATATGGTGAATTTTGCTCCTTCATGATCCAATAAACTAATAGTTAGAGATTACATAAGGTTCTTTAGGCTATGTTAGGCAAGTATTTTTATCATCTTTGTTAATAACCACGTTGCATAGCGTAAATATACCTATCACTTAGTTATATATCATACTTTTTATGCTACGCTAAGTTATTATGGCATCAATAATTTTATTTTTTATTATAATGAATGATTGTTTCGTGAAAGCAAGAATTTAAACTAATAGTAATTAAAAATATTTACTACAGGCCTTCAAATATGAATATCCGGTTACTACAGTTAAAAGTGCGGCAATCCATAAAGCTATTTGACCTATTAAATCCATATAAATTATACCTGAACCTTTAGAACCAAGAATTAACGCTGACAAAGCAAACATTTGGGTAAATGTTTTAATCTTAGCTAATCTAGACACAGGAATACTTACTTGAATCAAAGCTAGAAATTCACGTAGTCCAGCCACCAAAAATTCACGAGCTAAAATTAATAAGCACGGTATCTCTCCCGCTGCTCCTTTTTTTACCAACATTATAATTACACAGCCTACTAATAATTTATCAGCTATTGGATCAAACATTTTACCAAACCCTGATACTAAATCAAATTTTCTAGCAAGATAACCGTCAAAAAAATCAGTAATACTAGCTATAATAAATAATAACGCTGCAATTCTATGAGCGAGTTTAGAGTTATCTAGATAAAAGGTCATTACAATAATTGGAATAACCACAATACGAGCTATCGTCAGATAATTTGGTATATTTTTATCAATATTCATTTATTATATATTTTTACTTCTTGATTTCTTGAGGAAATGACAACGACGGATTATGACCTAAATCCAAGAAAATAGGAACAAATTTTTATAGAATAACTTAAAAGAACTAACCTAGTAGGCTATTAAACCGATGTCTTATACCACTTCCGAAAACTAATCATCACGTCGTCGTACTTCATGATCTCCGCTCCTCACGTACTAGTTGTACGCTCCGGTGCTCGACACTCGTACTCCTAGTGCTAATTTAGTTTTGGGAAATGGTATTATATCGAACTCAAGTTAATATAATTATTAAAAATTATACATTAAAGGCATTATTTAAATAACCCTTTTAAACCTTTTTCAATAGTAGATTTTACTTTGTTGATAGGCTGCTCTCCATTAGTAGAAGATCCCCTATCTTGATCATTTTGCACTTCTTCTCCTGTGGGCTGTTTATCTTTGCCTATCCCAATAATATCTTTTAGTATGTCTTCAGGTTTTTTACCTTTCTTAACATCGTTAACCACGCTATTTACTAAATTCTTCACAAGATATTGCTGTAATGCTTTAGTATCAAGTTTATGTTGTGGATTATTAAGATAGCCATAAAAACGAACTTTGAATGGTGGCATTAATTTTATATCGACAGTAATAACGCTATCTGTATCAAATGTATAGGCAGGAAGGTTAATATTGCCGGTAACTGCTACCTTTGACGAGGGAGCATCTAATGTACCATGTGTTATATTAACTATGCCTTCTGTTATTTCAGTATCTACAGCAAGTTTTTGAAATTTTGTTTCACCACTTGCAAAGAAACCATCGAGCATTTTTAAAATAGTTTGAAGGTCTTTAATGTTTTTAAGGCTATCTAATACTTTTTGTAGATCAAATCCACTAACTTTACCGTTGGACGCCGTTAATGTTGTTTTACCAAATAAGTTACTTACATATTGCAATTGGCTCTGACCTTTTGTTTTTAGATCGAGTACAAAATTAACAATCCCTTGCGTAACTTTAATTTTACCTCCTTGTGGTACTATATTTTTTAACTCGGCATCCTTAATACTGGCTTTAAAGCTAACAGGTTGATTAACTTGAGAAGAAATTTGTCCAGTAGCGATTAAAGTGCCACCATATAAATTGCCATTTAAAGATTTTATATCCAGCACACCATTTGCTAATAGCATAGTAGTTTTTATATTATCAAAAATCATACTCCCTTTAATAATTTTCTGTATAGTTAAGGTTAAATCTCCATCAAACTTGTTTAAAAATGACAAATCTATCGTATCTTTAGACCAAGGCACAGAGTTGTCTACATTTTGCACAGAGTTAGTAGGGCCACTATTAGGAGGTGCGTCACTTAAATCATCTAAATTTAAGGAAGCTATTTTTATATCTGATAGAATCTTTGGTTTAGCAGATGTCAAATTTATACTTACTGCTCCACTAAAATTTACAGGGTTCTTTTTTAACGCGACAGTAAATTTATTTATGTTGATTTTTATAATTTCTGTCATATCTCCTGCGACTTGTGTTGAAAGAGAATAGCTACCAAGTATTTTATTAGGCAAGCTATTGGTTAATTGACCTATAGTTTGACCTAAATTATCACCAAAACTCTCAATAGTAATAGCAGGTTTAATATCCTTATCTAAAGAGATAGTTCCCTTAATGTTATTAGTAGTTTTTGCCAGCATTATCATACTATTAGTTTTAAAAAGATTTTGCTGTTTAATAGTCTCACCTTTTACCAAAGCATTGCCAAGATTAATAGGTAGAGTCTTACCCAATAAGTTAGCAATGGTTGGTATATCACTAATTTTTAAATTATAAGAAATAACTAGGTCTTTATCCCAATCCTTAAGACCTATATTGCCTGTTAAATTAGCTTTATCGACAATTAGATTAATATTATTTAGCAATAAATTTTGATCTAAATATGCAAAGCCTGTGGCAAAAGAGAATGGCTTATCCAATAATTTAACACTTAAATCTCCCTTATTATCTTCAAAATAAAAATTAGCATTACCTGTAGCTGATAGCTTACCTGCCGTAAAGTCAATATTACTTATTTTAAATAATTTCTTATCACTATTGATGTTAAAGCTTAGTTTGTGATCTAAATCATATGGGATAGATATATTAGGGAAAATAGTCTGCAAATTCTTACCAGCACCTTCTAGCTTAATCTGACCAGCAAAAGTCATATTGTCGTAAGCAAAATTACCTGAGAGATTAATTTTTTCTTGCAGAACATTTAAATTCACTGTTAAAGCTATACTACCATGCTTCTCCTCTATATTACCTTTGATATCATAATGCTTTCCGGAAGAATAGAACTGGCAAGCTAAATCAGATGGTCCATGGAGATTTTTAATTTCTAATCTATCAATATCTATTGTTGTTGGGGAAATACTATTACCTTTAATACTACCGTTAAAATTAACATAATTTAGCTTAGCATCAACAATTTTAATTAAGTTTATATCTAACGAAAACCCTGCATTTTTATCAGTTGAACTGTTACTAACATTGCTTTGCATTTTAGGAAATTCCCAAGAAGCTAGACCATTTCGCATCCGTTCTAAATTAAGTACTGGTTTATTAATTTCAATCTTTGAGATTTCTATATTTCCTCTAAATAGCGATAATATAGAAAGAGAAGCAGATATTTCCTTAACTTCCAATAGAGAAGGATAATGAGCATTAGGTAGGGAAGCAAGTGTTACATCTTTAACGGTAATAGTGGGAGTAGGCAACAAAGACATGGTGATATTACCATTAATTTGTAGCTCTCGACCAGTTATTTCTTTGACTTTATCAGTTGCTAAACCTTTATATGATTCTAAGGAAATAAATAAAGGAATTATCAGCAATATAACGATTATTAAAATAAATAACCCAGCTGAATATTTTAGAAATTTTTGCACTACAATTCTCTTTTAATTATGTAAAGAATTCATTATAGCAGGTTATAACCTTATCACTAATTAAAAAAAATACTAAAGATAGTACTTAGTGGAGATATTATAACCTGCTATAATGGATTTTTCTATAATTAAAAGAAATATTTTATGTTCTCTATTAAACAACAAAACTATGAACTAAAATCATACTTATACGCCTTGGCTTACAAATACCGGGTGTACCTAGCTAGCATTATGCTTATGTCCATTGGTGCTTCACTGTTTAATATGTTCGTTAACTATCAAATTAAAGAAATTATTGATACTATTGCCAAAGATCCAAAAATAGATGTTACCCTACTTCTTTGGTTGTTTGCATTATATAAAATGATGAATCACGGTACGTTTTTTATCGTTAGGCTTTTTGATATTAAATACAAACCAGCGATGCTTGCAGAAATCATCGAAAGCACTTATGGCAAAACTATCAGACACTCTTTACATTGGTTTGATTCTCATTTATCAGGAGAAATTGCCAGTAAAATCACTGATTTTCAAGATGGTATTATAACCATAGTGAATGTTCTCAATCGTTCTTTGGTACAGCTTGTAACTATTGTAAGTGGCATAATATTTTTGTTCATGATGAATTATAAGATAGCAGGGGTTGTAATTGCTTTTCTTGTTGTGTATGTACCAATAATGTCAGTTTTATTAAAAAAACAAGGGCAGCTGCAAGAAGAATATGTTAAGGCTCGACAAGAAGCGGTTGGCATTATCAATGATTCTATTGCCAATATTTTCGGTATTAAGATCATTGGTAATAGCTGGACGGAGCTAAAACTAAAACTTCTTCCTGCAATTGATAAATGGAAAGGCTGGGATAGAAAAACTAGGCAATATGATGCTTATTATGTAGATCTGATCGATTCCATATTAATTACTATACTAGCAGCAGCCCAAATATGGGTAGTGGCATATTTATACCAAACCGAACAAATTACCGCTGGTGAATTTGCAGTTACTATAGCGATTACTTTTAACATTGAGTGGGCGATTGATCAGTTATTAGACAGTATAATATTTTCCATAAATCCTAAGATTGCTGCCATTAAATCTTCATTTAACTTTATTCATACTATCTCAGATGTTACTGATACAGAAAATGCTAAGTTGCTTCCTCGTGTCAAAGGTGATATTAAATATCAAGACGTAACCTTCCGTTATAGTAGTGGAAGTACTATATTTGACAATCTTACATTGCACATCAAACCTGGAGAAAGGGTCGGTATAGTTGGCACATCAGGTGCTGGGAAAACTACTTTAATTAAATGTTTGCTTAGATATTTCAATTTACAAAGCGGATATATTTTTGTAGATGGATATGATATTTCACAAGTAACGGAGGAGTCGCTAAGAAGCAATATCTCAGTAATCCCTCAAGATATTACGATGTTTCATCGTTCTATTCTAGAGAATCTGCAGCTAGCTAAATATGATGCTACTTTACAAGAGATTGAAGAAGCTTGTAAAAAAGCTAAAATACATGATGATATTGAGAGAATGCCTAATGGTTACCATTCAATAGTTGGTGAACGAGGTGTAAAAGTAAGTGGCGGACAACGGCAACGTATTGCAATCGCTAGGGCTATTTTAAAAAATGCACCCATCCTTATTTTAGATGAAGCAACATCGGCACTTGACTCACCAACTGAAGCTCTAATTCAAAAATCTATTAATGAAGTTTTGGAAACTACTAATGCTACAACTATTGTCATTGCTCACCGTTTATCAACACTTCTGCATATGGATCGTATTTTAGTATTCGAGCGTGGCAAAATTGTAGAAGATGGTACTCATACTATGTTAATTACTAAAGGAGGAATCTACAAAACCCTGTGGGATGCACAAGTTGGAGGATTTTTGCCAGATGGTAAAAATAAGGAAAGATGATATGGATTACACATTAACACCAAATTTATGGTCTTTTATATGGCATTTTTTGCGAGGCTACAAACGTTTTGTGATTATTTTTGTTTGTCTTGCTATGATTACTGGACTTTGGGGTCCTTGTAATAGCTTGCTTATTAAATATATGATTGATTCTTTAGGCACATTACAGCTAAACAATACGCTATCTATTATATTTTGGCTTGCTGTATTTTTTGTGTTGAATTTTGAGATACATAATCTTTGTTGGCGTGGTATGGGATATATAAACTATAAGTTCCAGCCAATGATAAAGAATCAAATTATTAGTGAAACTTTTGGATATGTACTACAACATACGCAACAATTTTTTCAAGATAATTTAGCAGGTGCTATTGCCACTCGAATTAATACACTTGCTGATAACATAGAACGTATTGTGCATGACATCACAAGGCATCTTATTCGAGTGGCTGTACTGCTAATGGTGTCCTTGGTGAATATGTATTATGTGCATCCTAAGTTTTTTTATGCCTTGTTCATATGGCTTCTTGTATTTGCTTCCTTTAGTCTACGCATGTCCAAAAAGCTTGTTAATTTATCAGAATCTCATGCTGCTGCTGAATCAATTGTTTCAGGGCAATTAGTCGATAGTATTACCAATACCAGTAATGTACAAATTTTTGCTAGACGTATTTATGAAATATCTTATCTTAAAAAAACTTTGCTTATAACAAAAAAAACCTTTCAAGCAAAAGAAATATTTGCAATAACATTGCATTTTATGCAGGGCATTTCTCTTTCTATTATGCTTGGATTCATGCTTTATTTTTTAATTCAGTTACGGATGAAGCAAATGGTAAGTAGTGGTGATTTTGCACTTATTTTAGGTTTGAGTCTTGAAGTAGGATATATGACTTGGTGGGCTATGGAGCAAGTAGATGAGTTAAATAAAGCTGTTGGCAAATGTAGGCAGAGTATTGCCAAGCTTCTTATACCGCTAGAGATCAAAGATAAAGACAATGCCTCAAATTTGCTAATTACCAATGGTCAAATCACTTTTTCATCAGTTAAATTTCATTACAAAGGCATTGAACCGTTATTTCAGAATAAATCAGTAACTATTGAAGCTGGGCAAAAGGTTGGTTTGGTTGGATATTCCGGTAGCGGTAAATCAACTTTTGTAAATTTAATTTTGCGTCTTTATGATGTAACAGATGGCCAAATTCTTATAGATGGTCAAGATATTCAAGAAGTCGGGCAGGATTCCTTGCGAGAAGCTATTGCCATGATTCCACAAGATCCTTCACTGTTCCACCGATCACTTATGGAAAATATTCGTTATGGGCGTATTGATGCAAGTGATGAAGAAGTGATAGAGGCGGCGAAGCGTGCCCATGCCCATACCTTTATAACCAAACTCTCCCAAATGTATGAATCTTTGGTAGGAGAACGAGGAGTTAAATTATCAGGTGGACAGCGTCAGCGGATTGCCATAGCTCGGGCTATCCTCAAAAATGCCCCAATTTTGATTTTGGATGAGGCAACCTCTCAGCTAGACTCTCTTACTGAAAGCGCTATCCAAGAAAGCTTATGGGAACTAATGCAAGGTAAAACCACCATTGTGATTGCCCATCGTTTATCTACTTTGATGCATATGGATCGTATCCTAGTGTTTGATCAAGGTAAAATTATTGAAGAGAACACCCATACTAAACTATTCGAGAAAGGTGGTTTTTATAGAACATTGTGGGATGCACAAGTTGGAGGATTTTTGCCAGATAATAAAAATAAGGAAGTATGAAAATATAGAGTAAAAATACCTGACGGCATTGAAGCCTAAAGTTGCACCTTATTTCAACCTCTATTATAAAATACTACAACCATCATTAGTAGAACTGTCATGTCCTAAAAGCCTAATAGTATAAAAAAAATCAAGGGGATTAGAATCTAGGTTAATTATATCATAGTGTCAACAAATTTATAAATCGCCCTATCTTTACACCTAATAGCTTACATAGTTTAGCGGATCAACAGCTATCTTTCCATCGCGAATAGCAAAATGCAGCTGAGGATATTTAACCTCTCCAGTACTCCCTACATGTCCTATTATCTTGCCTTGTGAAATTGTTACTCCTTTTTGAACAAGTAGGTCTTGCAAATGAGCATAAGCAACATAAAGGTCGCTATTGTCTAACTTTATTATTAATAAATTACCAAACTTTGTATCATTACCTGCAAACACTACTTGACCTGTTGCAATAGATTCTACAGCAGTTCCTTCGTCTGCGGCAATATTAATTCCTTTGCTTTTTCCTTTAGATGTTTGCTCACCAAATTTGATAATAATTTTACCTTCAATTGGTTTGATAAATTTTGGTGTATTAGTTTGAACAGCATTTTTCGTTTTTCTTACAAGACTTTCTTGATTTTTTTTATTTAATAACTCAGTACTAATCTTTATTGTGATAATTTGGGATTCATTAAGATGATATGGTGTGGAAATATTATTTAGCTCAGCTAATTCTTCAACTTTCTGACCATAATCATTTGCTATTGATACTAATGTTTCTCCTTGTTGTACCTCGTGGTAGATTAGCTTACTATCATTCGGTTTCACTTTTGGAACTATTATTACGTCGTCTCGATTTTCAGTTTCTATGGCATTACGATCTTTTAAGAAACCAGTTGGAGCGTCAAAATCTTTTTCCTTCTCATCAATTTCTCTACTTATTATTTCATCTTCATCGCTTTCTAATATCTTCTTATTTTCGGAATATGCTGTAGTTGGTGAATTGATGGTTGTAGGCTTTTTGGCAAAATCCTTTCCATGATTATACTCAATAGGGGCTGGAGGTTGTGTGCTACATCCAGAAATCAAAAACACTATAAAATAGACAAAAACTATATTACCCTTCATAACTTACCAAAAAATTTGCAATTTTATTATGCAATAAACTAACTTTAATATAGAATCAAGTCTAGTATTTTTTATCAAAATTAAGTAATTATGAAAACTTACGATGTTATAATAGCCAGTGATCACTCCGGATTTCTACTCAAGAGCAAAATTATCAGTTATTTACACGATAAAAATATATCTATTCTTGATTGTGGTACTTACAATCAAGAAACAGTGGATTATCCAGATTATTCTAAAAAAGTTGTTGATGGGATTTTAGAAAATATAGCTCCTTTGGGAATTTTAATTTGTGGAACTGGCATAGGTATGTCAATTGCCGCAAATCGTACGTCTGAAATAAGGGCAGCTTTATGTTTTGACTTATTTATGGCAGAAAGATCAAGGGCTCATAATGATGCTAATATAATAGTGTTAGGAGCTAAAATACCCAATGAGGAACTAGCTTGTAAAATGATCGATAAATTTTTAACGACTAAATTTGAAGGTGGAAGACATAGTGCTAGATTAGCAAAAATAAACTAATTTGCTGTTGCTTTTATTATCAAACAGCCCACATTATTATTTTGTTCATCAGAGATGTCCAATGCCGTTCTACAATGATAATTAGTAGGCTTAATGTTTATACCACGCATAATTAACAATTTTGCTATATAGTAATTACTAGTTTCTGTAGCTTCATGTAAAAGGGTATAATTATCATTCCCCCTTCTTTGGATGATTGGATAATTATCCAAAAGAGTCCTAAGAACAAATAAATTATTTTTTCTAACTGCCTCAAATGCTCTATCCGTTGCATCACTGACTATAGCAGTATGGAAAGCATTATCATAATTATCAATAAAATTATCTATCATCTTTCTTTGCTGCTTTCTATTGTCACTATCATAAATTTTCTTAAACATTTGAATAAATGAATACATATCCATTTGATCTAATCTTGCCTCTTCTGTAAGCTCTCCCAATACTACATCATCATTTGGCAAAAGTAACATTTGTGCTTCATCTTGTACAAATTCAGTTATTTTTGGCGATGTTTCTTTGATGGTGCTAGCTTTATCTTTTGTAATTGCAGATTGATTAGGTTGATGCTTATTTACTTCTTGCACTTCTTTGATTACATTACTATCTTTCTCTAGGGCAGTTTTACTAGAGTCATCTAGTTGCTTATCCTTTTTTACAAATACTGGTATAGGAGTTTGAGGCTTAGTCACTTTAGATTCAGTATTTTCCTTAGGTAATACTATTGGTACGATAGGAGCAGTTACTTGCGGTTCAGTAGGCTTTTTTTCTTGCGAAGAAGGCAATATATCTAGATTAGGAGCAACCACTTCTTTATTATCTTCATTACTTGGCTGTTGCAATATTACTGGATATTTCTCTTTATCAGGTATAGTTACAGAAGGTACGATAGGAGTAGTAGCTTGTGGCTCAGACTTATTACTACTCGGAAGATCTATTTGAGGTTTAGACTGGGCAGATGAATCAAGTGACTTAATAGGCACAGCATCTTTAACCTCAGCTGGTGGAAGAGTAGGAGAATCTTTATTGGTATTACTGTCATTCTTACTGGGTCTATCTAGATCAATTTTTTGGTATGGATTTTTATCTAATTGATCCAATTCTTTTGTATTTTCTAAGGTTGGTAATTTATGATTCCCTAAATCAATGAAGGAATCTGTCTCACCTTCTTCATTATTAGTATCTTGTGGTGTGGATGATGGTTTGCTTGATCCTGATACTTCATTATCAATTTTCTTAGAATGCATAAATTGCTGTATTTTTCCCAGCAAAGAATCTGCCTCTTCTTCCTGTTTATTCACTTTATCACTTTCTAATTGTGGCAATGCTGGGGGAAGAGGTGGTGGAGCAGCATCAGCCTTATCCATAAACAAAAAGATAGTTATTAGGACTATAAAAAATTTATTACCTAAGATAATCTTCTGACTCTCCATGTTAAAGTACATTTATAATTATTCTCACGTTAAATTTATTATACAAGTAATCAAAAACGATAAATAGCCTAGGTAGTATCCCCACAACTGTCGAAAGTTTACAAGTACCTATACCATAGCGTCATTGCGAGCGTAAGCGAAGCAATCCAGGAAACAATCTATAGATAAATGATGTTACTGGATTGCTTCGTCGACCTTACGGTCTTCTCGCTAATAGACGTATAAAGAAGCTGTATTTACTAACTTTCAACAGTTATGGTAGCATCCCCGTAAGGGTTAATGCCTACGCGGGAATAACACCGAAGCCGTATTAAGAATTCTATCCCTTATTTATCAAAGCTTATAGCTCGACTTTTAAATTACCCTGTTAAAATAAGACTAACACAAATGATGTCCTCCACTAAGTCATTTTTGATCATTTGGTATTAATTTTTGAATTTCTTTTTCTACTAATTGTTTTACTAATAAAGGCAAGTTTTTATCTAACCATTGACTCAATTGTGGTCGTAACATTTCAATAATTAGCTTCTCTAATGTTTTGACCGTAGGGTTCGAAGCATTTGCAGTAATCTCTTGAGCTGTTTTCGAGAAATGCTGGAAAATCTTAGTAGTTTCTGCTGCAGATTTATCGGATAGCAAGGATATCTGCGATAGTTCCTCTTCTAGTTCACTATGCCTATTATTTTCTAACTTATTTGCCTCATCCCCTACTATATTTGTCAATTCTAGTATTTCATCATCGTTAGATTGGCTATTACTATAGTCAATTGAGGAGAAGCCGGTAGTGTCGTCTTCGATCGCTTGCCTATTACATATAGGCGTTGCTCCATCGCTCCTGCTACCCAATCCTCCTGAATTGACTGTACCACGACTATCAATCACTCCTTTAATTGATTTCAATATCTCTTCAACTGACATATCTTGGTTTTTTTTATGATCTTTACTCATACACTACTATGATTCCAAAAGTTAATAGACGAAGATGAAAATCATGATAGTAGCAGGAATTACCAAGTCGAGGTGCTAGGCGTACATTTAGTACGTGAACACCACATATCTTGGATAATGACGACGCAATTATTGATTTTCATCGAGTATAATTAAAAACCTATAATAAGTTTCTTCTTGAGTCCTTTAAACTCATCTTCAGGAGTAAAATATTTAACTTTTAATTTTAAGCTTTTTGCTGTCAATTCCCCAAGTAAAGATTTTATTTGGTAAGCTGCTAAAATAGAGTCTCTGTGTGCATCAACTTTTGACACCCTAGCACTATGTAATTTTTCTTCAGCAATTAAAACGTCTAAGATTGTTTTAGAACCAACAATTTCTTCCTGCATTGTCCCATCGTAAGCTATTTGAGCAGATTCTACACCTTGTGATGTGGCAATAACTTTAGACTTTGCTGCTTCAAATCCTTCCCAACTACCAATAGCACTTGCCCGAATTTGTTTTATTGTATCATCAAGCTGAATAACTGCACTCCTAGTACTATTTTTAGCTTTCCTAATTTTTGAATATTCGCTACCCCCGTGAGAATAAATAGGTATATTAACTGATAATGTAGATGTAGTACTTCTATTATTGGTATTATATGGGCTTTCTGGAGTGTTATGGGTTTTACCAGATTGAACTTTAAAGCTTACCTTGGGTAAAAGTTCAGCTTTTGCTGCCAGTTCACTAGCTTTATAACTTTTAACACTATGTCTTGTACTATCTATGTTAGGATTAACATTTATCGCTCTTTGCATTAAAGCCTCTAATGAATTAGGTAAGTTATCAGGTATAGGAGGCATATCAATATCATTCGCTTCTATACCGAACATCCGAATGAAGCTTGCTTTTGTTGCTTGATAATTAGCATATGCGGTTAACTTCTCAGTTTCAGCTTTTGCAAGACCAGCCTTAGCAGTAGCTAAATCTATTGATGTTGCCTCACCTAATTTTAGTTTTTCTTCAATGGTTTCTAATTGCTGTTTGTTAGCTTTTACACTAATTTCAGAAATCTCATATTTTTCTTTTGTTTCATAACAATCGAGATAAGTTTTTATTAGGTTAAGAAGAATTTTTTGTTCTTCTGCATAATATTTAGCGCGCGATGCCCTAAAAGCTGATTGGGCGGCTTTCAAAGTTGCAACACTACTCCCACCACTAAATATAGGCTGCTCTATTACTAAAGCTCCCTGTTGTGATTTCAGTTCTCTTTTAGAAGAAGCAGCATATTGACTATTCGGTTTATTCGTATTAATAGCAGAATCAATATTATAAGACGCACTGGGCATAAAACCTGAAAAAGCTGCAGAAAACTGTTCAATTTCATTTAAAAAAGTCTGCCTATTGATTTGTAACTCACCATTATTATTATATGCACTAGTTAGAGCATCAGATAAGTTAACAGCATAAACTGAATAGTTTAGTAAAATGATAACGGTGAAGTATAGGAATTTATGCATAATTGGTTTTCTAAAAATATGTTTATGTTAAAAAATTTTGCTAGCTTATGCAAGAAGTTAAAGGTATTCTTGATCTAAAACTTGATTTGTTGTGATAAAGCTAGCACGTATAGCTAACCAAAAAATATTTAAGCCGTAGTAATGATGATAGCCTTGATGTCATGCCCTCTTCGGTGCGGAATATAAAAAATAGCCTGAAAGGCTATTATATATCGTAGATCCCTGCCTATGCAGGGATGACATAGCTTTAGCTAAGATAACATTAACATATGGCTAAAACCTTCTCGGGTTAACTATATAATAGCTCAGATCAAATCAATTAGCTATAACATATCAAAAACTAACTGTCAGAGCAATATAACAGTTTTAAAGTGCAGTTTTTATTTGTATTATTTGAGTAATAATTTAAAAATTTTAATATAATTCAATTATCTATATGCCTAATATATACTCTTTCCTTTCAAAAGTCGCTTTACCCACTATCTTATCAGATGCTTCTATTGCTAGTGCTATAGAACAGTTAAAGTTTGATTCTATGAAAACACTCAAAACGTTTCCTAGGAACTTAAGGGCTATTAAAAAAAGAGTTGACTATATATATAACATATTTCTTGATTCAGAAGATCAACAAAGGGAACGAGAAATAGCTGAATCATTCAGAGAAACAGTAGGTAATTCCTTAGATGAATTAGAAAAGTACATTGATGAACAGCAACCGGTAAAGGAAGAGATATTATTCTTTGAAGATGCTTTCATTGAGCTAATAATAAAAGTTCTTGAAAGTATTGTGGAGTTTCAAAATAGACTAGATATCTTGTATCCTGGAGCGTCAAAAGAGATCGTTGATTATTTAGGTAATTTATTAATTGGTATAATAGTTGTGCAAATGCCTGTAGTCGGTTTAATACTCAAGGGAAGTGGCTTATTAGACTCAGTAAAATCTTTTCTCAGTACTGAGAATCTAACAAAGACAGTAGATAATTGGCAAGAAAAACTAGAAATAGTTAGAGAAAAACGAGCCGAAATAGAAAAAAGTACAAATCTTAAAGAAAAATATTCCAAAGCTACGCAGATTGTTGAAATCACAGAAATAGCAGGAGTATCACCTGTAGCTGTAGCAGAATTAGGGTTAGATATTGACTCTTTGAAGAAAATTAATAAATTGGTTGCACAAGATCCAAAAGAAAAAAAATCTTTTAAAAAACTTATTGACTTATCTGAAGAAATCCCTCATACTAAAGATGGTATAATGGTAGGTGTTGACCTTCTGCGTAAAGGTATGACTAGAATCCTTGGAAATATACCTGATCAAGGAAAAGAGCTAAAAAAATCAATTGAAACCGAATTATCTCACATAAAAGAAAACCTCCTTGCTGTATTAGATCCCAATAAAAGCATTCTTGAGAAGTTAGGATATTGCCACAAAGCAGCCAAAAATATATTGATTATTGAATCTAAAATACAAGAAACAGTCAAATTAATACCTGACAGGGAAAAAATCACCACATCTTTTGCAAATTTAGTTAAGGATAAGACAAAAAATATTCTACCAGCATATTTTTTGAAAAACCTTACATCGTTAAGAACCCCGTTAGAATCGTTACCTGAACTACTACAAGTAGGAAATGCTATGAAAGTAGTCCTTGAAAATAGTAGTAGTAAAACCCAAGGTGTAGTACGAAAAAGGTAACATTTTGCTAAAAACATGATTTTACTCGATAATCAAGTTTTTATTAAGTTATATAATTCATGGCAGTGTGAAAATCATGAAAAGAAGCTGAGAAGATGTCATTCCCGCACAGGTAGCGGAATCTAAAAAATAGCCTGAAAGACTATTTAAACTTTTTTAGATCCCAGCCTACGCTGGGATGACATAAACTACCATGAATTGTAGCCTTCAGAAAAAAACTTGATTATCGAGTTTTTAGCTTTAGAAAGGTTTAAAATGCATTCGCGTTAGCCGCTTTAAGAATGCATTTTTCCTTATTTTAATAAACTACTTGAAAACTATACACTTGCTGTAATTTTGGTGTATAGTTATTCTTTATCTTTCATTTTATGTATAATATGTCAACTAATCAACAACAATCAATAGCAGAATTAGAATATGGAGCTGACTCCATCAAAGTTTTAAAAGGTCTTGAGGCAGTAAAAAAAAGACCCGGTATGTATATTGGTGATACTGACGATGGTTCAGGATTACATCATATGATTTATGAGGTTGTTGATAACGCAATCGATGAAGCTTTAGCTGGTTATTGTAACTTAATTGAAGTAATACTAAATGCAAACGGATCTGTAACAGTGCGTGATAATGGACGTGGGATACCTGTTGATATTCATGAAGAAGGCATATCAGCAGCTGAGGTTATTATGACTCAACTGCATGCTGGAGGCAAGTTTGATCAGAATTCTTATAAAATATCTGGTGGATTACATGGTGTTGGTGTATCTGTGGTAAATGCTTTGTCAGAATGGTTAGAACTTAAAATTTGGCGGGCTAATAAGGAGTATTTTATAAAATTCAGAGATGGTGCTACTGAAGTACCACTGTTACTGAAAGGAGATTCATCAGAGAAAAATGGTACTGAAATTACTTTTTTCCCGTCTATTACAACTTTTAGCACGATTGAATTTAATTTTGCTACTGTAGAGCATAGGCTTAGAGAACTAGCCTTTTTGAATTCCGGTGTAAGGATATTATTAAAGGATCATCGTTTTTCTGAACAACAAGAAGTAGAATTCTGCTTTACCGGTGGTGTAGAAGCTTATGTCAAGTATGTTGATAGAGCCAAAACCTCATTACATAAATGTATAGCACTCAATACCAATAACCAAGCAACAGGGATTACTTTCGAACTAGCTATGAATTGGAATGATTCATATCATGAAAATATTTTATGTTTTACCAATAATATAAGGCAGCGTGATGGTGGTACGCACCTTATTGCCTTTAAAGCCGCTCTTACTAGAGTTGTCACAACTTATATTGAAAATATTGGGCTTAACAAAAAAAATAAAGTAAATTTCACTGGTGATGATACGAGAGAAGGTCTCTCATGTATTTTATCAGTAAAAGTACCAGACCCTAAGTTTTCTTCACAAACTAAAGATAAATTAGTTAGTTCTGAAGTTCGACCTATCGTAGAAAATGCCGTATATACTAAGATTTTAGAATGGTTTGAAGAACATCCTAGTGACGCAAAAATAATTATTAATAAAATTATTGAAGCTGCAACTGCTAGAGAAGCAGCAAAAAGAGCAAGGGAATTAACTCGTCGGAAATCGGCTCTTGAAATTTCTAACTTACCTGGGAAACTTGCCGATTGTCAAGAAAAAGACCCTGCTCTTTCAGAGTTATTTATTGTGGAAGGAGATTCTGCCGGTGGTACAGCAAAGCAGGGTAGAGATAGGAAATTTCAAGCAATTTTGCCACTGCGAGGTAAAATCTTAAACGTTGAAAGAGCTAGATTTGATAAAATGTTAAACTCTGAGCAAGTAGGGACTCTAATAACAGCTCTTGGCACTGCTATTGGTAATGAAGACTTTTCTTTGGATAAGTTAAGATATCATAAAATAATTATTATGACTGATGCTGATGTTGATGGTTCGCACATCAGAACCTTATTACTTACTTTCTTTTACCGGCATATGCGTCAATTAATTGATAAAGGATATCTATATATAGCTCAGCCGCCTTTATATAAAGTAAAAAAAGGTAATAACGAGCTTTACTTGAAAAATGAACAAGCTCTGCAAGATTATTTAGTCAAATCTACTATTAGTGATGCAACAATTATGTTGTATAATGGGGTAGAGATCATTGGTAATGATCTTGAGGGGATAATAAAGGCGGTTATCAGGTTCACTACGTTACTTGACCAAGTAAGCAAAAAATTTAATCGGCAAATTGCAGAATCTCTAGCTATAAAAGGTTTATTAGGTAATCAAATATTTGATAACGATAAGACAAATGAAATAAATCAGGCTTTAAATATTTTAAATCTTGGTGATATCACACCTGATAAGACAGATTGGCAGTTTATAGTTAACGCAAATAATATAGAATTTTTTCGCTTTGTTCGGGGGGTAAAAGAAAGTAAAATTTTATCAAAAGAACAGCTTGAGTCTTTTGAATTTATTCAGCTAGCTAAAGCATTTACCCCACTTGTAAATTTATTTATTGGACAAGCAAAGTTGTTGATTAAAAACCAGGAATTTATGATTACGTTACCTAGTATGTTACTGAATTATATATTAGAACATGGTAAAAAAGGTATAGCTATTCAACGTTTTAAAGGTCTTGGAGAGATGAATTCCGATCAGTTAGGAGAGACAACATTAGATCCTCAAAAAAGAACTTTACTGCAAGTTAAAGTACATGAACAAGATAGTGCTGAGGTGATTTTTTCAACATTAATGGGAGATATTGTTGAACCTAGAAGACAATTCATTCAAGCAAATGCTTTGAATGTAGTTAATTTAGATGTTTAAAACTCATAGGCACTCCCTTAAAGGTTAACTAAATTTTTATAGCAAGAAGTAGAAGTGTATACTCGATGAAAATCAAGAATTGCGTTAATTTCCCATTGAGAATGCTTATCCTTTATTAGACATCATCAAGAAGGTTGTGTAACGATGAAAAATTACTTGAACCAGATTAAATTGGGTATCAAGATTGGATTCATGGTGTTCATGGGCTTTTTCGCTTTTGAAGCAAATGCTCAAATTGTACAAGCATCTTCGGTTAACGAGATTAAAACATATACTTCTCAATTTGACGGCGAAAACACTCTTGTTTTATTTGACCTCGATTATGTACTGTTTGTGCCACGGGATAGCGTGTTAAGATATGCGGGCGAGAAAGACAATTATCGTTCAAAACACCTCAAAGCCATCTTTAAAGATTTTCAAGGAAAAGAGATTGTACTTAATGGGTGTAAAGTACCGATGGAAGAGTATTTAACTAGTCAGATTTTATCTTCTAGTAAGGTTGAGTTGGTTTCTTCGGACATGCCAAGCTTTGTTAACGAACTTGATTCTCAAAAAATGACTATTGTCGGGTTTACGACCAACAGCAGTGGGAAATACGGTATCGTTCAGAATGAAGCACAACTTCATTTATCACGCTTAAAGTCTCTTGGGTATCATTTTAAAGATAATGATGATTTATTAAAGGGTTACTTTCCTGAATGTATTTCTCGTGTTATATTCACGAACAAAACAGATAAAGGGAAAGTGCTTTTAGGTTTCTTGGAGCAATTAAATAAAAATTACAAAAATATCGTTCTTGTTGATGACAGATTGAAAAATCTAATTTCAGTACAAAATGTACTTAAAGATAAAGATCCTCAAATTAATTATCTAGGTATTCATTATACTGAGCTCAAAGATAAAAATGAGGTATTAAATCAGGATATAGCAGATAAACAGTTTCAGGTATTATCTCAAGAGCATATATGGTTGAGTGACGATGAGGCACAAGCTCGACTGAATAGGAGCTTCGTCCGGAATCTAAGGTTTTACAATTTTCGCTAGACCACGATTTACAAATGTGACAGAACCCTCGAATGACATCGGTAGTAGTTAAATTTAAGTTTATATCAACTATTGACTGTGACTTTCAAACTGCCCTAGTTTTAAATAATGTTATTTAACCTCAGTTCGATATAAGAATTAATAATTCTTATATTGAACTGGCTTTGTTATAAGGAAAAATGTACTCTTGAAGTGGCTGACGCGAGTGCATTTTAACTTTTTTCATCATTCAATATGTGATTTTAATTATTAAAATCACATATTGAATGGAGTGTTATATTTTAACAATCAGGTGGGCAGCCGCTTCAAACCTGATTGTTTCTATATATAACACGAAAGTTCGATGTAACTTGTTACATCGAATTCAGGTTATTTAAGTTGACAGTTTAACATTATCTAACTATAAAGAAATATATTATTTCGTATTGGATGTGAATTTATGAAACGTACATTTCAACCTAGCAATTTAGTAAGAAAAAGAAGACATGGATTTAGGGCAAGAATGGCGACTGTCGGCGGTAGAGAAATTTTAAGGAAACGCCGAGCAAAAGGCAGAAAAAAATTATCAGCGTAGTAAGTGCTTATCTCATCCCTAAAAAATCAGAAAGAATTTGACCTAGTTAATAAATTAGGAAAAAAGTTCCATTGTCTTTATTTTATCACAATAATAGCAAAGAATTCTACTAAACTCTTTGCAAAACTAAATGTGAAAGGTAATATTGACGACAAAACTACCCAAGTGCAGCTATGTAAGAAATCTGGTGAGATTCTACATAATTCGTCAAATACATTACTTTTTGGCATGAAAGTCGGAAAAAAGTTAGGAAACGCTGTTATTCGTAATAAAATCAAAAGACGCATTAGGCATTTAGTTAGACTGCTAAGCAAGGAATCAAAATTCAAACAAAATAGTTGGGCAATGATAGTTGTCCCTAGGAAAGGTTTTGAGCAAATTGAATTTGCAACTTTATTAAGTGAACTATATAAGATAGTTTCAAAGGTGTAATCCTTGTATAATGCATAAATTACCTTGCTTGTAATAAACCTATTAATATACAAATACCCCCGGTTCTGTCGCATCTATTGCAAATAACACAAGGGAAGAGTAGAATAGTGTAAAGAAAGTATATCTATGCCATTTTATATTTCTCCGAAACTGCTTAAATATTTTAAAGGATTCTGTTCTTCACCAAAAATTATCATGTTATTTGTTTATATGAAATGTAGATTTTCTTTGAGCTATCAAGATTTAGAAGAAATGGCTATTATTAGAGGCGCTAGAATAGATCATGCTACTTTAACCTCAGTTCGATATAAGAATTAATAATTCTTATATCGAACTGAGGTTACTTATAACATGTTTTTAAGATATAAGAACCCTAGAATGTTGTATTGAATTCAGGTTATGATATCACTCATCTCCTATTTTAAGAGCAGCTATAAAAGCAGATTGAGGGATCTCAACATTACCAATATTACGCATACGTTTTTTGCCAGCTTTTTGTTTTTCCAATAATTTACGCTTACGAGTTATATCACCGCCGTAGCATTTAGATAAGACGTCTTTACGCATTGCTTTGACAGTTTCTCTAGCAATTATTCTACTGCCAATAGCAGCTTGAATAGCAATTTGAAATAATTGCCTTGGGATTAGATCACTGAGGCGTTTACACAATTCTCGACCTCGATATTCTGACCTTGAACGGTGTACTATAGTAGATAAAGCATCAACTGGCTCACTATTAACTAAAATAGATAATTTTACCAAATCGCTCTCCTGATAAACATCTATTTCCCAATCAAAGCTAGCATAGCCTTTTGTGTAACTTTTTAACTTATCATAAAAATCAAATACTATCTCATTTAACGGTAATCGGTAAATTACCATAGCCCTACCGGCTACATAAGTTAATTCAATTTGCACCCCTCTTTTATCGGTACATAAAGATAACACATTACCTAAAAACTCATCTGGTACTAATATTGTTGCCTTAACCCAAGGCTCTAACATTGAGTCGATATTTTGCACAGGTGGCAAATCAGCTGGGTTATGTATTTCTAATTGATCTCCACCACGCATATTAATCTTATAAATCACACTAGGAGCGGTGGTTATCATATCAAGGTCAAATTCGCGTTCCAATCTTTCTTGTACTATTTCAAGATGTAGTAACCCTAAAAACCCACAGCGAAAGCCAAAACCTAAGGCTGTTGAACTCTCTGCTTCAAATTCAAAGCTAGCATCGTTAAGTTTTAATTTAGCTAAAGAATCTTTTAAATGCTCAAATTGAGAAGCATCTGAAGGATATAAACCACAAAACACTACCGGTAAATGCGGTTTAAAACCAGGCAAAGATTCCTTACAAGGTCTTTTCTCGTCAGTTATTGTGTCCCCAACTTTACAATCAGCAACTTGTTTTATTGAAGCAGTAAAGAAGCCTATTTCTCCTGGGTATAAAATATCTGATATATGTTTTCTAGGAGTAAAATACCCAACATTTTCAACATTATAACTAGAATTGGTAGCCATCATTTTAATACGCATATTCTTGCGTAAAACTCCATCGATAACTCTAACTAAAATTACTACCCCTAGGTAAGAATCGTACCAACTATCAACCAGTAATGCTTTTAAAATGTCTGTTTGATTAATTCTTGGACATGGCAGCCTATTAACAATTGCTTCAAGTACCTCCTCTATTCCTATACCACTTTTTGCAGAAATCAATAATGCATCGCTTGCATCTATACCAATTACATCCTCTATCTGTTGCTTAACTTTATCAGGATCAGCAGCTGGTAGATCAATTTTATTTAGGACTGGAATAATTTCATGATTATTATCGATCGCTTGATAAACATTTGCTAGAGTTTGTGCCTCAACACCTTGGCTACTATCCACTACTAACAAAGAACCTTCACAAGCAGCTAACGATCTACTCACCTCATAAGAGAAATCCACATGACCAGGAGTATCCATTAGGTTTAGATAGTATGTATTACCATCTTTTGCTTTGTAGGTTAATCTAACAGTCTGTGCTTTGATAGTGATACCACGTTCTTTTTCTATGTCCATTGAGTCAAGTACCTGATGACTCATTTCTCGAGTTGCCAGCCCCCCACAATATTCAATTAATCTATCTGCTAGAGTAGACTTACCATGATCAATATGAGCGATGATTGAAAAATTTCTGATAAAGTTTTGATTATTCATGGTATATTTGGTATAATGTTAAAATTAGAAAGAAGTTTTATCTTTATATAATAAAATTCCATTTTATAGTAGGAAAATTAATAATGCGTGCTGAAATTGAACATTATGTAAAAAAAATTGAACAGTCTTTAGAACTGCTCAGGAGGTCGCTTTGATTTCGATAACGCAACCAAAAGGCTTTTAGAGCTAGAAAATATATCAGAAGATCCGGATCTGTGGAATAATCAAGAGAAGGCCTCGAGTATTCTAAAAGAAAAAAGACTTCTAGATATCAAGCTTAACTCGTTTAAACAACTTCAGTCTAATCTTACGGAATGTTTAGAACTTGAGGATTTGGCATTTATTGAAAATGATCAACAAGTTTTGCAGCAAGTTCAAGAAGATTTAGGGAAGCTATCTATTATTGCCGGAAAATTTGAGACTGAATGTTTATTTTCTGGAGAATTTGACAGTAATAATTGCTTTCTAGAAATCAACGCTGGAGCTGGAGGAACAGAAAGCCACGATTGGGCATCAATTATGATGCGTATGTATTTACGCTTTGCAGAAAGGCTGGGTTTTAAAAGTGAAATTATTCATCTTATTAATGGCGAAGAAGCTGGAATAAAATCATGTACTATTAAAATTAATGGCTACCAAGCATATGGTTGGTTTAGAACAGAATCTGGTGTGCATAGGCTAGTTAGGATATCACCTTTTAATGCCGCAGGTAAAAGGATGACTAGTTTTGCTAGCAGTTGGGTATATCCAGAAATTGATGATGATATTTCCATTACAATAGATGAAAAAGATCTTAGAATTGATACTTATAGGTCTTCCGGTGCTGGGGGACAACATGTAAATACTACTGATTCTGCAGTAAGGATTACCCACTTACCGACTAATATCGTAACCCAGTGCCAAAATGATAGATCGCAGCATAAAAACAAAGCACAAGCTATGAAAATGCTTAAAGCAAGGCTTTATGAGTCAGAGTTAAAAAAACGTACCGATGATATTAATGAACAAAATGCATCCAAGACTGAAAATGGTTGGGGACATCAAATAAGATCTTATGTATTACAGCCTTATCAGATGGTTAAGGATTTACGTACCAACCATGAAACTTCTGATACTAAGGGTATACTTGATGGTGATTTAGAGAAATTCGTTTCAGCCAGCCTATCAATGAGTGTTGGTAATATTAGTCATTAGACGGTTCTGTCGCATTTGTAAATCGTGGTCTAGCGAAAATCGTAAAACTTTGGATTTTGGACATTATGATGCCATGAGCATAACAAAATGCTCAAAAGTAGCAAAATTATTATTAGCTCCAGTAATTTGTCTTTTTTGAATCATACGAATATTTTCTATACCAGTAATAGTAGCAGAGCGAAAACTCTTAAACCCCAGCATCGGTTTGGTATAATGGACTGAAAAATCAACACAAAAAAAAGATAATTTTGTTTCCTATTTTGCATTTATTAAGCAGTGATTTGCATGTAGTTTTGCATATAATTAAGGTAGACACTCATAGGTTTTTTATAACCAATAGCTGAATGAAATCTTTGATAATTATATTTATTCATATAATTATCAATACTATCTTTTAGTTCTTTAATCCGTTCATTGAGATTTGAATGTTATGATCTTTCAGCATCTGTGTATGGTCATGGCTAGTATATTGACTGCCTTGGTCACTATTAAATATTTTTGGAGCTTTGTATTTATTAAGGGCATCTTTAATACATCAGTTACCAAAGTCACATCCATTGAATTTGATAATTTATAACTCAATATGGCTTTACTATGCCAATCTATAATAGCAGCTAAATACATAAAACCATCATTAGTTCTGACATAAGTAACCTCAGTTCGATATAAGAATTATTAATTCTTATATCGAACTGAGGTTCTTTTAATAATTCTAGCACTATTTTTGTTTTTTCTTCGGCACTGAAAATTCTTACCTTATTTTTCATAGTTGTTCCTTTTAGTGCGCCACGAAGTGTAAATATGTAAATTGTAATCAGCTATTGCCCCCCCTAACCACATAAAAAAATTAGCCAATTACTCCCCCTAGAAGTGGGAGTTTGTTATAGAACCGCTCAAAGCGGGTTAATATTACTTATTTTGACCTGTAAAACAGGTTAAGTTGATCAGCTCTTTTATCCTCAGATTCTTGGTTTTGAACGTATTTACGTACTACCTCTTCATTCGCTCCTACGGTACTCACAAAATATCCTCTTGCCCCAAATTTATGACCAACAAAATTTTGCTGTTTATTTGCTATATTTTGTGCTACCCATATAGAACTTTTACCTTTAATAAAACCCACAATGGTTGAAATAGAATGTTTGGGAGGAATGGATATTAGCATATGCACATGATCCTGCATTAAATATCCTTCCTCTATCTTACATTCCTTTTGACCCGCTAAACGATGCAACACTTCTTTTAACTCTTTCCTAATTAATCCAAATATCGTTTTCTTGCGATATTTGGGTGTAAAAACAACATGGTACTTACATTCCCATGTACAGTGGTTTAAACTATTATAGTTTGGCATATACATTATCCTTCTTGATTCTGCTTTGAGCGGCAAAATCATTTAGGGATATCTTTAGTATATGTCAAACTCTATGATTCCACCGCTGAAAGCGGTGGCTTAGCATTTGGGATAGTTAATTTTGGTTAAAATTCAGATAGAATTTTCTAAAATCATTGTAATTTTTAATTAATACCGTAGTCTATTATTTTAATCTTTAATCTACATCTTTCCCTCCTCTGAAACTTTTATTACCAGTTTCTATGATTTGACAATGATGCGTTATCCTATCAATAATTGCCTTTGTTGCCTTAGGATTACCAAATATATCACCCCATTCTTCAAATCTCAAATGGGTCGTTATAATGAGCGAAGATTGTTCATATAATTTAGCAAACAGCTCAAATAATAAGAATCTAGCCTCGGCTTTTATTGGTACATAGCCCAGTTCATCTATCACAATAACATTGAATCTCTTAACTGAATCGATGAATTTGAGTTCATAGTTATGCATTCTAGCATTGAGTAATTGGCTAGCTAGTTCATTTAAAGTGTAGAACCTCACCCTGTATGTAAATTGTAATGAACTATTGACCCACCAAACCATAGTAAAAAATTAAATGAATTATAGTTTTTTGATCAGATTTTAACCATTATTAAAATTCAGATTCAGATAATATTTCACTATACTCAGTTGATAATTTTTTTATTACAATATTGCTCTTTACTAGGTTCTGTTGACAAAAATTATAGTTAGGAAAGAGGAATAAAAAGTTGCCATAGTAAGAAGAAATGGTAGTTTCTAGTTATCAAAAAAAGGAACTACCAATATGAAGTATTACATAGAAGAACAAGCATGGGAAGTAATTTTATCATTTTTTAAGAAAAAAAATGGTATACACAACAAGAATGAAGAAAAAATGAGACATTTTATTGAAGCAATATGGTTTATTGTTAGAACAGGTTGCCAATGGCGTCTTCTACCTGATGATTATGGTTGTTGGTACAGTATTTATCGCAGATTTAAGAGATGGGTTGACAAAGGTGTAAATTGTAATCGGCTCTGTCCAAAAAACTGTGTAAATTTCGAAATAGGTTATATATAAAAGTATAACAAAAAAGGAAATTACATGAATAAAAAAACTAATGAATCAATAAAGCAAGCAGTAGATTTATTAATAGATAATGATACAGATGTAAGTACAATACTGAAAGAAGGAGGTTTATTAAAAGAATTGACCAAACGTTTAATAGAGAAGGCACTGCAGTCAGAAATGAATAATCATCTAGGCTATGATAAATACAGTTGTGCAGATAATGATAATGCTCGTAATGGTATAACTAGCAAAAAACTGATCTCCGAACATGGAGCTGTAGAAATAGAAGTACCAAGGGATAGGCATAATACCTTTGAACCCGCAATACTACCAAAACGCCAGAAACGTTTTGATGGTTTTGACGATAAAGTACTATCATTATATGCTAAAGGCATGAGTATATCTGATATTAAGATTCAGTTACAGGAGTTATACAGTGTTGAAATAAGTGAAGGCTTAATCAGCCAAATTACTGATGATGTAATGGATGAGGTTAAAGCTTGGCAGAGTCGACCATTAGAAGAGATATATCCGATAGTATTTTTTGATTGTTTAGTAGTAAAAGTCAGGCAAGATAAAAGGATAATCAATAAGGCAGTATATGTTGCATTAGGAATTGATTTATCTGGTAAAAAAGATATATTGGGATTATGGATCAGTGAAAATGAAGGGGCAAAATTTTGGCTCGGTAATTTTACCGAAATGAAAAATAGAGGGCTAAAAGATATACTGATTGCCTGTAGCGATAATCTTACTGGTATGTCTGAGGCAATAGAAGCAGTTTATCCAAAAACAGAACATCAATTGTGTATTGTACATCAGATTAGAAATAGTTTAAAATATGTGTCGTATAAAGATAGGAAGCAACTGTCTAGCGATTTAAAGCCGATATATACTGCAGTAACGGAAGAACAAGCCCATTTAGCTTTAGTATCTTTTGAAGAAAAATGGAATAAACAATATCCACAAATTGCCAAATCATGGTATAATAATTGGGACAATCTAATGATTTTTCTAGGGTATCCTGAGTCAATTAGAAAGGTAATTTATACAACTAATTCAGTTGAATCTGTCAATAGTCAATTGCGTAAAGTAACAAATAATAAGCGGGTTTTTCCTAATGATAATGCTGTTTTTAAAAGTTTATATTTGACAATTGACTATATGACCAAAAAATGGACTATGCCCATTCCAAACTGGAATGAAGCTATGGCTCATTTGATGGTTAAATTTGAGGATAGGCTTAACAAAATTTAATGACCTATTTTTTCGAATTTACACAGTTTTTTGGACAGAGCCTTGTAATCAGCTATTGCCCCCCCTAACCACATAAAAAAATTAGTTAATTTTGGTTAAAATTCAGATAGAATTTTCTAAAATCATTGTAATTTTTAATTAATACCGTAGTCTATTATTTTAATCTTTAATCTACATCTTTCCCTCCTCTAAAACTTTTATTACCAGTTTCTATGATTTGACAATGATGTGTCAATCTATCGATAATTACTTTTGTTGCCTTAGCATTACCAAACATATCATTCCATTCTTCAAATCTCAAATGGGTAGTAATGATCACTGAAGTTTGCTCATACAATTTAGCAAATAACTCAAATAACAGGAATCTAGCTTCGCCTTTTATTGGTACATAGCCTAATTCATCTACTACAATCAGATGGAATCTCTTAACTGAATCGATGAATTTGCTTTCATAATTATGGATTCTAGCATTAAGCAATTGGCTAGCTAATTCATTTAAAGTATAAAATCTTACCCTGTAACTTTTTTCAATGGCGGTGAACGCCAAACCAATTGCTAGATGAGTTTTTGCAGACCCAGAACCACCTATGAACATGATATTCTGATGATTATCAATCACTTTTTGTATATCAATATTTTCAACCAATTTAGCTTGGCATGTATCTGATAGTAACTTTATGGTTGGGAACTTAGCTAGTTGCAACCTATAACCTAGCGAGCGTGACTTCTTATATTCACACTCTGCTTCAAGAAGTTTCTTTAACACATCATACACACTAGTAGTAGGGACATCATTTGTTAAATTACTTGACTCAGCTAACTGCATCTTCATACCGACTAAACCTAATTTATCTAATAACAATATTAAGTCTTTCATTTAATTTAATTTACCTCCGTTGTTAAATGCAACTTGCTATAAATACTACAATCAGCATCAGGAGGATTTTTTAGCTGAATAAACTCAGTCTCTTGGATATCTAGTTTCATTGCTGGTTGCAACAAATATTGCTCAACTAATTTAGAGCTACAGCCGCCAGCAGCAATTGTTAGGTTACAAGCATTTGTTACCTTTTCTAATCCATACTTATTAACAAGTAGCAGGATATCTATAAATTGTTTATCACCATCCTTGTAAGTCTCTAACTTATTTCGTAGTTTGCCAAATATCTCAGGTAACAAACTCATTAACTCTTTGAACGGTCCACCATTACGTAAAGCACCGGGTTTACGTTCTAGAGCTGCTATATAGTGCCATGGATTATAATTCTTCTGATAGCGTTTAAAACTACGAACATGCTCTGCAATAATCTTGCTTTCATGTAAAATCACTATTTGCCAAGCATAGGATTTAATCTGTACGCTAAGTCCCACATATTCACACGGAACACTATACATATTGCTGTCGTATTGTATTAAACTCAAAGGTGATACGGTCGTTGGATGTAATCTATAACCGGTAAACTGCCCTCTATATCCTATTAAATATGCCTTCTCTTCCTCATATATTTCTAGAATCGTTCTTTCTGTAAATTCAGGATGTCTTTTAGTTTTAGCCCACTCTATAGACATCTCTCTTAGCTGAATGTTAATAGCTTCATAACTATCTCCTTTCAATATTGGAGTAAAAAAGTTACGTCTAGTGTCTCCTACTTGTTTCTCAACCTGTCCTTTCTCCCATCCTGATGCTGGAGTACAGGCAAGTGGCTCAAATAAATGGTGAGAGACCATTTGGATAAACTTCTCGTTAAAGATACGATCCTTGCCAATCAATATTTTTTTGACAGCCGTCTTCATATTGTCATAAATACCATTCTTACAACAACCAGCAAAAAACTTGAAAGCTTGAACATGGGCATCCATAACCATTTCCAGCTGCTCATTAGGATAAACCACTACCAAAGAATAACGACTATAGCATAGCTTTATTCTCGCTGCTTTAACTCTAGTAACCTCCCCATTTAAACATATTTCTTCCTCTCCCCAATCAAACTGAAACGCCTGACCAGCTTCAAAATTTAATGGAATAAAAACTTGCCCGCCCCTTGCCTCGTATTCTCTACGGAAGTTTCGTACAATTAGATTCACAGATTCGTAACTTCCTGTATAACCCGATATCTGAAGCTGTTGGTATAGCTGCCGTCATTCTACGTCGAACCGACTCCTTGCTATTCTCTGCTAATAGCTGATTTAGTACTTCAAGATGATTGCCAAGAACAGGCTTACCTTTGCTATATTTTGCTAACTCAAATTTAGTTTGATTGCTGCAAATGACTTTTTTTACTGTATTCTTTGATATATTCAGTTCTCTAGCAATTGCTTTAATTGCTTTGCCATCAACGTAATACATTCTACGTATTCTTCCAATTGTTTCCACTATAAACAACCTTTTAAAAACTCCTTAAAAAAATATTAAAAATATTAATTTTTTGGAGATATTGTTACTTATTTAGGGGGGCAATTTTCATTACAATTTTTCCCTTAAAGGGGTCAATAGCTGATTACAATTTACAGCCGCTCCTTGCATGATCTTTAGTATTGGGCTCTATGGGAAATTGCTATGCTTAAATTAAAAAAACGTATTAACATTTATGAACCTATAAAAGACTTCCTAGAATCCATAGCTAATATTAACGGATTATCTATCAAAGATATTTCCCCAGAAATTGCTGCAGAAAGTATTTCTCTTATGGATGAGTTTCATGGCGATCCAACTGATAGAATTATTGTGGCTACAGCAAAATGTTATGGGGCTACGTTACTTACCAGAGACCAAAAAATTCTTACCTGGGCTAATTTAGGGCATATTAAATCGTTGTCAACCTAGCCGATTTCTGCAAGTTACCTAATCACCATAATTCTAATTTATTATCTATTTAATCGATAATAATTAGTATAAGATAAATATGTTTTGTATTTGTACCAAAGTTAGCTCAAGACTCGATACATAGTGTGCTAGGTCAACACTTCTATGGCTGATCTTTCATCAGCTAGCTCATTTACACTTCGTGGCACACCAAAGGTTGAAGTGTAAATTTGTCACTTATACTTAAAAGCGTTCTAAATTAGACGATCTTTCCTAGGAAAAGATAGAAATTATAGAATGGTTAGGGATATTTAATGTTTTTGTAATATATTCTTGCTAAATAATATTGAAATAAAGCAAAATATGAAATTGTTAGTGGTCACATTAGGGCTGCATTATTACTTTAATGGATCACCCACAATTATTACAAAATTATTAGGATAATTTAACTACTTTGTAATATAAGTAGCAACTTAATTGGTACAATAAAACTTTACTTTGACTGTACTAAAACCAAAACCTAAATACAACATAATAGCTTATTCATTTGTGGCTACACATCTTCAATTTATAAATGTCCTGCAGAATATTTATGAAGAATACTAGCTATAAGAGTTTGATAAGGTAATCCTTCATAAGCAGCTTTTTGTTTGATACGATTCAAATCGCTGCTAGAAATACGAATATTAATTCTCATATCCTTTTGTAAATAATTGTTTGCTGCTTCTAAAGCTCTTTTTTTTTCTTGCTGAATGTTTTTTATTGTTTGCCATTCTTCATTATCAAAAGAATTAGATAGCAGTTCTTCTTCTTGATCAAGTAATATTTCTGAGAAATCATTTTTTTTCATAGCTCTTCACCTCCTTTAAATATTTTTGTGTTGCTTTACGATTAGGAAAAATTGTTTTAAGAAAAATTGTTCCGTCATCTCCAGTAACGAAAGGGACAAGATAAATATAATGATTAAACTTAACAACATACATTCGTTGATTAGCGTACTTTTGTGAATTAGGATGCTCAATTACGTCTAATATACAATTACTTTCAATAGCCGAAATTATCTCTTCAAAACTTATCCCCCTTTCCAGTATAAGTTTTTGATTTTTTTCTGATGAAAAATTGTAAATATATTTTTTTATCATTCAATCATGGTATGACAATATATGCCTTTTGTCAACATATATCATTGTAATTGTCACTAACCGTTCACCTGAACAGATACCCATCAAGACGTACCCCCCATTTTTAGCTGGACTTCATTTTACAAAAAATTACAGTTATCCAAAACTAACCAGTTTGCTTGCGTCATTTATCTATTAAATATTTACGCCATTTATGTCATTTTTCAAAGTTGAGTTCAGCAGATTGTGTAAAAACCTTATAAATTCATTCTAGAATTATCAAAGTGAAGTTCAATTTTATCATAGACAAGTTCAATATATTGTGATTTTATCATAGACAAGTTCAATATGTATAAAAATCAAGATGGCTATGGATAATATTTCCACGATTGATGATAAAATTCTAATTGCAGAGCGTACTAAGGAAAGCATAAACACTGCTAGACTAAAAGGTAAAATACATGGTAGTCCTGCATTAGATAAAGGAAAACTTAGTTCAGCGTTCAAGTTAAATAAAACAATAATATCTTTAACCAGTTTAATTGGACTATAGCATAACCTATTGATTATGAGCAAACAATTGAAAATCTTTATCGAATTTATCAAGAACTTACGTGAAATACAAAGTACATAGTGTTATTGAGTAACTACTTAAAATATATGGTTAGATAATTATGAGCAAATTTGTCCAAGCAGATATAAGAATTATTGATAATCAGACTAGTCTAACTAAAGAACAAAAAGAAGCAGTTGGGTTGCTTTCGATAGGTACATTCCTAGAGTATTTTGATCTGATGCTATACGTACACATGGCTGTATTGTTGAATGAGTTGTTTTTTCCAAAAGCTGATCCTTTTAGTGCTTCATTACAGTCTGCTTTTGCATTTTGTTCCGTTTTTGTTTTAAGACCAGTTGGTGCATTCGTTTTTGGTCAAATAGGTGATAAGATTGGTCGAAAAATAACTGTTGTTATTACAACATTTTTAATGTCTCTTTCATGTATTATAATAGCTACTCTTCCGACATATGAACAAATAGGTATAGCAGCAGCATGGCTAGTTACCCTATGTCGTATGCTACAAGGTATTTCTTCCATGGGAGAAATAGTAGGGGCAGAGATTTATTTAACTGAATTTGTAAGACCCCCTATGCAATATCCTGCTGTAATGTTAATTGCAATTTTTTCTATTTTAGGGGGAACAACAGCTTTAGGCATTGCCTTCGTTGCAACTAAGTGTAAATTGTAATCAGCTATTGACCCCTTTAAGGGAAAAATTGTAATGAAAATTGCCCCCCTAAATAAGTAACAATATCTCCAAAAAATTAATATTTTTAATATTTTTTTAAGGAGTTTTTAAAAGGTTGTTTATAGTGGAAACAATTGGAAGAATACGTAGAATGTATTACGTTGATGGCAAAGCAATTAAAGCAATTGCTAGAGAACTGAATATATCAAAGAATACAGTAAAAAAAGTCATTTGCAGCAATCAAACTAAATTTGAGTTAGCAAAATATAGCAAAGGTAAGCCTGTTCTTGGCAATCATCTTGAAGTACTAAATCAGCTATTAGCAGAGAATAGCAAGGAGTCGGTTCGACGTAGAATGACGGCAGCTATACCAACAGCTTCAGATATCGGGTTATACAGGAAGTTACGAATCTGTGAATCTAATTGTACGAAACTTCCGTAGAGAATACGAGGCAAGGGGCGGGCAAGTTTTTATTCCATTAAATTTTGAAGCTGGTCAGGCGTTTCAGTTTGATTGGGGAGAGGAAGAAATATGTTTAAATGGGAGGTTACTAGAGTTAAAGCAGCGAGAATAAAGCTATGCTATAGTCGTTATTCTTTGGTAGTGGTTTATCCTAATGAGCAGCTGGAAATGGTTATGGATGCCCATGATCAAGCTTTCAAGTTTTTTGCTGGTTGTTGTAAGAATGGTATTTATGACAATATGAAGACGGCTGTCAAAAAAATATTGATTGGCAAGGATCGTATCTTTAACGAGAAGTTTATCCAAATGGTCTCTCACCATTTATTTGAGCCACTTGCCTGTACTCCAGCATCAGGATGGGAGAAAGGACAGGTTGAGAAACAAGTAGGAGACACTAGACGTAACTTTTTTACTCCAATATTGAAAGGAGATAGTTATGAAGCTATTAACATTCAGCTAAGAGAGATGTCTATAGAGTGGGCTAAAACTAAAAGACATCCTGAATTTACAGAAAGAACGATTCTAGAAATATATGAGGAAGAGAAGGCATATTTAATAGGATATAGAGGGCAGTTTACCGGTTATAGATTACATCCAACGACCGTATCACCTTTGAGTTTAATACAATACGACAGCAATATGTATAGTGTTCCGTGTGAATATGTGGGACTTAGCGTACAGATTAAATCCTATGCTTGGCAAATAGTGATTTTACATAAAAGCAAGATTATTGCAGAGCATGTTCGTAGTTTTAAACGCTATCAGAAGAATTATAATCCATGGCACTATATAGCAGCTCTAGAACGTAAACCCGGTGCTTTACGTAATGGTGGACCGTTCAAAGAGTTAATGAGTTTGTTACCTGAGATATTTGGCAAACTACGAAATAAGTTAGAGACTTACAAGGATGGTGATAAACAATTTATAGATATCCTGCTACTTGTTAATAAGTATGGATTAGAAAAGGTAACAAATGCTTGTAACCTAACAATTGCTGCTGGCGGCTGTAGCTCTAAATTAGTTGAGCAATATTTGTTGCAACCAGCAATGAAACTAGATATCCAAGAGACTGAGTTTATTCAGCTAAAAAATCCTCCTGATGCTGATTGTAGTATTTATAGCAAGTTGCATTTAACAACGGAGGTAAATTAAATGAAAGACTTAATATTGTTATTAGATAAATTAGGTTTAGTCGGTATGAAGATGCAGTTAGCTGAGTCAAGTAATTTAACAAATGATGTTCCTACTACTAGTGTGTATGATGTGTTAAAGAAACTTCTTGAAGCAGAGTGTGAATATAAGAAGTCACGCTCGCTAGGTTATAGGTTGCAACTAGCTAAGTTCCCAACCATAAAGTTACTATCAGATACATGCCAAGCTAAATTGGTTGAAAATATTGATATACAAAAAGTGATTGATAATCATCAGAATATCATGTTCATAGGTGGTTCTGGGTCTGCAAAAACTCATCTAGCAATTGGTTTGGCGTTCACCGCCATTGAAAAAAGTTACAGGGTAAGATTTTATACTTTAAATGAATTAGCTAGCCAATTGCTTAATGCTAGAATCCATAATTATGAAAGCAAATTCATCGATTCAGTTAAGAGATTCCATCTGATTGTAGTAGATGAATTAGGCTATGTACCAATAAAAGGCGAAGCTAGATTCCTGTTATTTGAGTTATTTGCTAAATTGTATGAGCAAACTTCAGTGATCATTACTACCCATTTGAGATTTGAAGAATGGAATGATATGTTTGGTAATGCTAAGGCAACAAAAGTAATTATCGATAGATTGACACATCATTGTCAAATCATAGAAACTGGTAATAAAAGTTTTAGAGGAGGGAAAGATGTAGATTAAAGATTAAAATAATAGACTACGGTATTAATTAAAAATTACAATGATTTTAGAAAATTCTATCTGAATTTTAACCAAAATTAACTAATTTTTTTATGTGGTTAGGGGGGGCAATAGTTTATTACAATAGGGGGGCAATAGCTGATTACAATTTACAAACAAGATTGAAATTTTGATTGCCAACAACTAATATCATCCATTAAATACCTAACACATTATTTTAATTCTTATAATTATACTAAACTAAAATATTAGCTATTTACAACCATTTATTATTTTTATTTCTTAAAAAATATGAATACTTTTTAACTTTAATGCCTAGCATTTTGTTTGGTATACTACTCATAAATGAAGGGTTGCAAAGATAGGAGAGATATTGTAGAGTTTAGGAGATTATGAGTAAGAATGTATTGACAAAAGAACAAAGAGAGAAGTTGAAGGAACGTCATAAGACAGAACGAGACGGACGCATACGTGATCGTATTAAGGCAGTGTTTGTAAATTGTAATGAACTATTGACCCACCAAACCATAGTAAAAAATTAAATGAATTATAGTTTTTTGATCAGATTTTAACCATTATTAAAATTCAGATTCAGATAATATTTCACTATACTCAGTTGATAATTTTTTTATTACAATATTGCTCTTTACTAATTTACATCTTTCCCTCCTCTAAAACTTTTATTATAGCACTTAACATATAGGTTCATACATTATTTTAAATGTTCTACAACTTGCCTCAAATACAGAAATTCCTTTATCTAATAATTTTCTAATGTTATTTTTTATCGGAAACCAATGATGTTCAATAAGATTTAAATCAGGGGAATAAGACGGTAAGAATTTTAGTTTACAGCCAGCTTTTTCGATTAATTCTTTAGCCCTTTTGGATTTGTGAAAGCTTGCATTATCAGCAATGACAACCTGTCCAAGCTTTAGCTCCGGCACAAGACAATTTTCTATATAAGCTTCAAACACCTTACTATCACAGCTCCCTGTAAAGACTAGTGATGCGATTAAACTATTCCGATTTAACGCACCAATAAAACTTGTTCTTTCACTACGTCTCCCAGATTTACTTCCATTACAACGACTTCCTTTCATTGACCATCCATATTCATATGATTCATTATCATTTATGCCAGCTTCATCAAGATAAACTCGTTTCTCTATCAGCACTTTTTCTAATTCACTGAGAAAATCTTGTCGCTTTCCTTCATCTCTTTCTTTATACGCATATGTCTTTTTTTTCGAGTAATATTGAGTTTCTTTAATGCACGACTGATAGTCATTATACTTACAGTATTATCTAGTTTTTTTGCTATCTCTGTAAGCGTTAAAGAGTTATCTTCTTTTATTAAATTACCAAACGCTAATAAATCAGGGATTTTATGACCATACCCTTTTTGGTATCCTTCTTTTGCCTTTATATCTCCAGTTTGTTTCTTTAATCTAATCCATACATAGAGCATTGACCGACTAATTTTAAAGGTCTCGCATGTAAATGCTATTTTTTTATGTTTTTCATAATGTTCTATAACTCTAGAACGTAAATCATAACTGTATGGTGACGGCATATTTCTATTATATAATTTTTTTCTTATCTATTATTATAACTAATATCTAACTATATGTTAACTGCTATAACAAAAATTCCATCCGACAAACTGTTTCTGATGGATAAACATATTGATAACCTGACATTAGCTTTTTTATTTTTATTCTATAACTTAAATTATACCATCTTCATTCTATATTGAAAGATAATTAGTATAAATCGATGTCTTGGGGGATGCTATCGCATCTATTGTAAATGGTAGAAAAATTAGGTATAGTCAAATAAAAGATATATGCAGAAGCTCAGTGTATGAAAAAATTTTTAACATTATTTATATTACTAATTATTTATAGTAATACTTTTGCTCAAGAACAAGTATCTAATTTAATCACTCCAGTTAGTTATTTTGTCAATCATGAACAACAACTTAAAATCCTTGATGAATATTTAAGTAAATATAGACAAGCAAGTATAGTTGGTACTAGTGGTATAGGGAAAACTCAACTAATTAGGATGTATAGTTATGAGAATAAAAATAATTATGATCTAATTTGGTTTTTTGATTGTAACCTTGATTTTAATGAACAATTTGTCAGATTAGCTAAACAACTCAATATGATCAAACAAACTAATATATCTGAAGCAGTTGTTTTAGCAAAAAAAGAAGTAATATCATATTTAACTTCTACTAATAAGTGGTTATTGGTGTTTGATAATTTAAAAGTTAATGAAAATAAAAAAGTACAGGACTTAATTGATTGGGAACATAATGGTCATGTTGTGTTTTGTTCGCAAGATAATGAAAAGTTACCTAATATTATAGCAATGCCTATACTTGATAAGCCTACTATCGTAGCTTTGGCTAATAGTTTATTGGATAATAAAGAAAAAAACAGTATCGAATTTTTAATGCGATCTTTCAGTGGTTACCCAATACTTATAGTACAGGGAGCTCAATTACTTAACAAAATTAAAGGTTTAGATAAAGAGGAATATAAAAAGAAAATTTATCAATCGACTGATAAAATAGCAACGAATGTTAATATGGCTATTCAAGAATTAACACCAAGTGCAATAAAGTTATTGAATAAAATAGCTTTATTAAATAACCAAGCTTTTTCAAAACAGCTTCTTACCATCATTACTGATCATAAAGATACTTTAGATGATGACGTATATCAATTATCTAAATTTATGTTAATCAGTAATATTAATTCTAGCGAGGATAACCCTATTTTTGAAATGCATGACATAGTTAGCAATAAAATAATGGAACTAAATGGTGATAATAATAAAATATATTTAGAAAATATTATTAGCAAATTACCTAAACCAAAAGGAACTTATTCGGGATATTTGTGGAGAAGTGGCAACACTATACCAGAAAATTTAGAAATTCTTTTAAGTAACTCTGAAAAATATAATATTAATTTATACACAATACTTACTTTAAGAGTTGAGTTAGTTGCTCTATATATGAACACTTATAACTATAACAGCAAAGTGCAACAAATGGCTGATTTGTTTGATCAAGAAGATAAAAACAAGGCATTTAAATTGTGGCAAATGTCTGAATCTCAAAAGTCTTACTATGCTAGGTATTTAATGATAATAGGAGGATATTATCATATAATGTTAAATCTTGAAAACGCTATTGTTTATTTTACTAAATCATTAAAGATTTTAGAGAAACTTGATAATGATGAAACTACTTATTCCTTGAAATTTAATGTTTTTATTAATATCTCTCTATCTTATATACTTTTAGGCGAAATTAAATTAGCTGAAGAATTTCTTAACAAAGCAGAAAAACTAGTAAAACAAGGAGTAATACAAGAAATTGATATATCTATGATATATAATTTAAAAAGTGCATTATGTGAGATGCAAGGCAAATATCAGGAAAGTTTAGAATGGGAAGATAAAGTTATTGAGCTACGTATAAACAATGGAGTACATAGTAATGACCTAACCTTTTCTGGATCCTATATATTGAGAGCAAGTATATTGAATTCTCTTGGTAGATATCAAGAAGCCTATATTCAAGCTCAGCAGCTATATGATATGCTTAAGACAAAGTATAAGGATAATGAAATATTTGCAGATCTTTACGTAGAAATGGCAAGAAGTGAATTAGGTTTAGGTAAAGTAGATAAAGCTTCTGAATACATTAATAAAGCTATTTCAATATTTTTAGCACATGAAAACATAAATCCTAAGGCAACAAATTATTCTAAAAATTTCAATTTAGCCGTCAGTTATGCAATAGAAGGTGATATTTTGTTTACTCAAAATAACCTTGAGCAAGCCATAGAATCTTATAAAAAAGCGTTTGTTATATATCATTATTTATATAAAGATAAAAGTAAAAATATTGCTCAAGTAAGTGAGTTATACAAAAAAGGAGCAAAAGCTGCCTGTAAAAACAAAGATTTATATAATTATAAATTTTTTGGCAAGTCACAAATTAAGGAGTTTGGCATACACCATCCTAATACCGTTGATATGTTTGAATATTGCAAACAATATAATATGGATTTGTGGGCCAAGAACCGTTAAGGGGATCTAAGCTGTGTAGTTTATATAGGTCTAGGACTAAGGATCAGGTTTTAAACAACTTACTAAAGATGGGTTACTATTTTTAGCCTTACCCCAATTACGATTGTAAGTTATATTTTATTTCCTGTAACTTCACTAAATGTTGAGTTTTAGGGTATGATGGTTAGTAATATGTAAGATTAAAAAAGCAATTGCTATAAATTATTCAGATCAGGATCACTACTAGAGCTTTGTTCAGAAGATTTACCATTGTCAGTATCTTTAGTAGGTGCAATCCTACCAATCATTTCATCTAGGGATACTTGAGTAGATATAGAAAACGATGATTTACTGCATGCAGCAGCTATACTTATTATAAAAACTTTTATAGATTTGGTAACGAATGATTAAATTTTAATATAGATCAATAAGTTCGACTTTTTTATTGCTTTATTAGTTATATATCAAAGGTAAAAATAAGGTTACTTTTATAATAATAAATTAAATTATTGACACGTTAAGTAACTTATCATAACATAATCTTAGAAAACTTGAAGAGTATAATGAAGGCTTTTAAGATATGATACCATCAATGTTAAAAAAATGATAGCAAGAAGAAATGACTATTTACATAAGATCGATCAACTTATTGGAGAAAAGATTTATTCTCTAAGACTTGCTAAAGGATTGTCACGACAACAACTGGCGGATATAGTAGAAGTAACGGGGCAGCAGTTACAAAAATACGAAAGAGGCATTAATAGGTAGATTAGTTCTTATTGCTAAGGCACTAGATAAAAATATAGAGTATTTTTATAAAGATTTAGAAGATGCTGATACTGTACAGCCAGTATTTGTTGAAAATCAGCATATGTACATAGAGGTTTCAAAGAATTTTATGAAAATTCGTAGTTCAGAGCAGCAGCAAGCGGTTAATGCATTGATACGATCTTTAATTACTAAAGAAGTTAAAACATCATAAAGTTATAATTAGTAATAGTGCTTGAAAAACAAGAGTATGGAATAAGAGAAAGCGATAAACAGACATAAGATTTACAACAACTAAGTATTTTTATAAAATTAGGCAGTGTAAAGGCGAGAATGGTTAGCTGCGTAACATCAGTTAATAATTTTGAATATATTTCTGAGTATACCACTCTGGAATAGAACGATTTGTCCATTTTGGTTTTATTATATCGTTATTCCATTTTACAGTTAAGTATTGCTGATATGCTTTAAAAGTATTAGAGTGATTAGAAAAATCAATTTGTAAATAGTCTGATTTAGTGCAATTGACGAATGGTGTCATATTATTATCGTCGATTAAATGCGAAGAATATTTAAGTAAGTTGCTGATTAATTGTTGAGTTTTATGTTTCTTATGATAACGATGTGTATATTCATGACAAAGAGCTATAAGATGTTCAGAAAGCCAAAACCAGTTATTTCTATTTGAAGATGTCCAAATAGTACAAGGGTGTTTCAAATGGGTAGGTTTATAAATATCAGGATATACAATTTGACTATTGCAGAAAATAGCAGTACTAAGTAATTGAGCAGACTCAACTATCATTTTTAGGACTCGTTTATTATCAAGTGCCTGTGCTGATAATATTGGACAAATATTAGTAATAAAAATGTTCATAATATTAATTATACTCAATTTCTTTAATTTGATCTACCGTTCTCATATCGAATTTGGTCTTTATTTGCATATTTAATCCTTGATTACTTTTGCTTTATTACAGAATTTACCTTTCATATCAAATATTTGTACTACTCCTTCTGTATGAATATCGTGAGCTTTATCAACTAGATATTTTTGCTGTGGTGGAAACCATTAGACCTCTTTCGAAACTGGTTAACGTAGTTCAAAATTATAAATGCCAGAGATCAAATTAAATCTAAGACCGAATCTTTTACGTCTATTTCGATATTTGTCAGCAATAATTTTGAACCGTTTTAGCATACCAATAACGTTTTCATTCAGAACTCTTTCTCCTGCTAACCTACGATTATTCTTTTTATCATTTTTAGTTAAAGGATTTTTCTTGCTTTTTTTCTTTGGTATACTACTCATAAATGAAGAGTTGCAAAGATAGGAAAGATATTATAAAGTTTAGGACATTATGAGTAAGAATGTATTGACAGCAGAACAAAGAGAAAAGTTGAAGGAACGTCATAAGACAGAACGAGACGGACGCATACGTGATCGTATTAAGGCAGTTTTGATGTATGACGATGGGTATAGTAATATAGAAATTGCTAAGGTACTACTATTGAGCCACGAAGCGATAAGAAAACATATTGTTGATTATCAAAAAGCCAATAAGCTTAATACCGACAATGGGGGTAGCGCAAGCAAATTAAGTGATGGTGAGAAGACAGAATTAGTGACTCACCTAGAAGCAAATAATTATGTTTATGCAAAAGATATCATGCATCACATTGAGAATAAATATGGGGTGACATATACGATAACGGGAGTAACAAAATTACTATACAAACTGGGGTTTGTTTACAAGAAGCCGAAAATAGTACCGGCTAAGCTGGATTTTGACAAGCAAGAATTATTTAAGTTAAACTACAGTTTGCTAAAAGGGAATCTCAGAGATAAGGAAGCCATATATTTTATGGATGGTGTTCATCCTCAGTATCAAGCAAGGGCAAGGTGCGGTTGGATAAGAAAGAACCAAGATAAGACCTTACCAACATTCAGTGGCTGGAGAAGAAAGCACATGATTGGTGCTATTAACCTAGCCAATTTGCAATTAGTAAGCACAGAGACCCCAAAAATAAATGGGGAGCAGATAGTTAATTTTCTACAAAGGTTGGAAGAGGAGAATAGTGACAAGGAAAGAATATATTTAATCTGTGACAATGCTAGTTACCACAAATCCAAGAAAGTTAAGGAATACCTAGTAAATACTAAAATAGAGCTAGTATTTTTGCCACCATATAGTCCAAATCTTAACCCAATTGAGAGATTATGGAAGTTTATGCACAGTATTACAACTAATAATAAATTTTATCATAATTTTGAACAATTTTCGGAAGCAATAAACAAATTTTTCAGCAACATCGCCGATTATAAAGATCTGACAATTAGCCTTAAGTTTTAGTTGACATCAAATAAAACATTTGTGTGATTGAATAAAAAATTTTCAGAGCTGTCCACATAGTTTTTATACCTGGAGGAGCAGAGTGTTTTGTATGTTTGTATCCACTAAGTCTAGCAATTAATAAAACTACCTCTTTTATACTAGGTTCATTATTTAAAGTAGTACACAAACTGGAATGTTGGATAATACCATATTGCTCTGTATTACCATTTTTCCCTATCCTACCAATGTCAATCTTGGCTTTGTGCTTAGTAAAGTTAAGATACGTACTGTCTTGTATCACTAGCAATAAATTATCATTATTGTTGTTAATTCTATCAGTAGTTTGCCTAAAATGCGACTCTATTAAATGATCATTGTTAACTTTGTTATTAACAAAAAAATCATAAGCTTGTCTTTGATCTTGTGGATTATCAAAAAGATTTTTAATACAGCTTGTAAATTTTGCCATTAGGGCTGTAAAAATCTTTAAAGCTCTTGATTTAAGACGTTGATCTTTTAAAACTAAACTTTCAAATTCTGATTCAAAAAATAACTTATTACTTCCTTCTCCTAGTCCTACACTACTCAATTGCTTGCCTCAAATCTTAAAAAATAAAATTTAATATTATCTTATTTCTTTTTTATCCTTGCAATTAAAACTTAAGGCTAATTGTTAGGGGATTGACATCGAGCGTGCAGAGAATAATAATTATTCTTACATCAAACTGAGGTTACTATACCTTTCTTTAAAGCATTAGTAAATTTCTTTTGTTCAGAATTAAATAATTTCCTACTTCAAGAGTTGTGAAAACAACTCTTGAAGTAGGAGAAGTATATCTTTTACACAAGAGGATTTTGTATTAAATTATAAAACTACTTGACAGGGTTTTTCTTATAGTTTAGGTTGCTTGGAAATGAGCATGGGTATAAAATGGATACAGTAAATTCTTCTTTTAATATGTGGAATAGGGCTAGAAATAGTAAATTTAGACACGTTGTTTGGCCTATTAGATCTAACGAGTTAGTAAAGTTTATACCTATGGCTTTACTAATGTTTTGTATTCTCCTTAACCAGAATTTAGTACGTAGTATTAAAGATAGCTTGGTAGTGACATTAATTAGTACGGAAGTTTTAAGCTTTATAAAACTTTGGGGCGAGATGCCTATGGGTGTCTTATTTGTCATTCTTTACTCCAAACTTTGTAATATTATGACAACTGAGCAAGTGTTTAGGATAGTAGTATCTTTTTTCTTGGGATTTTTCATATTATTTGCTTTTGTGCTGTTTCCATATCGGGAATATTTTCATCCAAATCCTGAAGTAATAGCCTATTATGTTACCGTACTGCCACATTTAAAATGGTTTATCATCATTTGGGGAAAATGGAGTATTGTGTTATTTTATATAATGGGGGAGTTGTGGCCAGTAATTGTATTTACACTGTTATACTGGCAACTTGCTAATAAGATTACCAGTATTGAAGAAGCTCCAAGATTTTATTCGTTTTTTTCTGTATTTGGCCAAACTAACTTACTAATATCTGGCAGTATAATTATATATTTTGCAAAAGGTGAACATTTTTTGTTACCTCTATTTTCCCATCTTAACGACAAAACAGAAATTCTCCTTAAATCGTTTATGCTAATCATTATAATTTCTGGGCTGATTTGTTTGATTTTACATAGATTTGTTGAATTGAAAATTATAGAAACTACTAAAAATATTAGATACAAAAACAAAAGAACCGATATACTAAAACTAGGGTTAGTTGACAGCAGCAAAATAATTTTTACATCTAAATATTTAGGAATTATTTGTGTATTAATGATTTCATATTCCATGACAATCAACCTAATTGAAGGATTATGGATGTCTAAAACCAAGCAATTATATCCCTCTACCCAAGCATTTATATCTTACACTGGTGAGGTGTTTTTTTGGACGGGAGTACTTACTTTAATTTGTTCTTTTCTAGGTAGTAGTTTAGTCAGGATTTGTGGTTGGTTTTGGGGAGCAGTGATCACCCCTATCGTAACACTGTTATCAGGTATGATGTTTTTTACCTTTGTTGTACTAGAAAAACCTCTGTTGGCAATTATGACCGGTCTTAGTTATCTTTCTCCATTAATGATCATTGTTTTTGTAGGTGGTTTGTGGCATGTTTTAGGGAAAAGCGTAAAATATTCACTGTTTGATTCTACTAAAGAAATGGTATATATACCTCTTGATAGTGAAATGAAAACTAAGGGAAAGGCAGCAGTAGATGTACTTGGATACAAAATAGGAAAATCTTCTGGAGCAATTATTCAATTTGTCTCTTTCAGTATTTTCCCAAATACTGTACATAACGATCTAGCTGGTTTTCTGATGGCTGTTTTTCTTGTTGTTTGTGTAGTTTGGATTTTGGGTGTAAAAGTCTTAAATCGATATTACAAAAACTTACTAAGGTCTAAAAATTATAATCCTTAAGATTGATTATTTGTGCTGACTGAATATCTATATTGGAGTGAGAAGTAGCCACAATAACTCCACCATTATTTGCTTTCGAAATAATCAAGTTATATAGTAATTCTTTGTTTTCTTGATCTAGGTTTGCTTCTACTTCATCTAATAGCCATAAATTTGACTGGCAAGCAATGAGTTTTGCTAAGGCAACTTTCTTTTGGTTACCAGCAGACAGCTTGTAACATTTCTCATACAAAATATTATGTAACTTGAAATAGTATATCGAAGATTCTAAAACTTCAAGGGAATCATAAATTGTAGACCAAAATTTTAGATGCTCTAATACAGTTATTTGGGATTTTAATCCAAGATTATGTCCAATATAATTACAATAAGGTTTCTTTAAATATTTACAGTTCAATGATCTATACAAAACATTACCACTTGTTGGATTTTGTATATTAGCTACAATTCTAAGTAGTGAAGTCTTCCCGCAGCCATTTGCTCCCTGTAAATAAACTATAGATGATGGTAAAAAAGTCATACTAATATTAGTGAAGATAGTTTTTTCGTCTATAATAAGAGTGAGTTGTTCAAATGACAGCATTTATACGATTCTAAGAAAGTTTTTATATAATTTACTTCAAATATTTATTTTTTCAAGTTAAGTTAAATGAAAGGCTTAGTGGTAGGTATTTTAAAGTGTATACTTAAAGTGAAACCCTAATGATTAAAAAAATTTGGAGGAACGGGCATGAATCCTGATTATCTTAAAGAAATATTTGTAGGAGATAATCTTTATAAAATTTTTGATATAAATAAAGCGGCAAGTGATATTAATCTTGAATTAAAGCGTCTACCTTATAGTTTAAGGATATTATTTGAAAATGTCCTTCGTCTAACTGGTAGTAAAGAAAACTTATTACTATTTAAAGAATGGCTTAAGGCTAGAAAATCCGACGCTGAAATACCATTTATGCCGGCTAGGGTGCTAATGCAGGATTTTACCGGAGTTCCTGCTATTGTTGATTTGGCTGCTATGCGTGATGCTATAAAAAAACTAGGGGGTAATCCATTAAAGATTAATCCTCTGATCCCGGTTGACCTTGTCATAGATCATTCTGTACAAGTTGATTATTATGGAACAAGTGATGCGTTTGCTAAGAATGTTAAAATGGAAGTAGCACGGAATCTAGAGCGTTATGAATTTTTGAAATGGGGGCAAGAAGCATTTGATAATTTTAGAGTAGTACCTCCAGGAACAGGAATCTGTCATCAAGTTAATTTGGAATATTTAGCCAATGTTGTGTGGAGTAAACAACAAGATGGTGTAACTTTCGCTTATCCGGATACATTAGTTGGCACAGATAGTCATACTACGATGATTAATGGTTTAGCAGTTCTTGGTTGGGGAGTTGGAGGAATTGAGGCTGAGGCGGCAATGCTCGGTCAACCTTTATCAATGATTTTACCAGAGGTAATTGGCTTTAAGTTAAGTGGTTCTTTAAATGGTATGATTACTGCTACAGATTTGGTGCTAACAGTTACCCAAATGCTAAGAAAGAGAAATGTAGTCGGCAAGTTTGTTGAATTTTATGGAGATGGACTTTCCTGCCTTACATTGGCAGATAGGGCGACTATATCAAATATGGCTCCTGAGTATGGTGCTACTTGTGGGTTCTTCCCAATTGATAATGAGACTATAAAATACCTTAATTTTACAGCTAGAGATCAAAATAGAATAAAGCTAGTAGAGCAATATGCCAAGCTACAGTCATTATGGTTTGATCCAATAATTACTCCAGAATATACTGATATATTAGAGTTGGATTTATCTACTTTAGAATCTTCCCTAGCTGGTCCAAGACGTCCGCAAGATAGGGTTAATCTAAAAAATGCTGCTAGTAATTTTAAAACTGAACTACCTTCTCTAACTAGAGGTGATGTTGATATTGATAAAAAGTACCCTGTTGATGAACAATATAGTATAGGTCATGGTGATGTCGTAATAGCTGCAATCACAAGCTGTACAAATACTTCGAATCCTACTGTGATGATTGGGGCAGGCTTGCTTGCTAAGAAAGCAGTAGAACTTGGACTTATTAAAAAACCATGGGTTAAAACTTCGTTAGCCCCTGGTTCAAAAGTAGTAACAGAATATCTGAAAAAAAGTGGACTTGACCAGTATCTAAATCATTTAGGTTTTAATCTTGTCGGCTATGGTTGTACTACTTGTATAGGCAATTCTGGTCCGCTTATGCAGGAAATAGAAGAGACTATTGCCGGGAACAATCTTGTTGTTGCTTCGGTGTTATCTGGTAACAGGAATTTTGAAGGAAGGGTACACCCTTTGACAATAGCTAGTTATTTGGCTTCTCCTCCCTTAGTCGTTGCTTATGCCCTAGCAGGTACTATGAACATTGATCTTGAAACTGACGTGATAGGTAAAGGCCATAATGGTAAGGATATATATCTTAAGGATATTTGGCCAACCCACCAAGAGATAAAAGAGTTAATAGATCAGTCTATTAACTCTAAAATGTTCAAAGACAAATATAGTGAAGTATTTTTAGGTGATAAAGAGTGGCAAGATATTAAGGTAACTAAAACCGATACTTATAATTGGAGTAAAGATAGTACTTATATCAACAATCCTCCTTATTTTGAAGGTATTGAACATATATCTAGTAGCTTGCACGATATAGAATCAGCTAGAATATTAGCTATTTTTGGCAATTCTATTACGACTGATCATATATCTCCAGCCGGCAATATTAGTAAAACAAGTCCTGCCGCTAAGTATTTAACTGAGCAGGGCATTCTACCTCTTGATTTTAACTCTTATGGATCACGGCGTGGCAATCATGAAGTAATGATGCGAGGCACTTTTGCCAATAATAGGATTAAAAACGCTATGTGTCCCGGAATTGAAGGAGGGGTAACTATAAACCAACTAGGTAATCAAGAGAGTATCTATGATGCTGCAATGGATTATAAAGCTCATTCTGTGCCTTTAGTAATTTTTGCAGGCAAAGAATATGGCTCTGGTTCATCAAGAGACTGGGCAGCAAAAGGTACTAGTTTACTCGGAGTAAAAGCAGTAATTGCTGAAAGTTTTGAAAGAATTCATAGGTCAAACTTAGTGGGTATGGGTGTTTTACCGCTTGCTCTTTCTTCTTCTACTGTAAATGACTTAAAACTTGATGGTTCTGAGTATGTCACCATTACCGGCTTGAGTAATGAAATAACGCCTTATGAGCAACTTAATTGTATCATAAAGAGAAAAAGTGGTATAGTTGAGACTATCAAAGTAATATTACAAGTTTTTACAGATAATGAGATAGACTATATAAAACATGGTAGTATAATGCACTTAGTGGTTAAGAATTTTAGTAGACTTACCTAATTGTCATTGCGAGGAGTCACTTTAGTGGCAATCCATAAAAGTGATTAGAAATGGATTGCCACGACCACTGCGTGGTCTCGCAATGACGTTAGACACGCTAATTTTAAAGAGATGAACATGGATAAGGAGATTAAGAAATATATAAATGCAGGAAAAACAAACCTTATAGTAATTTATATATTATTTCTGTGTGGAGTAGTTGCACCGTTATTACCTATTATTGGAGCAGTTTTTGCATATATTAATAAGGATATTAAAGATGGACTTTTAGCTAGCCATTACACTTTTATATTACGTACTTTTTGCATAGGATTTATTGGTATTATAATATCTATGATAACCACTATAATACTAATTGGTCCGGTGCTGTACGCATGCTTGTTTGTTTGGTTTATATTAAGGATCGCTATAGGCCTCAAATATTTGTTGAATGATACAGAACACCCAAACTATATGACTTATTGGATAAAATAATGTTTATTGAAACCGTACTTGGAAAGCAAAGTAAATATGCAGATTTGTATGACAATAGTTTACTATACCCAATCAGTCGTGAATTTGCAAGAAGTCAACTACAGATAGTAGGTTGTTTGCCTTTCTATGGCTTTGACATTTGGAATTGTTATGAAGTTTCTTGGCTAAGTCAAAGTGGTAAACCTGAAGTAAAAATATTGGAGTTTGTGGTAGGTAGCGATTCGCCTAATATTATAGAATCAAAATCACTAAAGCTTTATTTAAATTCTTTTAATAACACTAAGTTTGACAGTGGAGACCAAGTAGAAGAATTAATTGCAAAGGACTTAAGTCTAATATTTCAAGCACCTGTGACTGTTGCTATAAAAGATTTAGAATCATATGAGGGAACAAAGCTGCAGTCCTTTTCAGGCATAAATTTGGATAAGTTGGAAGTAACAATTATTAGTTTTGAGACTAGCCAAAATTTACCAAAATTGTCTGAAGACAATACGCAAGTAGTAGATGAGGTGCTATATTCTAATTTGTTAAAATCGAATTGTTTAGTTACTAACCAGCCAGATTGGGCATCAGTACAAATTAGTTATAGAGGCAAAAAAATTGACCATAGTTCTTTATTAAAATATTTTGTATCATTTCGTAATCATAATGAGTTTCATGAACAATGCGTTGAGCGTATTTTTTGTGATATTAATAAGTTTTGTACTCCCGATCAATTAACTGTTTATGCGAGATATACAAGACGTGGTGGCATAGATATTAATCCTATACGGTCTAGTTGTAGTGTAGATGTTACGAAACTTAGTAATATAAGGCATATTCGTCAATAATGCTAAAGTAGTTAGTACTACAGTTGTAGTGACTCACAACGATGTCACCCCTGCGAAGGGGTAGGGAAGACATCGGGATTAAACCGATGTTTTATATCGAACTCAGGTTACATTAATGGGTTCGGTAAATTAGATAGATAGTTTCCCTTCCAAAGCTCCCGATAAAGAACAGGATCAATGTTTCCACCTGATATAAGTACTAAAACTCTCTTAGGTTTTGATTGTCTCTTTAACCAATCAACTACTCCAACCATATTTAAAGCACATGATGGTTCACAAGCAATTTTTAGCAAATGCGTTAACCAAGCGGTCCAGTAATATATAGAATATTCATCAGCAAGAAAGAAATCATCAAGTTTATTTAGATAATTAAATGTACGTGTTGAAACTGCTAAAGTACGCAAGCCATCTGCTATAGTATGTGGTGAATCAGTAAATCTATATATTGAACCTTGCTTAATAGATAAAAAAGCATCATTCGCATTAACCGGCTCTGAACCTATAAGCAAGCTGGATGGAGACAGTAATTTTTTTGCTAAATATGATCCAGAAAGTAATCCACCTCCTCCACAAGAAGCAAAAATAGCATCTGGGCTAAACCCTAGCTGTTGCAAGGCTTCATAACACATAGTACCAGCCCCAGCTATACTCGAATCGCTATCAGAAGGATGCAAATAGTAGAAATCATTTTCTATGTCACCTTTTGCCCTATCTTCCGCCACTTGCCTAGTATCGGTCAGTATAATTTCTGCTCCGTAATATCTTGCTGCTTGTTGCTTAATTGGAGAAGTATCTTTTGGCAAATAAATTCTTGCATTTAGATTAAGGATTTTTGCTACCCAAGCAAGACCAATTCCATGATTACCTGTACTATATGCAACAATTTTATCTAGTAAACGCTCTCGTTCTTGTAACTCTAATAAATGGTTTAATACCCCTCTAACCTTAAATGCTCCAGTTTTTTGCAACGATTCTATTTTAAAGAAAATTTTATGCCCCAGCATTTCATTTAAAGTTTCAGACTGGACTATTGGAGTCAAATGAAGATATTGTTTTACCCTATTACTTGCTATTGATATTATATTTGAAGGTTGAGGTGATAAATGCATATATAAAACTAAATGTAGCTTGAAATCCCAGCACGGCAACATTATATAGTTAACAATCCCTTTAGTATATAAATTTTTCAAGGTTTTAGTATGACAAATAAAGAAAAATTACCCCTACTCGTATTAAAAGATATGGTGATATTTCCCGGCATGGTTGCTCCCATATTTGTCGGTAGGACAAAGTCTCTAAAAGCCTTACTTAATACTAAATCTACAGATACTAATAGATATATATTATTGGTGTTACAAAAACAACAAGATCAAGACACTCCAGATATTCAAGATCTCCATTCTACAGGAGTAATTGCTAAAATTATACAAACAGTAAGATTACAAAATAATGCAAAAATTCTTGTTGAAGCAATGCAGAAGGTTAAACTTCATAACATAACTAATAAAGAAACATTTGAAGCTGAATATAGCATACTACAAGATGAAGAGGTAATTGATGTGGAAGCTTTAAAAGTTTCTACATCAATTGTCATTGAGTTATTTATGAAATATACCAAGAATCATAAAAAAATTAATCCAGAAATAATAGAAACAATAGCTGATGAAATAACCAAAGATCCGACAAATTTTAGTTATATTACTAATGTGCTAGCCTCTTATCTGACTGCACCATTACTAATAAAACAAACTTTATTAGAAGAAACAAAACCTCAAACACGAATTAAAACTATAATAGATACATTAACATCTAGTATGGCTCAAATGGAAGCAGAACAAGCTTTACAACTACGAGTAAAAAAACAAATTGAAAAAACTCAGCGTGATTATTACTTGCACGAACAAATGAAAGCTATACAAAAAGAACTTGAGCAGGATAAATCTGACTTTTCTGATATAGAAAAAAAGATTAAGACCTTAAAACTTTCAAAAGAAGCAAAAGAAAAAGCCGAATCAGAACTGAAAAAGCTAAAGCTTATGAATCAAATGTCAGGTGAATCCTCAGTTGTTCGTAACTATCTTGATACAATATTAGCTATGCCATGGGGAAAATTTGATAATAGTAAAACTGATATAAATAAAACTAGAGAAATTTTGGATCGGGATCATTTTGGTCTTGAGAAAGTCAAGGATCGCATCATTGAATATTTAGCAGTATTACAACGCTCTAAAAAAATTAAAGGACCTATACTATGTTTAATTGGTCCTCCAGGAGTGGGAAAAACATCACTGGTCAAGTCAATTGCTGAAGCAATGGGTAGGAAATATACTAAATTTGCTCTTGGCGGCATTAGAGATGAATCGGAAATTAGAGGTCATAGAAAAACATATCTTGGTTCTATGCCAGGAAAAATCATAAACTTAATTAAAAAAGTTAAAACTAATAACCCTGTTATGTTATTAGATGAAATTGATAAAATGGGTTCTGATTTCCGAGGCGATCCAGCATCTGCTTTACTTGAAGTTTTGGATCCTGAACAAAACAGCCATTTCGTTGATCATTATTTAGAAGTAGAATATGATTTATCAGAAGTAATGTTTATTGCAACAGCCAATTCTTATAATTTGCCAAGAGCTTTACTAGATCGTATGGAGATCATTAATGTTTCTGGTTATGTTGAAGAAGAAAAATCACAAATTGCTAAAAACTATTTAATACCAAAGCAATTGAAACTACATCAAATGAAGAAAAATGAACTAACTATTGATGATGGAGCAATTTTAGAGTTAATCAGATATTATACCAAAGAATCAGGGGTAAGATCGCTTGAAAGAGAAATTAGCTCTGTTACAAGAAAAGTATTGCAAAGGATTCTGAGTAACAAAGAAGTAAAAAGCATATCAATATTATCTGAAAATCTTGAAGAATATTTAGGTGCTAGAAAACATAATTTTGGTTTAGCTGAGAAAGAAGACCAAATAGGTAGTACCACGGGGCTTGCTTATACAGAAGTTGGCGGAGAACTATTAACCATTGAAGCATTGTCATTCCCTGGAAAGGGAGATATTAAAACTACAGGCAAGCTTGGGGATGTAATGAAAGAATCCGCTCAAGCAGCTTATAGTTGTTTCCGCTCTAGAGCTAATAATTTTGGACTGAAGTATGAAGATTACAAAGACCTTGATATCCATTTACATGTACCAGCTGGTGCAATTCCAAAAGATGGACCATCTGCTGGATGTGCAATATTTACCACTATTGTTTCACTTATGACCAAAATACCAGTCAAAAGAACTGTGGCAATGACTGGAGAAATCACCCTAAGGGGTACAGTGTTACCAATTGGAGGACTAAAAGAAAAATTATTGGCTGCTAGCCGAGGGGGTATACAAACAGTACTAATACCTGAAGAGAACATCAAGGATTTAAAAGATATTCCACCGAATATAAAGAATAGCTTGGAAATTTTATCAGTGTCAAATATAGATGAAGTACTAAAATTAGCTTTAGTGAATAATAATTTTACGGTTGCTAACTAAAAAAACATTAAGATAGAAACTTGAATAGACTTAAAACCTACATATTCAAGCCAATTTGGGATAAGAATTAACTAATTCTTATCCCGAATTGGGGTGCTATAAGTCTATTCAGTTCGCAACACTGCCATTCAGCTTTTGATAACCATTGATTACAGTATTTTCTTGTTCAATACCAGTGTAATCAAGAACAATATAATAATTATCAATTTTATCAATTCTGATACATTCATCAATATCATAGATGTTATCACAATGCTGCATTTCTTCATTTTTGGGTGCATTTATTTTTGCTTTTTCAATGGCGGCATGCATTGACTCTGCAACAATAAGGGACATAAAATGAAATTCTCCAAAAAAGTTCTTTTTATAAGAACCAAGGTTGACAAAAAATAAACGATTTTTTCTAGTTTGTGGAGTTGTTTCAGAAATACGAATATTAAAACCATCTACAGTTTCAGCTATAAACCAAGAATCAATATGCAAAGAATTAGGCGACCCAATCCATTTTTTTCTAATTTGCTCCGACATATCTATATTTGATTTCCCAACAACGAAAACTACATCATGTATTTCTATACTACATCCTTCAATCTTACCACCAAGATAAAAAATACCTAATTTAGGAGTATTAAATATAAAATTTTGGAATTGCTGCATATAACTATGTATAGTCCTCTATAATATAAAAACATTGTGGATAAGTTTGTGAATAAAAAATGAATAATCATTTTGTAAAATCCATGTTCAAGTTAATTTTATGTCTTATTAACAAACAAATATATTACCATAATTGCTTAAAGTATTGATTAAATCTTATTAACATCTTAATTATAAATAGAAAAAATATTGATGCCATTGACTAATTTTTACTTAGTGGATAACTTTTATCGTGTATAATCAAATTAATTAATCAATAATAAAATAATGAGACAAATACAAATAATTTCTGTTGGCAAACTTAATAATTATTATCAGCCAATTGCTAGAGATTATCAGAAACTGATAAAATATAATATAAAATCTACAGAAATTTCTTATTCAAAAAAATTACCACCTGAACAAATTAAACAATTTGAAGGCAAATTAATTAAAGAATTTTTAGAAGAAAAATCCTATAAAATAGTATTAAATATTATTGGACAAAGTTATACTAGCCATGAATTTACAAAATTAATAGAAAATAATTTGCAATCCGGTAAAAATATACAATTTATTATTGGTGGTGCGTTTGGTTTAGATAAGACTATTCTTGAACAAGCAAACATTAATCTTAGCCTTTCAAAAATGACTATGCCCCATCAGATGGCAAAAATAATATTATTAGAACAAATATATCGGACTCAGACTATAATAGAAAACCATCCATATCATAAATAGGCTATACCCGATGAGAATCAATATTCGTATAATCCTCCTACCAATTGTTTTTATGTTATTATCAGCATTTTCGAATCTAGACTTTAACAAAAATAACAAGGAATTTATTAGCTTATTGAAAGATACAAAAATTACTGTTGTCGCTCCTGCTTCAGGGGTAAGCAGTGAATTATTATCTAATTTAAAAAATATTATTTCATTAAAACTAGATATTCCAAATAGTTGCTTTGGAGGAAAAAGCTTATTCCATTCTACCGATGATAAAACAAGGTTATCGTGTTTGGAAAACGCATTACTGGATCAATCAAATGACGTAGTATGGACACTTCGTGGGGGATATGGTTCAGCAAAATTGATTCCTGACTTACAACGCATGACAAAACCTATAAAGGAAAAGTTTTTTATAGGGTTTAGTGATATGACTGCTTTACATATTTTCTTTTCTCAAGAATGGGGATGGAAGACAATTCATGGTAATGGAATCATTGAAATATTTAATCCAACAAGAGATCATCAGAATTTTATAAAAATAGCAAAAATAATTTCTGGTAAAGAAACTCTAGCTAAAATTAAAGGGTTATCAGCAATCAACCCTGCCGCAAAATCTAGCAAAATTGTTACAGGTAATCTTACTGGTGGTAATCTAACTATTGTACAAACATCTATAGGTACATCATGGCAAATAAAAACAGCAGATAAGATCCTTTTTTTGGAAGATGTTGACATAAAACCATATCAGCTAGATCGTACTTTATATCATTTAAAACAAGCAGGGCTGTTAGATCATGTAAACGCTATAATATTTGGGACTTGTGGAAGTGATGGTAAGAGTATCATTACTGTTCTTACTGATTTTGCAGCAACCTTAAAAATTCCAGTATTTAAGACTAATAGGTTTGGTCATGAGCAAATTAATGATCCAATTATTTACAATACTAGTACGAAAATTATTCCTTCTAATGATAACCAGTTCGAATTAATAATGAAATGCTATTAAGAATAATTCTAAATTAACCCAAGAAAGTTTTAGCTATAGTCAATATCTAACATCAAAGCTTTTGCAGCCTGTATGCCAGAATTTCTACAATCTTTTGGATTAGAAATATCACTATGAAAAACTATTTTACTACCGTCAAAATCAGACAGCATAAACTCTGTATGAATATCATTACCTATATACGTTGAATAAGCAGCTATAGGAGTTTTACAATCTGCATCTAAATATTCCAAAAATGCCCTTCCAGCTTGCATTAGCTCCCATGTTTCAAAATGGTTAATTTTATTACATATTTCTTGCATTTTATTATCATTTTTTCTTATCTCTATCGCTATAACACCCTGTCCTACAGATGGCAACATTTCCTTTGTCTCTATTAAGTGGCAATATTGTGTATCAAATAGCCCTAATCTTTTTAAACCACTATAAGCTAAAATGGTTGCATCAACATCCCCTTGCATTAATTTTTTTATTCTTGAATCAACATTTCCTCTAAAAGTAACAATTTTTAAATCAGGTCTTTTTCTTTGTATTAGGACTTTTCTACGCACTGAAGATGTACCTACCTTACTAGCAAAAGGCAGTTCTTCTATTGATTTATAATCTAAGCAGACAAATACATCCCGTGCATCTTCGCTCTCAAGTACAGCACATATCATCAATTCTGACGGTAGTTTGCAAGGTACGTCTTTTAAGGAATGTACAGCTAAGTCAATTTCGCCATTTATAAGAGCATTTTCTATTTCTTTTAAAAATAAAGCTTTGCCACCTATATCATACAGATTTTTATCCTTAATCAAATCACCAGAGGTAATTATTGGAACTATTTCACAATTTATGTTTGGGTAATGAATTTTAATTTGGTCGACTACTAAATTTGTCTGTACTAAAGCCAAAGGACTTCTTCTTGTACCTATTTTTATTACTTTCTTCATAGCAATTATCTTTTAAAAAAAATTAAATATTTTTTATCTGTATTTTATATAAATAAAAAATATTATTGATTAACAACAAATACACGTTTTTGTTGAATAAGCTTATGGCAAACTTCTAGTAATCTACGCATACAAGCTACTATCGCAACTTTTTTAGGTTTAAAATTATTAATAAGTCTGTCATATAAAGCTTTTAAATATTGAAAGCCATTTTTACCTGTTAGTACTGCCATATATAGTGCATCTCGTGGTATTTTTCTGCCGCCTCTAATGAATCTTCGCCCTTGTTTACTACCACTATCCCGAGCATATGGAGCTATCCCAAGCATCGCTGATAATTCGTTACTACTATAATTTTTGGCAAATTTCAGCCTCGTAGCCTCCAGTGGGTTCACACACTATTAGCTCAATTCCTTGATTTTTTGTCAGTTTTATAAATTCCTCATGACCTAAATTATCATTTGCAAAACGGTGATATATTGGTTTATTATTTGGCATATATACACATATATCAAGCCATTTTTTACTTACATCTAGACCTATTATTTTATTGATGATATAATCTCCTTCATCTTATTGTACAATACTGCTGCTTCCAGCACCTTCTGCAATTTGTTCAAAGCAAACTTAACGATAAGAGGGTACTTATTCTGTGAACGACTATTTCAGTCTAGAACCTATCAAGTCACCCTCTTATAACTACTTATAACATGTTTTTAAGATATAAGAACCTAAACAAGAAAATATATATAAGGGAAGATGAGGTTTTAAAGCAAATAGAAGAGGTTTTTAAAAGAATAGGCATCAGAAAAGGACTCCGAAACACTAAAAGAGACCCTGTCCTACGTTTCCCGTTCGATATTTTTGAAAAAACGACAACTTGTACCAAAGTGGCGGGGCGTAGTGGACAATTTCAGAACCACGATAGACATAAAATTACTGATTATTCAAACGCTTACAGTCTATTACTAAAGCTCTGTAACCTGATATTGTAAATCCATATTTTTACCACAAAAAGCCATGGAAAGTTTAATGATTTTTTTGACATGAGAATGTTCTTTTATCTTAGTATCATATTGTTTATCTATAATCTGGTTCAATCCTATTTTAGCTACTAAGGCTAAATCTTTTTTATTTTTAGCTATTTTATACTCAATAATAATTGCCTTATCTCCTTTACTAGCTTTTGGGATCATGATAATATCAGCCCTCCCATTTCCTGACTCCTGTTCACTTGCTATTATGTAGCTAGGTGATAACATGTTAATAAGCCCTAGCATAAAGCCACTATAAAATAATTCTGCCTTTTTCTCTCCTGTTTGATGAAAACTTGTAGAATTTAGCAACAATTCTTGTAAACGCTCTTTAAATTCCTCCACTTTACCTGTTGGCAATAAACTAATAAACGAATAATATCTAGAACTATCAATTTTTAACTGATCGGTAACCCATTGGAGCATTCTTACTTTATATATATACCGTACTTCTCTATTCGGTGCTGACAATTCATATATATTTTCTTCTGAATTTTGAACTGTAGGGTTTAAATAACCACTAAATAATAATAAGCTAAGTAATCCTACTGGTTCATTGATATCAGCAAAAATTATTTGTTTGGTAATAGGTGAGATAATACTTCTCCCAGCAGCTAAGTTCTGTAAATCTTCCTGCATCTCATCTGACAATAATGCCTTATCAACTAGCCCTGTTCCTCCACTATCTAGCCAATAATGATCAAGTTCCCCGCCACTTGCTAGACATTGCATAATTGACCATGGATTATAGATTATTTCCCCACCGAATGTATAACCATTATACCAATCTTTAATCGGTTCTGTATTTATGATTGTTGGTACTTTTGTTAATAGCTCATCAACTTCTGTTTGGATAAATCCATAAAACTTAGCAAAATTTTTATCAAGTAAGGTATATTCAGTAACATTATTCAAATCGGAAAATAAATTAGCCTTGGCAATACGCAAAATGCCGGTTATTACTCCTTTCTCTAAGTAGGGATTCGTTTTTAAACTGCTACCAAGTATTCCTCTAAACAGCTTAAGAATTCGGTCAAACTCTTTTGTTTTATGTCCAAGTTCTAAATATGCATTATTAATTGGTGTATCATATTCATCTATTAATATATATACTTTTTGTTTAAAATGTTTATACAATATTTGACTTAAAAACTTCAGGCTATTTTTTAAATAGCTTATATTAATATCACCACTTAGATAATTTTTTAACTTTACTTTTTGCGAAATACTGAAAAATTTATTATCTTCTTGAATATATTGTTCTAAATAATTAAATCTTTCGTATAATTCTATTATTTGATCTATAATGCTACTAACAATTTCTTTATAATTACTCCCCTTCACTTCTTTAAAATTTATATATATTACTGGAAACTGTCCTTGACGCTTTATTATATTTTTATGAATGGATATTTTTAAAGGCTGTAGCTCTTTGGTTTCATCAAAGCCCAAATCTACTATGCCTCCAGTAAAGAGTTTATGATTTACTCTCTTTTCTTGAGCTAAAGGCTTGCCTTTTTCATCTACTTCGATTTCTAAGAATCTCCTAATCATATCCATATTAAGGCTTTTACCCCAACGTCTTGGTCGAGTGATGAGGATAACCTTACCGCTATCTTCTAATAACTCCTTGATCATTAAACTTTTATCAACGAATATATCGCTATTAATTAGCAGATCATAGAAGTCATCACTACCCACTAACATCTTTGGTTGATAATTAATATTATTTTTACTCTTTTTTTCTGTCATTGTTTTTACGAGTTTCTACTAACTATAAATACCATTATACACCTGTTTTATTATCCACTAATAGATATTAGTAAAATTTTTACTAATCATACTATTTTTTATCAATATTGAAGTCAATCCTTCCTGATCTCCTGATACTTCTACCATCAACTTACGACTTACGACCATCATCATCAATTACTGTCTTCTATAGCTATCATTACGACGATTATTATCTGCTTTTGGCGCTTTACTATGTTTTGTTCACTTCATCATACCTTAATTTTAGTTTGCGGACAAACTCTAAGTTCTCTAATTAAATGGTACGAATACGCATTATGCTATGCAATATTTACAATTCCCTTTTACAATCTATAAAAGGACAAAGTCAGGATTTATCCTCGACCTCTTTGCTTTAACTTTCTGGCTTCTAAATCAGATTGAGTAACTTTTTTAACTGCTTCAAGTCTTTTTGTTTGTATACCCTCTTTACCACCGCTAGGTTTTGACAATATTTCATTGATTTTTATGCTTTCAGTTAACGTCCTCTCTACCTGATGAATCTTATCTAATTTGTCAGGAGTGATTTTCTTCATAAAATAATTTGATAAACCAGATAATCCTATTTTTTTACAAAAGTTTGCTACTTTGTAACAAGTCTTATCGCTACCAGTTAAATCAGGTGTCGTTGTTTTTATTAAGTTGGCTGTTTCTTTAATATTCTTTTTATAATCCTGATCTTTCTTTATGTCAGCAATATCCTTATTGGTAAGATAATGTTCTACTTTAAGATGGGTAAGTAACTTATCATAAAACTGTTCTACTTGTTCTGCTGTTACTTCTTTATTTAGTGTTTTACCAACAAAATTATCAATCACAGGAACTAATTTATTACCAACAGCTTGATCTTGATCGTGCATTTTTTTCTTGAGTCCTTGATCTAGGCTGAGTTGTGCTACCACTGATTTTTCCACCATAGACTGATAAGTTTTGCCCGAAGCATTTGTTAGTTCTAAAGCAACCGCTGAACTAAGAAACTCTGTTTCAGATTTTGAGAGTGGCAGCTTCAACTGATCTTTTGCATGTATAATATATTCTACTGGTTCTAGATTCGTTGTAGCCTTACGAGTTTTAGTAACCGAAACTTCTGCCTCTTGCCATTTACCATCTGCTGTGTTTTTCTGCCATTGCTGTTCCTGAACGATTTCCGTAATTGGGGTAGCTGGAAGTTTTATTTGATAATCATTGTCATGAGCCCATTGCAAAGCATTCTTTCCCTCAATTTTAATATCATAATTAGAAGCATAGGCTACCGGATCTTGGTTTCCTGAGCGAGCAAAACCTTCTACCCACTGACCTTGTTTAAATGCAGGAGAGACGTTACTAAATTTGCTCACTATCTCTGCTGATTTTGCTACCTCTTTCATGTTAGTCAGGTTTTCTTTTAGATTTTCTTTATAAAATAGTCTTAAATCAGCAAAATTATTAATAGGTGTAGCTTTAGCATTACCACCTTGGAATCTAGCCGTTGTAGTAATACCTTCAGGGTTAAAGCCAGCTTTTTGTAATTCAGCAATTCGTTGATCCACTATATCTTCTATTTGCCTCTCATCAAGTTGCGTGATCATTTGCTTCAATGATTCACTATATTTTTCGATACTAAATGATAAGTTACCTTGCCTAATAGCATCAGCATAGTTAAAGTGTACAAAATGTCTATTTGTTGCCTGAATCATAGCAGGAAAATCTTGATGGAACTCTATAAAAGATCGACCATGATCAATTTTAGTTACAGTTTTACCATCTTGTACCATCAAATTACCAGCATGATAATCTAGCTCCCCTAACATATGACAAGCAGCAATTACCTTTTCAAACCCTTCTAGTTTCTGTAATTTTTTACTATCTGCCTTCATTATATTAGGTGAAGAGCTAGAAAATTCAGTAAGTTGCACAACATTGTCAAAGAATTTAGAGCGAACAAAAAGTGAATTTGAATTGTTCTGATCAGGTTTTACTAATTCTTCTTTAGGGGCGCGATCATATAATAGTAATTGATACAGGCTAGAACCAATCAACTCTTGCACACCGTCTCTTCTATCGTTCAAAGCCTGCATTCGTTTATTTATATCGTCTATAGCCAAACAATCAGTATGACTTTTATAAAATTGCTTTAAAATGAAACTATTATTGGTGGCTTCTTCTTGAGCAATATAACCAGCCGACAAACCTGCTTGCTTAGCTCCCTTTCCTACAAAAGCTTTCTGCTCCGCCATCCCTTTATCACGCAACAAATCTTTGACCAGTTTGAAATCTGGGGCTTCATTGAAAGCTTTTCTCTTACCAGCTAACTCAGCTTTTAATTCGGTTTGCCGTATTCTGTTTTCTTCTTTGGCTAGTTCTTCTGCAAGATGGGTATCTATAACATTTCTTAATCCCTGATATTCATTGCCAGGAAACGAGTCATTTATTACTGTTGATAGCTTTTGTAAATCTTTAATATCCAAGTCTAATTTCTTTAATTGATATTTATATATAGTGTTATATGAATCTAGCTTATCCGATGATGGGTTTTGAGGAATATCCATTGTAGCCATTGCAATTACTTCGCATACGTCAGATATTTTCTTATCTTTAACTTGAGCATTAGTTTTCAAAGCTTCAAAGAGTTGTTTTTGTAAGGACTCTTCGGTAACTTTATCTTTAGACATAAGAACCTCAATCTCTATATATAAATAATCTAGTAAGCCAAAGATGGTAATAGTAACACATCCACGTATTTAAGCAATGATATTTTGCCTGCTAGAAAGTCTAAAGCTAATTCTAAGTCTGTAAATTGTAATGAACTATTGACGTATTTAGAGCAAGAATTGTAAAGAGAATTGACCCACCTAAAAAGAAATAGTAGCTCCTGTAAATTGTAATCAGCTATTGCCCCCCTATTGTAATAAACTATTGCCCCCCCTAACCACATAAAAAAATTAGTTAATTTTGGTTAAAATTCAGATAGAATTTTCTAAAATCATTGTAATTTTTAATTAATACCGTAGTCTATTATTTTAATCTTTAATCTACATCTTTCCCTCCTCTAAAACTTTTATTACCAGTTTCTATGATTTGACAATGATGTGTCAATCTATCGATAATTACTTTTGTTGCCTTAGCATTACCAAACATATCATTCCATTCTTCAAATCTCAAATGGGTAGTAATGATCACTGAAGTTTGCTCATACAATTTAGCAAATAACTCAAATAACAGGAATCTAGCTTCGGCTTTTATTGGTATACTGCTCATAAATGAAGAGTTGGTAGACGAAGATCAAAATCAACAAGTGCTAGGAGTGTCCAAGCCGAGGAGTACAGCGTACACTAGTACGTGAGCACCGCAGGTCTTGGACAACGCAATTGTTGATTTTCATCGAGTATACATAGCCTAATTCATCTACTACAATCAGATGGAATCTCTTAACTGAATCGATGAATTTGCTTTCATAATTATGGATTCTAGCATTAAGCAATTGGCTAGCTAATTCATTTAAAGTATAAAATCTTACCCTGTAACTTTTTTCAATGGCGGTGAACGCCAAACCAATTGCTAGATGAGTTTTTGCAGACCCAGAACCACCTATGAACATGATATTCTGATGATTATCAATCACTTTTTGTATATCAATATTTTCAACCAATTTAGCTTGGCATGTATCTGATAGTAACTTTATGGTTGGGAACTTAGCTAGTTGCAACCTATAACCTAGCGAGCGTGACTTCTTATATACTACTCGTAAATGAAGAGTTGATAGACGAAGATCAAAATTATGAAGTGCTAGGAGTCGAAGGGTCGAGGAGCGGAGCGTACATTTAGTACGTGAGCACCGAAGATCCCTGAAGACGACAACGCAATTCTTGATTTTCATCGAGTATATTCACACTCTGCTTCAAGAAGTTTCTTTAACACATCATACACACTAGTAGTAGGGACATCATTTGTTAAATTACTTGACTCAGCTAACTGCATCTTCATACCGACTAAACCTAATTTATCTAATAACAATATTAAGTCTTTCATTTAATTTAATTTACCTCCGTTGTTAAATGCAACTTGCTATAAATACTACAATCAGCATCAGGAGGATTTTTTAGCTGAATAAACTCAGTCTCTTGGATATCTAGTTTCATTGCTGGTTGCAACAAATATTGCTCAACTAATTTAGAGCTACAGCCGCCAGCAGCAATTGTTAGGTTACAAGCATTTGTTACCTTTTCTAATCCATACTTATTAACAAGTAGCAGGATATCTATAAATTGTTTATCACCATCCTTGTAAGTCTCTAACTTATTTCGTAGTTTGCCAAATATCTCAGGTAACAAACTCATTAACTCTTTGAACGGTCCACCATTACGTAAAGCACCGGGTTTACGTTCTAGAGCTGCTATATAGTGCCATGGATTATAATTCTTCTGATAGCGTTTAAAACTACGAACATGCTCTGCAATAATCTTGCTTTTATGTAAAATCACTATTTGCCAAGCATAGGATTTAATCTGTACGCTAAGTCCCACATATTCACACGGAACACTATACATATTGCTGTCGTATTGTATTAAACTCAAAGGTGATACGGTCGTTGGATGTAATCTATAACCGGTAAACTGCCCTCTATATCCTATTAAATATGCCTTCTCTTCCTCATATATTTCTAGAATCGTTCTTTCTGTAAATTCAGGATGTCTTTTAGTTTTAGCCCACTCTATAGACATCTCTCTTAGCTGAATGTTAATAGCTTCATAACTATCTCCTTTCAATATTGGAGTAAAAAAGTTACGTCTAGTGTCTCCTACTTGTTTCTCAACCTGTCCTTTCTCCCATCCTGATGCTGGACTACAGGCAAGTGGCTCAAATAAATGGTGAGAGACCATTTGGATAAACTTCTCGTTAAAGATACGATCCTTGCCAATCAATATTTTTTTGACAGCCGTCTTCATATTGTCATAAATACCATTCTTACAACAACCAGCAAAAAACTTGAAAGCTTGATCATGGGCATCCATAACCATTTCCAGCTGCTCATTAGGATAAACCACTACCAAAGAATAACGACTATAGCATAGCTTTATTCTCGCTGCTTTAACTCTAGTAACCTCCCCATTTAAACATATTTCTTCCTCTCCCCAATCAAACTGAAACGCCTGACCAGCTTCAAAATTTAATGGAATAAAAACTTGCCCGCCCCTTGCCTCGTATTCTCTACGGAAGTTTCGTACAATTAGATTCACAGATTCGTAACTTCCTGTATAACCCGATATCTGAAGCTGTTGGTATAGCTGCCGTCATTCTACGTCGAACCGACTCCTTGCTATTCTCTGCTAATAGCTGATTTAGTACTTCAAGATGATTGCCAAGAACAGGCTTACCTTTGCTATATTTTGCTAACTCAAATTTAGTTTGATTGCTGCGAATGACTTTTTTTACTGTATTCTTTGATATATTCAGTTCTCTAGCAATTGCTTTAATTGCTTTGCCATCAACGTAATACATTCTACGTATTCTTCCAATTGTTTCCACTATAAACAACCTTTTAAAAACTCCTTAAAAAAATATTAAAAATATTAATTTTTTGGAGATATTGTTACTTATTTAGGGGGGCAATTTTCATTACAATTTTTCCCTTAAAGGGGTCAATAGCTGATTACAATTTACAGACTAGTCTGATTATCAATAATTCTTATATCTGCTTGGACAAATTTGCTCATAATTATCTAACCATATATTTTAAGTAGTTACTCAATAACACTATGTACTTTGTATTTCACGTAAGTTCTTGATAAATTCGATAAAGATTTTCAATTGTTTGCTCATAATCAATAGGTTATGCTATAGTCCAATTAAACTGGTTAAAGATATTATTGTTTTATTTAACTATCCCAAATGCTAAGCCACCGCTTTCAGCGGTGGAATCATAGAGTTTGACATATACTAAAGATATCCCTAAATGATTTTGCCGCTCAAAGCAGAATCAAGAAGGATAATGTATATGCCAAACTATAATAGTTTAAACCACTGTACATGGGAATGTAAGTACCATGTTGTTTTTACACCCAAATATCGCAAGAAAACGATATTTGGATTAATTAGGAAAGAGTTAAAAGAAGTGTTGCATCGTTTAGCGGGTCAAAAGGAATGTAAGATAGAGGAAGGATATTTAATGCAGGATCATGTGCATATGCTAATATCCATTCCTCCCAAACATTCTATTTCAACCATTGTGGGTTTTATTAAAGGTAAAAGTTCTATATGGGTAGCACAAAATATAGCAAATAAACAGCAAAATTTTGTTGGTCATAAATTTGGGGCAAGAGGATATTTTGTGAGTACCGTAGGAGCGAATGAAGAGGTAGTACGTAAATACGTTCAAAACCAAGAATCTGAGGATAAAAGAGCTGATCAACTTAACCTGTTTTACAGGTCAAAATAAGTAATATTAACCCGCTTTGAGCGGTTCTATAACAAACTCCCACTTCTAGGGGGAGTAATTGGCTTGAACGCTGAACTAAGTTTTCCTTTATCTAATGCAGGACTACCATGTATTTTACCTTTTAGTCTAGCAGTGTTTATGCTTTCCTTAGTACGCTCTGCAATTAGAATTTTATCATCAATCGTGGAAATATTATCCATAGCCATCTTGATTTTTATACATATTGAACTTGTCTATGATAAAATCACAATATATTGAACTTGTCTATGATAAAATTGAACTTCACTTTGATAATTCTAGAATGAATTTATAAGGTTTTTACACAATCTGCTGAACTCAACTTTGAAAAATGACATAAATGGCGTAAATATTTAATAGATAAATGACGCAAGCAAACTGGTTAGTTTTGGATAACTGTAATTTTTTGTAAAATGAAGTCCAGCTAAAAATGGGGGGTACGTCTTGATGGGTATCTGTTCAGGTGAACGGTTAGTGACAATTACAATGATATATGTTGACAAAAGGCATATATTGTCATACCATGATTGAATGATAAAAAAATATATTTACAATTTTTCATCAGAAAAAAATCAAAAACTTATACTGGAAAGGGGGATAAGTTTTGAAGAGATAATTTCGGCTATTGAAAGTAATTGTATATTAGACGTAATTGAGCATCCTAATTCACAAAAGTACGCTAAATGTGTGGCGACAACTATAATTACCGAAAATAGACAGCTATAATTACCGAAAAATTGGTGAGTAAATTTTGATACATCTGAAGTGAAAATAGATTAGATTAAGGGATTTTTAAATGCCCCACTATCTAAGGTTAAATCTCACAGATGACATGTACAACTCAACAAATAATAAGGTTAAAGCAAATGAGTCACAAATATAACAAGGGAATAGCAGCCGCTAAAAGTGGTATGAGTTCTAAAACTGCAAGGAAGTATCTATTATCTAACAAAATACCAAGCGAGGCTTTAAAAATTCGACACTGGAAAACCAGAAGTAACGTTTTTGAAGAAGATTGGTTAGCGATTGAAGATATGTTGTCCAAATCACCGGGACTTCAAGCTAAAACTATCCTTAGCTATCTCATTAGTCAGGACACAACAAACAAATTTAATAATAGTCATGAGAGAACATTACAGCGGTTAATACGTAATTGGCGAGCTACCAATGGAGTTGAAAAAGCAGTGATTTTCAGTCAGGAGCTAGAAGCAGGTAAGCAAAGTCAGTCTGATTATACGGTAATGAATGATTTGGCAATTACCATATCTGGACAACAATTTAATCATTTACTATTTCATTTTATGTTACCATATTCACGTTGGGAATATGCTGACATTTGTTATAGCGAAAGTTTTGAATCATTGAGTAAAGGCTATGATGAGGCAGTTTGGGCTTTGGGTTTTGTTGCCCCTGAACATCGAACTGATAATTTGACAGCAGCAACGCAAAGTTGTGGTTCTAAAAGAATATTTACCAAACGTTGGCAGGAAGTAATGGAGCATTATGGCGTAACACCCAGTCGTAATAATCCTGGAGTAAGTAACGAAAATGGTTCTATAGAAAAAAGTCATGATTTGCTTAAGAATGCTATTAGGCAACAATTGATGTTACGAGGCTCAAGTAATTTTGCCGAGCTTGCAGATTATCAATCCTTTATTAGGGCAGTAATTGCTAGTCGTAATTCTAGACGCTGTGATAGGCTTGAGGAAGAGATAAAATTACTAAAGCCACTACCTGACAAGAAATATTATGCCCCTATAGTTATTGAGGTTAAAGTCTCCCAGTTCAGCACTGTGCGAATCTTTAAAGTCAGCTATTCTGTAGCTAGTAGACTTATTGGCTACACTCTTAGAGCGTATATTTATCAAGGTGAAATAAAGCTTTATTACGGTCAGACATTGGTTCAAACAATGCCGCAAATTAAAGATAGTAAAAAGGAAGCATCAATTAATTATCGCCATATTATAACTAGCCTATTACGAAAACCTAGAGCATTTGCTAATTATTACTATCGGGAGCATTTATTTCCTAGTACCATTTTTAGAACAGCTTATGATATGTTAATAAAACATTATCCAGTAAATGGTACAAAACAATATCTACAAATCCTACAACTAGCGGCAATTGGTAGTGAGAGTGAGGTAGAGATAGCCTTAGAGCTATTGATAAATAATAAGGTAGCTCCATCATATGAGGAAGTACAAGAACTACTTAAAAGTTCTAAAGTGGTAGTATCTGATGTAAAAGTTACTTTACCATCATTAGAAGATTATGACTCCTTACTCAGTGTAGTAGCGTGAGGAAGTTATGATAAACAATAGTAAATTAGATACTAGTAAAACATTAGATACTATGCTTGAAAGCTTGAATTTACTAGCGATACGTGATGTTTACCAAAAGATATCTGAACAGGTTATAAAAGGTCAACTAAGTCCGATAGACTATTTGCAAGAACTAGTTCAAATTGAGCTTGAGCAAAGGTATCAAAGAACTATAATGCAGCTGATTAAATCAGCAAAATTACCAAGGAATAAGTTATTAATTGACTTTGATATTAGCAGGATACCAAACCTTCATCCTGGTTTGCTTAAGAATTTAAGTGGAGGTGATTTTATTGAGCGTAGTGAGAATCTATTAATCTTCGGTAATCCTGGTACCGGAAAAAGCCACTTATCAATGGCTTTGGCTAGGGAGTGGTGTTTACGTGGTAGGAAATGTTTATATCTTACTGCCGCAAGTTTAGTGCAAGAATTATTAATTGCCAAAAATAAATTTAGTCTGAACCAGTTTATCAAGAGGCTAGATCGATTTGAAGCATTAATAATTGATGATATTTCTTATATTCCGTATGAGAAATCTGAATCGGAGGTATTGTTTGTATTGCTAGCCGAGAGATATGAACAAAGAAGTGTGGTAATTACCAGTAATTTAGTGTTCTCAAAATGGCAACAGATTTTTAAAGACGAAATGACTACCAATGCTGCAATCGATCGGTTAGTTCATCACTCTACTATTTTGGAATTGAATGCTGAAAGTTATAGAATTAAAACTGCTAAAGGCAACCAACAAAATTCTCAGGAACAAGTGGCTAAAAAATTAGAAAAACAGAATAATAAAAAGGAGAATAAAAATGTAATTTAACTGCTAAATTTTTTGCCAAAAAATCGGTAATTATAGTTGTCTATTTTCGGTAATTATAGTTGTCGCCACACAGATCATATATTATATTTAAAAAGGGGAATATGAAGGAAAAGCAAAAATTGAGTTACGTAAAATCAAATACTGATATCATTTCTTGTGGTACAGAAGAAGAAAATAAGGTTTCGCAAGATAACACTAATACGCATAATATGATCAAAGATACGGTGTCATATGTAATAATTTCTCCATATCTAATTCAAGATCAGCTGCCAGTGAAACTAGACCTTTCTTTATTGAAATATGGTTTAGAAAACATGACGGAACCAAAGGTTCTAGACTGTAAATTTTTAAGTTGTATGTCATTGAGGGAGTACCTTCCAACATTTAAAGATGTAGATTTATTTAAGATTGAGCTTTTCAAAAGAACGCTCCCTCCATTAGCAGTTTCCTGGAATATGAACCCTCGATGTATAGGATAAAGTATATGACGAAAAAGCTAGTAGCGAAGAAAGAATAAAACAAGCTGAGTGTAAATACGCAGCAAGGAAAGTATTAAATGATATCTTTGAAGCTAAAGGAATCGGTGATGGAGTACTAGTAGAAAAAATTATGGATTATGTTTTTAGTAAAAACCCCGTATATAAATATAAGGCTATATATCAGGAGGATATAATCTCTGATGCCAAATTATTAATGGTTCGGGGGCATAATAATTATTATAGGGAAGAAGGTGATATGTACTCAGGTGCTTGGAGCAATATAATACCCGAAAATATGGTAGACGTGACTGGAAATGCGGATTGTATGGGAGAAGTTGATTAAAGTTGTTAACGCTCCATGGGGCAAGTCCCGTGGTTTTTACGCGCGTATAAAAAGTATAAAGGGCATCGTCAAGTTAAGTATAGCTATTTTTATAAATATCTATATCATAGTGTAAGTTTCATAAAATATTGGCTAGTAAAAAAACGTTTTAATAAACAGGAGGCAATATGGCAAGATTCATTGATAGGTTAACTTTGTTAAATATTAAAGATCTAGGTACTATAAATAAAGAAGGTATCCTGATATCAGGAGACTTAGATGAAATTGCTGAGTGTATTGGATTAGGAGTTAACTTTTTCCGCTTAAGTTTACTAGAGATACCAATTATACGCAATAATCTTGATGTTTTTAACTTAATTATGGACTCATCGTCTGATGATGATTTGCATCGCAGGCCTGCAACTAACCTAGAGTATGTAGACAAGAGAACAATTGGTGAAAAATTATTATTCGCAGCATGTAGACACAATAGGTTTGACATGATAAAAAAACTTCTTGATTTTGGTGTTGATGTTAATGCTACTGATATTGATAAAGTAACTCCTTTGCATGAGTTCATTCAGTATATGCCACATAGAGGCACGTTTTCCTTTAATGATTTAGGATATAGTGGGTTAGAGGTTGTACAAGAATTAATCTGCAGAGGCGCTAATGTTAATGCTACATCTAGACACAACAGTACAGCGTTGTGTAAAGCAGCTCATTTGGGTGCAGTAAGCATTGTTGAAGAGTTAATCAAAAATAGTGCTCAAAGTATTATGCCTATATCTTATGCACAAACAGTAGATACGACCATACAACAGGAAATAGATGCATTACTTAAGATACCGACGGCGTTTAAAAATAAAGATTGGTCTACTGTCACAGAATTATTAGAAACAAATAAAAACCATATAGCAATACAAAGACTTTATGATATGGGTTGCGACTCAGATTTAAGTTTGATAATTCATTATACTCAAAACGCCTTAGCAATAGACGGTGGTTTATTACATAATTTAGAATCACAAGATAATCAACAGGAAGAGAGTAGTATTTTAGGGCAGCTCGTGCAATATTGCACTATTCTTTAACATTTGTTTTTAGGCATTACATTTGTAACAATTCTACATATCGCGTGAAAGATGAACACAGCGTAGGATAAAAAGTGGTTCTGTCGCATCTGTTGCCCAATAGAAAAAATTGATATAGTGATCAAAAAAATATCAAAAATGTTCCGTATTGCTGCAAACGTAAGAATAGAGACAAGCCTGCAACACTTGGATTTTTTCGTAAAGCCTTCAGAGAGAATAATGTTCCTGAAAAAGTAGTAATTGATAAAAGCGGTAGTAATACGGCTGCTCTTAATGATTTAAATACAGAAGTTCCTGAAGATTATGAAATTAAGGTTATTCAGAAAAAATACCTAAATAACCTTGTGGAACAAGATCATAGGTTTATCAAAAAACGAACAAAGCCAATGCTTGGTTTTAAGAGCTTTCATTCTGCAAAAATGACTATTACTGGTATAGAAAATGTTTGTATGATTCAAAAAAGACAAATAATTGGTGTTAATGATAATCTATCTACTTTTGAGAATTTTGCTATGCTAATGGCAGCATAATGTCCAAAACCTCAGTTTCGATGATTTTGCTATAACATGATTTACTGATGCGACAGAACCCATCGCAGATACCTTAAGACTGGTCCGGTTTGGGCAAAAAATATAAATTTGGCTTGATTGTCAATAAGCGTTGAAAAATGACCCAGGAAGAGCGTTGAAAAATGACCCACATAAGTCTAGAACTATTGTTTTTTTTTCATACGATAACTTTCATTTCCCGTTTCAATGATATCACAATTATGACAAACTCTATCAAGTAGCGCTGAAGTCATTTTATTACAACCAAATATTTGTGACCATTCTGAGAATATAAGATTAGTAGTAATAATAATTGAAGTGTTGGAATGTATTTTAGATAATAGATGAAAGATAAGTTGACCGCCATTCTTAGAAAATGGTAGATAACCAAGCTCATCTAGGACTAGTACATCTATTTTTTGCAAGGAAGCTGCTAGTTTTCCTACCTGAGCAGAGTTCTTTTCATATTCTAATTGATTAGCAAGATCTACAAGATTAAAAAATCTTGATTTATAACCTTTTCGTACTGCTTTTGTACTTAATGCAATAGCTAGGTGAGTTTTACCGCTACCAGTACCACCAACTAGGATTATATTTCTAGATGTTTTAATAAACTCGCAACTATATAGATGCATAATTTGTTCTTGGTTTATTGGGGTATCGATAAATATGAAATTATCTATATCTTTTTTCTCAGGAAACTTTGCTGCGCTAATCCTACTTTGAATAGACCTAAGAGTTCGTGTTGTTAGTTCAGATTTTAATAAATTATGTAAAATATAATTCGAGGCTTCTTTACGCCTTATGGCATCAGATATAATTTCATCATAAGACTCAAGCATCCCTGTAAATTTTAGCTTTCTCATAACATTTATAATATCTTCTCTAGTAGATTCTTGATATACATTGTTCATTACTTACCTCCTAACTTGAGAAAATTATCGTATATCTCACAATTAGCTTTCGGGATATGTTTTAAAGTATGATATTCTTGGTAATTACTTGGCTCTGTTACTTTTAACTCATCTTTATTACGTAATATAATATTTAAAATTACCTCCTTACTAACAGTTCCTATTTTTAGTGCTTGGGTGCATGCTGATACTACTGCTTCTATGGATTCCATTGCTATATACGATAATATATGAGCAAAATCTCTTGTACCTGCTGGGCTGCTCTCAAGACGTCTTCTAACTTCTATGAGCTCTTCTGGTAAATTCATATTAAGGAATGGTTCACCATTTCTTAATGCTCCGGGTTTATACCTTAATATTGGCAGATAATGATTGACGTCATAACAAGTTTCTCCCTTAGTAAATTTCCGTTTATGACGACCTACCTCTTGACCATTATAAATAAATACTAGATGTTCAGCATATATCTTACATTGTACTATTTTCCCAGCACAACTACAGTGAACGCTATAATTATTGCTTTCATATCTAGCCAAACAAGTAATAGAAACCTTGATATCTATTTCTTTGCAACCGTTAAATAATACAGGCACGGATACTAAAAAATTACGTTCTAGTTGATATGCTTCATCTATAGTCTTATCTTTATATTCGGGGTGTTTATGAGAGCTATTATAAGTAACTAATCTGCTGGTTAATATATCGTTTAATTCTTGCAAGGTTAAAGCTTTTGGCATAGGAGTAAAGAACTGTTCCCGGTCAATCTGTACTTGTCGCTCAACCCTACCTTTTTCATTACCTCGAGCTGGAGAACATGCTATCGGTTCAATGAGATAATGTGCGCAGAGCTTTTCAAACTTTGGATTCCATTCTCTATTATTAGAGCCTTTTAAAACCTTACTGACAGCAGTCTTCATATTATCATAAATCCCTTTAGTTGGACTACCACCAAAAAAAGTAAAGGCTCTAACATGTGCATCAAATACCATCTCTTGAGCTTCAGTAGGATAAATATAGATAAATTTTTTACGGCTATAACACAAAACAAAGTGAGCTACTTTAACATTTATTATTTCTCCAGCTAATATTACTTGCTCACTACTCCAGTCAAATTGGTAAGCTTCCCCAGGAGCAAAGGATAAAGGTACGCAAGCTTTTATATTAATCTCAAAATTTCTATCATTCCAAGTGTTAATATAACGACTAACAGCAGAGTAACTGCCTTGATACCCATAAATCTTTAACTCCTCAAATAAAGCTTTCCCTGTTTTTTTAGGCTTTGAATTCTTATTATCCCGCAACATCCTCTCAAGACTCTCAATATATTTCCCGAGTTTAGGTATAGGTTGAATTATTCGTATATAATCAGATTTAATCTCTCCTTGCGTACGAATGATACTTCTAACTGTATTACGTGATATATTTAATTCTCTACTTATTGAACGTATACCTTCTCCACGACGATAACGTCCTAATATCTTTCTCTTACTTTCCATTATTAACATCTCTGATTTTATACTCCTATTATTTATTCTGAAAATAATAGAAGTATAGGTTGATAATAATGGATTAATAACGTACTACTTTTCCCACTTCTTAGGTGGGTCATTTTTCAACGCACATTAACCCATTTAGTGGGTCATTATTGCACGCTTTTTAACACATTAATAAAGCAATGATCTATTCTGATAGTGTTTATCCAAGTTTTTATTACTTGTTTATGAGTTACAACTATTACATATTTATAATCTAAATACCTTCTTAATACATTATTTGCTCTATTACTTAATAACTCTTTTGATTCCCATCTTTTACTAATACCAGCTGGATATACCCCTTTATTTTTTTCATAATCCTCAATGGTACTTTTTAATTCGTATTGATTTTTTATCATAAAATTTAAATCCGGTTGCCATTCTCTTAAATCAAATTCAACAATAATATCTAGATTAATATTTTTTGATATAATTGCAGAAGTTTGAAGTGCTCTAGTATAAGGAGAAGATAAAATTATTTCTGCTTTTTTTAATCTATGGTCTTTAGATACTTCGTTAGCTTCTCTTGTGCCATTTTCTGTCAAACAAGGTAAATCTCTACTTGCACCTTTTAGTTTATACTTTTCGTTTAATGCCCAATCAGTTTCACCATGCCTTATTAAGAAGAAAACTGTCATTTTTTCAATAATCCGATTAAGAATCCTCCAGCCATAAGCATAATAGATATCCAAATAAAACTCATCATTGGTTTGTAATATATTTTTGCGTGAATTACATCATCATCAATTTTACTTAGAACCGCGTAAAGATCATAAGTTAAATAAGAATATATATTGCTTTCTTGCGATAGCTGCTTTTCTATTATATATAATCTATTTTCAGGCTTTAAGATAGTGATATTATTCTGTTTATCCTGAATCCAAAATTCAGCAATTTGACGATAATAATTTTGAGCTGATGATACTCTAATATCTCTGAGTGTAACTACAAAATTTCCTGATACTACCTTGTCTCCAACTTTTCCTATAAAATCTACTTCGCTCTGTAATAATGAATTAACAGTAATAGTAAAAACAAGTAATCCAAAACCTAGATGTCCTAAGATCATGGCAATATTAGACCTCTTGCATAATTCTACTTCTGCTGGTAATTTAGGCAATGCACCTAGACTTGAATCTGTAGCGGAATCATCGTCTGTTGCGGGTCGAGGTTTTGTGACTCCTGCAAGTTCCCTAGCAAAAGCGAATTTTGCAAGAGGTTTATTAGTTTTTAGCTTTTCTCTAAAAAAATTACTTTTTGCTAGTATGTAATAACAATTTTGTATTATTAGAAAAAGAGAAAATGTCATGGTACATGCTGAAATAAAACCATACTGAATTTGATACGAGCTAGTAAAAGTTATTACTAAAGAAAAAGCTAGGATAAGTAGATTCCTTGCATAAATTAATCTAGTTGGTGATTCTTGTTCGCTCGAAACTCGCCTCCGCTCCGAACAATCGTCTATTGTACTGCTTGCGGTACTCGGCTTCATTTCTCCTAAAAATCTCGAGAGATTTTTTGATTTATGCAAGAAGTTTAGTAGGTTTTTTGTTCTTATATTATTTGTTTGAGCAATACCAGCTAGTAGAAGTGTTGGAATAATAAAGATTATAAAATTATTGGTAAAAAATCTTTCGCTAATGGTAATAGATTCTTGGTATAATAAAGAATAAACAATGGGGTAAATGGTGGCACATAGTAATACTACTAAGGATGTTAAAAAAAAGCTACTACCCCAAATAATAAGTCTAGGTTTGTCTAATTTTGTTGGAAGAAGGATACCGATATTCTGACCTTTTAGAATGAGTAAAACTAAACTTGATATAGCAAGGATAGCAAATATTGCTAGCATATAGACCGCTCGCTTAGGTGATGATGTAAAAGAGTGAATTGAGGTGATTACGCTTGAACGTACTAAAAACGTACCAAATACTACAAGTAAGAAAGTGATGATTGATAAGGTTATAGTCCAATTTTTCATTTGTCTAGATTTTATCGTTACCAAGACTGAATGATGTAGAGCAATAGCAGATAGCCATGGTAACAGGGAGATATTCTCTACTGGATCAAAGAACCAAAATCCTCCCCAGCCAAGTTCTCTATAAGCCCACCATGATCCTAAGGCTATTCCTAAGGTTGAAAATAGCATTCCTAAATTGGTAAATATTTTAATTGCTCTGAGATTAACAAAGTCTAAACTAGATGTGAGCAGAATTACGCAAGCAGATGTGAAAGGTACGACGTAACAGACGTAACCTAAATATAATATAGGTGGATGTATTATTAGTGCAATATCTTGAAGCATAGGGTTTAAACCAAGGCCTTGGGCGGGACGGAATGATAGGCTGTCAAATGGGTTAGAGGTAAAATAAATAAAACTACCAAATAATATTTGTATTAGTGCTAGTATAATTATGTGATAGACTCGAGTTGGACGGCTATTAAATAGTGCAATATAAATAACGCCTATAGTTTGTAATAAACATAGCCATAATAGGATAGAACCTTCATGGCTTGCCCAGCTAGCAGCAATTTTAAATCCAAGAGGTTTTAATGTACTAGAATTCAGAAAGACATTCTGCACGGAAAAATCTGATATGATAAATCCATATACTAATAGCAAGAAAGACAATAATGTTGACAGGAAACTAAGGTAAAAAAACAAAGTAGCAGAACGATATAAAGAGTTAACAACTGCTAGTATGCTGAATAAGATTGCAGATATTTGTAAATAATTGCCAAGGCTACTTATCGAGAACATTCGCTGAACTGTGTCAGTATAGAATATCATACTTTAAAATTCAACCTATCAGGGAAGAAAATATCTAGCTGCGAAACGGTCACTGCCCAATTTGGTATTGGCATATTCCATTTAGCTGTAATCTGTTTTATAGCACAAAATACCAGTTTAAACAAAGCATTTTCACTAGTAAAAGCTCCTTTTGTTTTAGTATATTTTCTGACTTGACGGTGAAAACCCTCAATCGGATTGGTGGTATAAATCAGCTTTCTAACCTCGCCTGAATACTTAAAATACGTTGCTAGATTATCCCAATTTTGTTGCCAAGATTTAATAACCATCGGATATTTTTTACCCCATTTTTCCTCAAGTCGTAGCAGGTTATATTCTGCCACATCTCTACTTTCCGCTTGGTAAATCATCTTTAAATCTACCATAAATGATTTCTGATCTTTGCTAGCTACATGCTTTAAAGAATTACGAATTTGATGTACTATACAAAGCTGTATTTCAGTTTTTGGAAATACTGTATTAATGGCTTCCGGAAAACCTTTCAGCCCGTCAATACAGGTTATTAATATATCTCTCATACCACGTGTTTTTAAATCGTTAAGAACACCTAACCAAAAATGTGATCCTTCTGATTCACAAGCATAAAATCCTAGAATATCCTTATGACCATTTTGGTCAATCCCCATAATATTATAAACAACTTTAGTTGTTACTTTGTTATCTTGTCTAACCTTAAAAAACATAGCATCAAGAAAAACTATCGCATACATCGCTTCAAGTGGTCTACTTCGCCATTCATTTAATTGCGGCATCAGCTTGTCGGTAACAGATGAAATTGTAGCAGCTGATACCTCTACACCATATATCTCTTGTAGGTGTCCAGCAATCCCTTCGTAAGATGTCCCAAGATCATAAAGAGCTAATATTTTATTATCCAGCTCCTCATTTAAAATAGTTTGTCTTTTTTTAATCAATTGTGGTTCAAAACTACCATTACGGTCTCTTGGTGTTTCAAGTTCGAAGGAACCTGTAGCCGTCTTCATAGTCTTAGTATTAATGCCGTTTCTACGGTTACTACCTTGTTCCAAACTATTTTCTAGTAAGTGATAATCCATTTCACCTTCTAGGGCAAGCTCCGTAAAATCTTTCACTAAAGACGTTAGCAGTCCACTTGGACCAAGTAATGGCTTGCCTTGGTATAGTCCTTGTATGATCTCCATACATTTATCTTGATTAAGTATTTGTGATACTTTATCTAGTTGAATTGGTTTCATTGGTTTACTCATGTCAAATTTCCTATTATTTTACGCGAAGAACATGTGGATAAGTTGATAGTAACTTATCCACATTCTTCGCTATTTACAACATCAATAATCTTTATTTTATATATTTAAAAGATTATCTTTTTCTATTTGACACAGTTAGACGAACATTCCCTACTTATCACTTTCAGATTCTTTATTTGGTAGAATAATGACCTTTATGCTATCAAGTCTGTTACCTATTTTTTTGTTAATAGTGATACTTAAATTAAATATCTTGATAGATTCTCCTTGATTGGGAATACGCTCAAGTTTATGGATAATTAAGCCAGCTATGGTATTTGCGTCATCATCAGGTAGATTCCAATTTAATTCTCTATTTACATCTCTTATAGTTACAGATCCATCAATAATAAACTCCACATCAGATTTTTTTACAATTGTGTCAATAGGATAATCATGCTCATCGATAATAGGACCAACAATCTCT